>JBAUIH010000206.1:0-10916 GCA_049682755.1 Candidatus Aminicenantales bacterium | reverse complement strand
GCCTTGGCCTTGTCGGGCACAACCGTAGCCGGGAGCGCCACCAGCCGGCGGAAGCTCCCAAACTCCCTCTCCAGTCGCAGGTACCGGATCCTTCCTGAGGAACCGGATTCTTTCTTCATTCCCTTGATCTCCACCCGGTTGCTCTGCACCGTGATGACGAGGTCGGGCTCGCCGACACCGGGTATCTCCGCCTCGACAACGATCGCCCCCGGTTTCTCGTAAACATCCACCCTGGGGATCCAGTTCTCATCCCATTCCATAAGCCGGTCCCACCGGGGAGTGTGGGTCCTGTCAATCCGGTCGATCTCGGTCGCGATCCGGATGACACGGGAAATGGGCTTGATCTTGCGAACCATCAGCGGCGCGAGACTAGCGTTCCTTGAGAAGAGTCTCCAGCTCCTGCTTGAACTCCATGACGTCCTTGAACTCGCGGTAGACCGAGGCGAACCGGACATAGGCGACCTTGTCAAGGGCTTTGAGCCTGTCCATCAGCAGGAGGCCGATCTCCGCGACTTTGATTTCCTTGTCCGGCCTCTCCTGAACCCTGTTCTCGATATCCTCGACGATCTCCTCGAGCTTGCGGACCGGGATCGGCCGCTTCTCGCAGGCCTTGAGCAAGCCCCGGAGGAGCTTCTGGCCGTCGAAGGGCTGGCGGCTGCCGTCCTTCTTGACGACCATATAGGGGATCTCTTCAATCTTCTCATAGGTCGTGAACCGCCTCCGGCAGGAAAGGCACTCCCTCCGGCGGCGGATGGACAGGCCTTTCTTGCTTTCCCGGGAGTCGATGACCTTGCTTTCAGGATGATTGCAGAAAGGGCACTTCATGATTCGGCCTTTTCTCCTAACCTCTTGAGCTGGAAGAGGGACATACCCTCTTTCCACAATATAGCATATCCAATCAGGGATGTCACCACAAGCTGGATGGCATGGACGAGGATGGTGACGCCGACCGCCAAGTTGGGATCGATGCCGTAGAGGGAGGTCATGCCCAGCCGGGAGAAGTAGTGGAAGCCACCGACCATGCCGGGGGTGGGGATCGAGGCCCCGACCATGGTCAAAAAGATATAGGGGACAAGGAGAAAATAGGAAAGCCTAATCCCGAAAGCCAGGAAGAATATCCAGTAAAAGAAGATGATGCCCAGCCAGACGACAGCAGAGAATAAGGCATACATCAGAAGGACTTTCAGGGAGTGAAAGAATTTGAGGCCGCAGATGAACTCCTCCGATAGGGCCAGGATTTTGCGGGAAATCTTCTCGGAAACAGGCTTGAGGAGACGGGTGATGAAAGAGAGGGTCTTCTCCCGGAGGAAATAGAGGGACAGGATAATGGTCAGGAGAAGGACGCTCAGGGCGAGCCCGACGATCCCCCAGAGTCTGAGGCTTGCATAGCCCTCAACTCCCGCCTGAAACCGCGAGGAAAAGAGGGGCCTGGCAAGCAGAAAAACACCCAGGAAGAAACACATTGTGAAGGTGTCGAAGGTGCGCTCGACGACGATCGTCCCCAAACAGAAACCTTTCCGGATTCTTTCTTTCTGGGCAAGAAAGAGGGCCCGGACGAGTTCACCCACCCGGCCGGGGAAGATGAAATTGACAGTGAACCCGACGGTGTTGGCGGCAAAAAAGCTGGCGAAGGGGACGCCGGGCTTCTCGTGCCTGATCAGGTAATCCCATCGCAAGGAACGGGTGACGAGGTGGAGAGGAGCCAGAACGAGGCTCAGGACGAAGAGGGAAAAGTCGACACCCCGGAGATAACGGGCCACCTCCGCCCAGTCCACGCTCCGGAAGAAAAAGAAGAGGAAAATGACCGTGAGGAGGGCGATCAGGCCGAACCGGACCCAATTTTTGTTCATCGGAGCCGCCCATGTTATCACCGCCCCCCCTCCCCTGTCAATTTGGGCTCGGGCTTGGGCTCGTCAGCCCGTTCGGTTCCCCAGCGAGGCCCCTCACTCCAAACTCCTCCTTCGCTCTTCTCTCCCTGCAGTCGAGAAACCGTGCCCGCTCAGTCGTCGATGGACTTCCTTGCCCAAGCCCTCGCCCCGGTCACAACAGGTGCTCGTCAGCCCGCGCTGGAAATTTGGCGTGTTGAAAAAAGCAGCCGAATCGAGTATCATTCAAGCACCTGCTGGGAAGTCGTCCAATGGCAGGACACATGACTCTGGATCATGGAATCTTGGTTCGAATCCAGGCTTCCCAGCCAGCCCTATCTTCCCTTTTTAATTGTTCAAGATGAGGGTATGAAAATGACGACGAAATGCCCGAAGTGTCAGACCGACCACCCCGACACCCAGCGTTTTTGCGGGGAGTGCGGGACCCAACTTGTCCCCGCCGAAGGGCCCTCCGCGGGAACGAAGACCTTGGGAGCGCCCGCCCGGAAAATGGGTTTGGGCTCCCTGTTCGCGGGCCGGTACCAGATCATCGAAGAACTGGGCAAAGGGGGGATGGGAAAGCTCTACAGAGCCCTTGACCTGAAGCTTCAAGAAGAAGTTGCTCTCAAGCTGATCAAGCCCGAAATCGCTTCCGACAAAGAAACGATCGAGAGGTTCAGCAACGAGCTGAAGCTCGCCCGCCGGATCAGCCATAAGAACGTCGGCCGGATGTACGAGCTGATGGAAGACGAAGGGGCCCATTATATCACGATGGAATATATCGCCGGCCAGGACCTGAAGAACCTGATCAGGCAGTCGGGCCGCCTGACGGTGGAAACCGCGATCTCCATCGCCAAGCAGGTCGGAGAAGGGTTGGCCGAGGCTCATCGGCTGGGGATTGTTCACCGCGACCTCAAGCCCGGCAACATCCTGATCGATCGGGAGGGCTGGGCCAAAATCCTGGATTTCGGGATCGCCCGCTTCCTCCAGGCCGAAGGGATTACGATCAAGGGCATGATCATCGGAACGCTGGTGTACATGTCTCCGGAGCAAGTCGAGGGAAGAAAGGTCGACGCCAGGAGCGATATTTTCGCCTTCGGCTGTGTGCTCTACGAAATGCTGACAGGAAAAAGCGCCTTCGGCCGCGAGACGACCGCAGAGACGATCGCGGCCGTCCTTTACGAGGATCCGCCTCGCATGTCCGAATTAGGGGTCCAGGCACCCGAAGAACTGCAGGGGATCGTCAGTCGCTGCCTGGAAAAGAATCCGGAGCGTCGATTCCCGTCGATGGCCGATGTCGTCTCCATCCTCGCCGAGGTCGAAAAGCGCGCCTCAAGACAGGAGAAGGAGACGAAGAAAGCCTCCGTCGCCGTGCTGCCGTTTGTGAACATGAGCTCAGACCGCGAAAACGAGTACTTCAGCGACGGGTTGGCTGAAGAGTTGATTAATTCATTGTCCGGGATCGAGGGCCTTCACGTCGTTTCCCGGACATCGTCTTTCGCGTTCAAAGGGAAAAGCCTCGACATCCGCCAGATCGCCGATAAGCTAAACGTCGGAACCGTCCTGGAAGGAAGCGTCCGCAAGTCCGGCAGCAAGCTCCGGATCACCGCCCAGCTCATTAAGGCTTCGAACGGCTTCCATCTTTACGCCGAGACCTTCGACCGGGAGCTCAAGGACGTCTTCGAGATCCAGAACGAGATCGCCCACAGCATCGCCAAGGTTCTCCATCCGATGCTGACGAGCCAGGACAAAAAATCCCTCTCCCAGCTCCCGACGACGAACATCGAAGCCTTTGATTACTGCCTCCGGGGACGCCAGGCTTTCTACCTGTTCCAAAGGACCGGGTTTGAACGGGCCCTCAAGCTCTTCCTGCGCGCTACCCAGCTCGATCCCGAGTATGCCGGCGCCTACGCCTGGACGGCGAACTGCTATTCTTTTCTCTACACCTGGTTCAATCCCGGCCAGGACATCCTCGATGCCGCAGAAAGGAACAGTTTGAGGGCGCTCGAGCTGAACCCCGACCTGAGTGAGGCCCATGTCGCCCGGGGAATGGTCCTATATAATCGGAAGGAATTTCAAAAGGCTCAAGAGGAATTCGAGACGGCCGTCCGGTTGAAACCGGATCTTTTTGAGGCCTCCTACCTCTATGCCAGGCTCTGTTTCGCTCTCGGGCAGTTCGAAAAGGCGGCTGAACTAGCTCATCAAGCCAGCCGGCTGCGGCCCGAGGACTACAATGCGCCCTGCCTGCTGGGGATGATCTACACGGAACAGAACAAGCCGGCCGAGAGAGAGCAGGCCTACCGGAAGACTCTGGAAAATGCAAAGAGATCCGTGGAGCTCTTTCCCGAAGACACGCGAGCGCTTTATATGGGAGCCTCCGCGGCCATCAGCCTGGGTGAAACGGAACTCGGCCTGGAATGGGCCGAACGCATTTCCTCGGCTCATCCCCGCGAAACCATGACTCTCTACGGCGTCGCCTGCACCTATGCTCTCGTGGGCCGGACGGAGAAGGCGGTCGAGTGCATGGAGGAAGCGGTTAAGTTCGGGACCATCCAGAGAAAATGGCTGGAACACGATCCCGACCTCAAGTCGATCCGCGAGCATCCCCGCTTCAAAGCCCTGATCGAAAAACTGTGATTTTAGCCGCGGCCGAATTCTGGATAAGTTCTTGTCCGGAGAAGGGGTACCGCAAAATTCAGGCTCAAGAAACCTGCTTGAAAGGACGCTAAAAGGTGCGGCCCAATGGCTATTCTTTTCCTAGTTTGGAAGAGTCATACCTCCGGATGATCTCAGCGCTGATATCGAGCGCCGGCTCGCAGAAAACGACGGCGCTCGGCGCAGAGAGGTCGAAGATAAGGCTAATTTGTTGTTCCTTCGCATAGCCGTTGACGACAGCAAGGACCTCGTTTCGCAGCTTTGAGACCAGGGTGAACTGAAGACGCTGGAACTCCTTGGAGGCATCCTCCTCCACACGTTTGCGCTGAACCTTGGCGGTCTCCAGCTCAAAAGTGAGCTTCTGCTGGGCTTCTTCATTCAGGGTGAGCCGCTGCGTCCTCAGTTTGGTTTCTAGAGAGAGGATCTGTTGATCGTATTTTCCCAATTCGTTCATGATGGCCTGCTCTCTCTGCTTGAGTTGAGAGAGGACGCTTTGACCTTCCACCGACCGTTCCATGGCTTGCTGGAGGTCGATCGCCGCGACTCTGGATGGCTGCTGGGCGTAGACCGGGAAGGCTGTGAGACCGACAAGAAGGATGAAGCAGGCTGCCAGGGATAGTCCTTTCTTGATCATTTTAGCCTCCTGAGACCTCGATATTCGGGGATATCCCCTCCATCTGATGCAACGATGGGGATTTGAGATTGGTTGCAGGGAGCCTCAAACAGGCATCGCGAAATGGCCCCTGCCGCCTGGCCATCTATGAGGCGCTGAAAAGCACCCGATTATCAGAAGAGCTACGCGTCTCTCCCAGTTCCGGGGCCTATTCCATCATAATCTGCACGTCTTTGCGGCGGGCGGAGGGCCGGACGTCGAGCCTGGCAACCCTCCCGTTCTCGACGCGGCCCGAGACGACGGTCCCGTAGGGCGCGTGGAGCTTGAAATCCGCATCCCAATCCGCCGGCCAGGCCGGGAGAAGAAAGATCCGCTTCCCATCCGTCTGCATCAACATGGCCTGGAGCGCCTTGAGCAATACCCCGCCGTGGTCCTGGTCGGGAATCCAGTCATAGTTGGGCCCCCAGAAAGCCGGGAAGCGGGAGCCTTCGTGCTTGTTCCTCGCCCGGCCGACGATATATTCCCGGGCCTGGTCGGTCAGCCCGAGATAGGCCATGAAGATCTCCTCCTGCCGCCAGCCGAAGTTGCCTTTGTCCCAGCGGTTGTTGAGGGCCTCAACCGCTAGCTCGATCCCCGGGCGGCCCAACGCCACCCGCCTATAAGGGAAGACCGCGTAAAGCTCGGGATTCTCGATGTTGCTCTTGGTCGCGAAAGATTCCGCCGGCGCGAGCATCCTCCGGCCGTCGACCACTCTCGTCGGAAGGCCGGGCATCTTGTCCCTCATTCTCTCCCAGAGGGCTTTCTCCCCCGCCTCGACCCTGTCTCCGGCTAGCATCAGCAGCCTTTCCGTTACAGCCAGGATGCCGGCGATCTCGGGCATCGGGTTTCGGCAGTCCCACCACGTTTCCAGTGCCTGTGAGGGCTCCATGACGATCTTCCCCCTGTCATCGACTTTGTAATGAAGGTCATAGAAAGTTAGGATCTCGTGGGCCAGGGGAAGGAGCCGGTCCCGCAGCAGGGCTTCATCCAGGGTGTGCTCATAGTGGTCGAGCATCATGTGGAGGAGCTCGATCCCGCCCTGCCACTCCCAGCGATGCCAGCGGCTTTCGTTTTCGACCACCGTTCGCTTTTCGCGCGGCGTCCAGCCGTAAGATTCGTTGAAAGCGGCGCCCCAGAAATAGACGCACTCGTTGAAATAGGCGCCGGTGTGACCGAAATAGCGCTGGGTCCGGTATTTCGCCATCTCCAGGACGTCTCCGGTATACATCCGGTAGAGGGGCTCGAGAAGGTCGAAATCTCCCGAGGTGCACATGCTCATGTAGGGAAGGCGTGTGTTCTGCCACCAGTAGCCGGGACCCCAGCGGCGGTAGTCGGCATCGCCCGGGCTTCCGGGGTTCGGCACGGTGAAAATCGAGCCGTTGAACTTGATGGGGTAGGCGCCGCGTCCGGCGCAGGCGTTGATGAAGCGCTGTAGGACATAGGCGCGACTCAAGATATAAGCATCATCTTCCGAATTGGCCGCGTTGATATCGAGCCAGCTCCGCTTCCAGAACTCCTCCCACCATGCGCGGTGAGCCCGAAGGCGGACGGAGAACGGCGTCTTTTTCGTCGAGGCGATCGCTTCCTCTGCCGCTTCCAGCCATTCTTCCGGCGACGAAGGACGTTTCGTCAGGACGAAGATGCTGAAGAGGTGGGACAGAGCTGCGGGAGACCGTAAATTTAGGTCATCAACCCGCTCCCCCTGCTCGGCCGTGACCACGGCACCAAAGGTCCGATGCAGGATTGGGTCGGCCTGCTCAAATCCCTCCATGTCCTGAAGCACGGCGCTTAGGGCCGGGCCGACGGATTTCTTGTTATGGTGATACCAGCCGATCCGGCCTTCTTGCCCCGTGAGCACCGTGTCCGGCTCGACGACCGTGGGGAAATGTTGGTTTCCCGGCACATCATGGTCGTAATGGATGTCACTGACCTCGATCGCCGGGAGCTCGACCGATTCTTTCCGCCATATTTCAATCGAGGCCGTGACCTGAAACGGTTTTTCCCCCTCGGAAGCGACATAAATCACCGGATGATTGGCGTCGGCCCAAACCCGGAGGTCAATCCGCTCCTCCCCTTCTCCAGGGCGGACCTCGACCGCGGCCTCGCTCAGGCGCAAGGTTTGGAGAAATACCCTTGATCGCATGTAGGGATTGGGGTTAAGGCGGACTCTGACCCGGCCGAGCTTCAGAAGACGGCTGTTATCCCCCCAGGAGTCGGTTTTGCCGATAAAGAAGAGGAGGTCGCCGCTCTCCTCCACCCAGACGTTGAGGCTGATATCGCCGTTTCCCGTGGGCATGGTTCCCCAGGCGTCCCGGCTCGGCGAGTCCCAAACGACATCGTACTTGGCCAGGCTCTGCAACGGATCGTATCTTTTACGGGCGCAGGAAGACGCAAGGACGACCCATAGAATCATCAGAATGAGAAAAAGCCTCGATGTTTTCACCCTATCCACCTCCTCCATAGAACCTACCCGAGAATATCCCGATTCGGCGGCCGTTTCAATACCGGCACACAGGACCCACGAACAACCCTCTAAACATCGCTGTTCATAAAAACGAGAAGCCCCTTGACCGGGAATGGGTGGCATGGGGAAAAATTATCAAATCGGAGTTATCGATATTGTGGGCATTTGATAAAAAGCGCATTCGCACCCTGTGCGAAGCATCTCTTTTTTTGTTATAGACAACTTGGAATGGAGAAGTGACCTTGAAGGTTCAGCCTTATCACAGAAGATGCTTCCATGGCCTGGGGCCGTGTTGTTTTTTTGCCGCCGATTGAATATCATGGGCCTTCCGCATAGAGAGCCAAGCGAACTACCGTGAATCCATCGAAAGAGAGCATCGGCCGGTTTCTCGCCCGCAATGGCCTCGAGGCCGGCGCGATCAACGCGGAAGCGGTCCTGGAAGAATTCCTGGAGGAGATGAAAAGGGGTCTGGAAGGCCGGGAAAGCTCGCTGGCCATGATCCCCACGTTCATCACCACCGACAAGCCGGTGCCGGCCGGCCGCCCTGTCATCGTCGTCGACGCCGGAGGGACGAACCTGCGTGTGGCCACGGCCGTCTTCGACAAGCGCGGCGTCCCGGCCATCGAAAACTTTTCAAACTACGAGATGCCGGGGATCCAGAAGGAAGTCGGCAAGGACGAGTTCTTTGATCTTTTTGCTGCCACGATCCTGCCGGTGGCGGGCCTCGCCGACTCGGTCGGCCTCTGCTTCTCCTATGCCGCCAAGATCACCCCCGACGGCGACGGCCGGCTCTTGACCTGGACCAAGGAGATCAAGGCCCCCGAAGTCATCGGCCAGCCCATCGCCAAGAATATCGCCGCGCGCCTCAGGGCCAGGGGCTTCCAACCGAGGTTCATTCTCCTCAACGACACCGTGGCCACCCTATTGGCCGGAAAAAGCGTGGGCGCTGCTAAAGGCTACGATTCCTATGTCGGATTTATTCTCGGCACCGGGACCAACACGTCCTACGTGGAAAAAAACGTCAACATCGGCAAACGGAAAGACCTCGATCCGGCCGGAGTCCAGGCCATCAACGTGGAATCGGGGAATTTCGGGAAGTGCCCGCGCGGCCGCATCGACCTGGCCTTTGACCGGTCCACGGTCAGCCCCGGGGCCTACACCTTCGAGAAGATGATCTCAGGCGCCTACCTCGGCGGTCTCTGTCTCCTCGTCTTGAAGACCGCGGCCGAAGAGGGATTGTTTTCCGCCCCGGGAGCGGACGCCCTCTCCGTCCTCCGGGAGCTCTCGACCATCGAAGTGGATGCCTTTCTTAGGAAACCACGACGAGGCCGGGAACACCCGCTGGGTCCCTTTCCCCGGCAAGATGAAGAACTCATCCGGCAATTGTTCACGGCCGTTATCGACCGGGCCGCGCTTTTTGCGGCCATCAACATCGGCGCGGCCGTCCTGAAATCCGGCGGGGGAAAGTCCTCTGGTCATCCGGTCTGTGTCAACGTGGACGGCTCGACCTATTATAAGACGAGGGGTTTCCGGTCCCGGACCGAGAGCTGTCTTCGCCGTATCCTCTCCGCAAGAGACGTCACCTGCCGTCTCATCCGGGTGAACGATTCCCCCCTTATCGGCGCCGCCGTGGCCGGTCTGACCCATTAGAAGATGAGAAAGTGGCTGTTTATCCTGCTCGTCCTGGCCGTCCTCTACGCTTTATCCAAGTTCACCGGCAAGAAACAGCAGGCCCGGTATCCCTTTCTCAAACGGGTCGATAGGACCATCAACCTCCTCGTCTGGGTCCTGCTGACGGCTTACCTCGTTTCTTTTTTCTATTGGCTCTACACTGAGATCATCCGCTGAGCGGCCGGAGAGAAAAGAAAGGGGCTATCCCGAATTCCCCGGTTGAAGATCAACGGTCAAAGCGCCGGCCGGCCGCCCTTCCGTTTTCTCCCCCGGTCCCTGATGTTCAAGGCCAGGGAAAAAGCCAGGGCCGAAAGGAGCAGGATGAGGGTGAAAATATCCACGACCCTCTGGCTGACATCCCCGCCCATGAAGGAATCGACCAGGAACTTGGTGTATGACTCGGGAAGGTCGTGGATGCCGAGTTTGGACCTGACGCGCCAGTGCCAGTCGGTGCTAGGGCAATAGCCGTAGCCGTACCAGATCCCGAGGACGAACCAGGAAAAAGTCGTTAAAAGAATGACGATGAGGTTCGCCCAGCGGGTTTTTCTCCATATCCAGCCAAAGAGGATAAAGACGATCATGCCGGAGTGGAAAACGAAGAAGAACTTATTCAGAAAACCCAGCATCTCGGTCATCCATCATTATACGCCGGAGACCCGCAAAAGGAAGTATCTCCAAATCCATGATAATTGGATAGGTGGGCAGGGAGCCGCCCTCTGCCCCCTATCCAGTCACGGGAAAAGAGCTGCAAACCCCGCAAAAGCAGATGTTGCCATTCCCTGGAAAAAAGACTATGATTTCTATGGATAAACTGTGGTCTAGTCGATTCCAAAAGGAGCGCTCACATGAAAAAAACCTTCGTTTTCGGGACCATCATCCTCGTCCTGACCGCCTCTGCGTTCGCCGGGGTTGTCAAAAAGACGAAGTCCGAGATCGGTTTCCGCGGGTTCGGCAAGTTCAGCCTCGTCCAAATTGAGAAAGTAACGGCCGAACAAAAATGGGCGAACATAAAATCCGATTTCAAAGGACAGGGGATAACGGGCGGGCTGGCCGCGAAAACCATCCTCCGGTCGGGCGACACGGGAGAAATCATCGACCTGCCGGCATCGCTCATCACCAACCTGGACAACAAGAAGAAAGAGTATACAGTTTCTCCCCTAAAAAAACTCGAGGAACAGATGGCCGGGACGGAGCAAGAAACCCAGGAGGCTCAGGAGAAGACGGCTGAGAGCACCGTCAAGATCACCAAGAACGAGTTCAGGGTCGACGACACGGGTGAGGAATCGACCATCAACAACTTTCCCGTCCGCAAGTACCTGGTCCACTGGCTCATCGAGTGGGAGGACACCAAGACCGGCGAAAAGGGGTCGAGCCGCCTGGAAACGCTCGTCTGGACGACCCCGATGAGCGGCGAACTGGAAAGAGCCCGGGAGGAAGAGTTTGAGTTCTCCAAAGCTTACCTGGAAAAAATCGGTGTCGGCATCGACCAGATGCAACAGGACGTCCTGGGCATAAGATGGCTGGCCGTCCTCGATTCCTTCAACATGAAGAGGGGTGGCGCGCCCCGGGATTTCTCCAAGGCGTCCGGAGAGCTGCAGAAGATCAAAGG
>JBAUIH010000205.1:0-1539 GCA_049682755.1 Candidatus Aminicenantales bacterium | reverse complement strand
CTACCACGCGCTGAGATCACTGGCAATTGACCCATTTAACGCATAAGCATTTCTAATAGGATGTTAACGAAAAGAGGGCGGGTTGGCCCGCTCTCCTAATCGTCAGGATTTTTGGCTTTCTTCTTCCCCAGGGCCGATTCCCAGAGGTACCCACTTGCGCTCGTCCTTCAAACGGTGTTGGATGCCGCCTCTTTCGTGGAGTTTATCAAAACCTTCCGGTTTGATAAACATGTGTTCTCCTTCCAGGAGGCTTGTTATGCCTTCCTGGCCCGGCTCGGGACGCTTTAACTTCGGTCGGGC
The DNA here is from genome assembly GCA_049682755.1 of Candidatus Aminicenantales bacterium. GTDB lineage: Bacteria > Acidobacteriota > Aminicenantia > Aminicenantales > UBA8522 > UBA8522. The sequence goes on along the minus strand of JBAUIH010000205.1, from coordinate 1,239 downwards.
TGCATCTTCCGGTTTGTAGTCCGTCGGTTCTTCGTAGGTTGTGATGAATCCCTCATAGTTGCGTAAAACTATCTTGTGATCGGACATGCTGATCAAGTAGTTTGGCATAACCGGGATCTTTCCGCCGCCGCCCGGAGCGTCGATGCAATAGGTGGGGACTGCATATCCGGAGGTATGGCCGCGCAGGCCTTCCATGATCTCGATGCCCTTCCCAACCGGGGTGCGGAAATGCCCGGCGCCCGCCACCAGGTCACATTGGTAGAGATAATAAGGTCGTACACGGATGCGCACCAAATCTTGTACCAACTGGCGCTGGACATGAACGTTATCGTTGACGCCCGCCAAGAGTACCGACTGGTTGCCCAGCGGAATGCCTGCCCGGGTCAATTTGTCGCACGCTTCAGCCAATTCAGCCGTGATCTCGTTGGAGTGATTGACGTGGATATTGAGCCACAACGGGTGATATTTCTGAAGCATGTCGGTCAATTCATCGGTAATGCGCATGGGCAGAAAGACCGGAACCCGTGAGCCGATGCGGATGATTTCAATGTGGGGGATCTCGCGCAAGCGGCTGATGATCTCTTCCAAGATCTTGGGTGCTAAAACCAGAGGATCTCCGCCGGACAACAACACATCCCGTACCTGAGTTGTATGCTTCAGGTATTCAATTTGCATCTCAAACTCGGCGCGCGAGAAGGTGGCCGAAGGGTCACCAACGATGCGTGAGCGAGTGCAATAGCGGCAGTAAGAAGCACACTGCGTGGTCACCAACATCAAGACCCGGTCCGGATAGCGGTGTACCAGACCAGGCACTGGAGAGTGCCGGTCCTCGGATAAAGAGTCCTCCATCATGGCGGTGAAGGGCACCATTTCGCTGGCGGTGGGGACTACCTGTTTGCGAATTGGATCGTTAGGGTCCTCGGGATCGATCAGCGAAATGAAATATGGGGTGATATCTACCCGGAACAAATGAGCGGCCGAGAGTGCCTTGCGTTCACTTGCGGTCAAAGGGATGACTTTCTCAAATTCTTCCGGTGTGTTAATCCGGTTGCTGAGTTGCCAACGCCAATTGTTCCATTTCTCGTCAGGAACCTCAGCATAGAACGGAGCTCGTTTCGATGGAAAAGGCGTATTTGTCATAAGCTTTTATTCTCCTGTTAGATCAAATACCATTAAATTCTTACGGCTCTACCGTTTCTAACGGGAAAAGCCTCATCCCGTTGAAAGCGGAAGACCCAT
>JBAUIH010000204.1:0-1626 GCA_049682755.1 Candidatus Aminicenantales bacterium | reverse complement strand
ATACTCCTCGTAGGGCATCTTCATCTCTTCGAGCTCTCCCTGGCTGTTGGGGCCGGGAAGATCCTCGATCCTTGTCTCTCTGGGGTCTTTCGCCATCTAGATCACCCCCTTCTCTTTAAGTTCCTCGATCTTCGTCGGGCCAAGGCCGGCATACTTCTTGTAGATCATGTTGGTATCATTCCCGAGCGCTCTCCCCATCCACTTTAGCCGGTGTGGCGTCATTTTCTGGAAAGCGTTCGGCGATGTCCCGTAGAGGATCGTGCCGTAGTCGGACTCGGTCGTGTAGATCCACGGGCGGTACTTGAAGTGCGGGAACTCGGCGACCTCGTCGGTGAACATGATCGGCCCGGCCGCGATTTCATATTGCAGCAGCTTCTCCTCCGCTTCGATCCGGTTGATGTTCCGCAGCCACCGGGTGGTCAGGGTGTAGGTCTTGATCAGGGCGTGCAGGGCGTTCCTCGCCCCCACCTCCTTGAGGAAGGGGTCTTCATGGATCAGCCTGCCGAACTGCGGATCGTCCCGCTCGATGCACATGCCGATCCGGTACCAGAGCCGGTCGCTCTGGCCGCCGATCATCATGTAGCCGTCCCTGCACGGGTTCCACTCGTACTGGTTGAGGTTGGGGTCCCAAGCTCCGGTTCTCGCCTTGATGCTGGCGTTGAAACCGTACCAGGCGATGTCGAAATCGAGGATGTCGAAATAGTTCTCGGCCCCGGTGGACTCGATGAACTGCCCTTCTCCGCCGGACGCATCTCTCCAGTAGAGCGCCGCCAGGATGTTGACCGCCGCCTGCTCGCCGGCGCAGTAGTCGGTGATCCAGAGCCCGGACCGGGTGGGGTCGCCCCCCTTCCCCCTGGGGAGCTGGTCCTGGGGGAAGCCGGTGTTGTGGACGAAGGAATTCGTGCACTGGGCAAAGGGATCGAGCTCCCACTGGCCGTGCTTGGAGACCCTGTCCTTGTAGGAGCCCCACGACCCGCGGAGGCCCACCCAGCAATAGACCAGTCTCGGGTTGATCCGGGAGATCTGCCTGTACCCGATCCCGAGATTGTCCATGTAGCCGGGGAGATGCCCATCGACGATGACGTCCGCGTGCCTGGCAAGGTTCTTGAAAAGCTCCTGGCCTTCCTCGGTCTCGACGTTGAGCGTTACGGAGTACTTGTTCACCATTTCGCTGATGAAGTCGAGTCCGCACTTCTCCCCGGTCTCCTTGTCTGTGAGCATGTACTCTTCCCTCCCGAAGGGGGTCAGATTCCTCATCGGGTCCCCCCCGGGCGGTTCGATGCAGATCACCTCGGCTCCCGCCTCGGCGAGCAGAGAGGAGGCGAACTTGTGCCCCATCCTCCAGAGGCCGATGTCGAGAACCCTTAATCCTTGAAGCGCCTCCGGTTTTGCGAACCCTTTCTCGAACCTGAGGTTGTCCTCGCACCACTTCCCGAACTCTCCCGCCTTCCGCTTTTCGTAGACCTTCGTGACTTCCTCGGGCGGAGGGGGCGGCGTCACGGGCCAAGGCCTGACATCGGGACTTGTCAACGGAATCGTATCGGCCCGGCTTTTGATTTCGACGTCCCTTTTCTCTGTCGCCATTGTTTGTCCTCCCATCCTTTCGTCACAGGAGACTTTTTACAC
>JBAUIH010000203.1:0-20520 GCA_049682755.1 Candidatus Aminicenantales bacterium | reverse complement strand
CGAGATCGGACGTTACGGTGCGCATAAAGGCGCGGATAGAAGGGTGGTTCAAGAGACCGAAGGCAGCCTGAAGGAGATAAGAAAAATGAAAAAGAAAGACGGGGCTTGCGTTTCGCTATCATAGAAGCCTTACCGAAGCGTTTTTCGAGGGAACCGCTCTGGCGAGCGCGAGGACTGTTCTGAGCACGCGAAAGCCAAACGAAAAAGAAAGAATAGGCAGAGAACAAAGATTCAAGGTGCAAATCAGACATGCGGAGTTCCGCAGCGCCGAGAAAAACGTTTCGGGAACGGCGTTAAGAACCTGAGGGGAGCGATGACATTCCCAAGTTGTCTAACATCTTCATCACATCATCATAGAAGATGCTAACGGTTAGACAAGGCGGCTTGATTTATGTATAAAGAAACCTCGTCCTGAGACAGGAGGAAGTCATGACGCAGACGATTCCCCGTCTTTTTCTTCACCTGACAGAGACTTTCCAGAAGCCGGCCCTGTTGCTTTATAAAAAGGACGGCCGGTACCAATCCCTTTCGACCGCCGATGTGCGTCAGGAGGTGGAGCAGATCGCCCTGGGACTCAGGGGCCTGGGCGTCAGCCCTGGAGACAAGGTCGCCCTGCTCGCCGAGAACAGCCCCTGGTGGGTGATGACGGACTACGCCATCATCAGCCTCGGCGCCATCACAGTCCCCATCTATCCATCCCTTACGCCTGAGCAGGTCCGTTATATCATCCATGATTCGAACGCCAAAGGTGTTATCGTCTCGGACCGGAAACTCTGGGACAAAGTAGCGGCGGTCAGGCCTGAGCTTCCCGGCATCAGCCATTTCATCTCCTTTGAGGATCGACCGGCGGAGTCCGTTCTGCCCCTCGAAGAGCTCAAGATCAAGGGGGAAAGCTCCCGGCAGGCCGACCCGGAAATTTTCAAAAACACGGCCCGCTCGGTCAAACCCGACGATCTCGCTTCGATCATCTATACGTCCGGGACGACCGGCAATCCGAAGGGCGTCATGCTGACCCAGGCCAATTTCGTCAGCAACGTCGAGGCGCTGGCTGCGATCATCCCCTTTGGGGAACAGGACACGGATCTCTCCTTTCTTCCTCTCTCCCATGTTTTGGAGCGGCTGGCCACTTTCGCCTTCATGTCCCGGGGAGTCTCGATGGCCTACGCCGAAAGCATCGAGACCGTGGCCGAGAACCTGGTGGAAGTCCGGCCAACCATTATGATCAGCGTTCCCCGGCTGTTCGAAAAGATCTACGCAAAGGTCATGGACAGTGTCCTCGCCGGATCGACTCTCAAGAAAAAGATCTTTTTCTGGGCCTTGAGAATCGGGAACGAATGCGGCGAAAAAATATTGCAGAAACACCCGGTGCCGGCTTCACTGGAGCGGCGCCGGAAGATCGCCCATAAGCTTGTCTTCTCGAAAATCTTGGAAAAGACCGGGGGCCGGGCGCGCTTTTTCGTCTCGGGGGGAGCGCCTCTGGCCAAGGATATCGCCGAGTTCTTCTACGCCCTGGGAATTGTCATCCTGGAAGGCTACGGCCTGACCGAGTCCTCGCCGGTGATCGCCGTCAATACGTTCGATCACCTGAAGTTCGGCACAGTGGGCCGTCCGATTCCCGGAGTGGAAGTCAGAATCGCTCCCGACGGCGAGATCCTGGCCAGAGGACCGAACATCATGAAGGGTTATTACAAGCAGGAGGCGGAAACACGGGAAGCTCTGGAGAGAGGCTGGCTTCACACCGGGGATATCGGCCATCTCGACGGGGATGGCTATCTCGTCATCACCGACCGGAAAAAGGACATCATCGTGACTTCCGGCGGAAAGAACGTGGCACCTCAACCCATCGAGAATCTGCTCAAACAAAACCCCTACATCGCCAACGCTGTTGTCATCGGGGGCAGCCGGAAGTTCGTCGCCGCCCTGATCGTCCCGGATTTTGAGAAAGTTGAGGAATACGCCCGGGCAAACGGGCTCCACTATGTCAACCGGAGGGACCTCATCCAGAACGAAGCCGTCCTCCGCTTTATCCAGAAGGAAGTGGACCAGAGCACCCCTAACTCGGCGCCCTACGAAAAGGTCAAGAGAATCGCCCTCCTGGAGAGAGACTTCGAGATCGCCGAGGGCGAAATCACCCCCACTCTCAAGGTCAAGCGGAACAACGTCGAGCAAAAATACAAGGAGCTCATCGATTCCCTGTACCGGGAATAGAAAGGAGAGGCCATGGCGCTCGAGAATTGTCCGGAATGCGGCCATCAGGTGAGCGACCGGGCGGCGACCTGCCCGGGCTGCGGACATCCGTTCAGGCCGGAAGTCCCATTCAAGCCTGGAATCGGGTCACCCTATTTTTGGGGCTTTGAATACAAGTCCAAAGCCACTCTTCTGGGGATGCCGCTCATCCATATCGCCCAGGGTTTCACACCCGAGGGCCGGATGAGAGTCGCCAAGGGCTTCATCGCCATCGGGAACGTGGCCGTCGGGGTCTTTGCCATAGGGGGCGCCGCGGTCGGAGTTATTTCAATCGCCGGAGCCGGGCTCGGGATCATCTCTATGGCGGGGCTTGCCATCGGGCTCTTTTGCGGCATCGGCGGTCTGGCGGTCGGCTATATCGCCGTCGGCGGGATCGCCATCGGGATCTACGCGCTCGGCGGACTGTGTTTCGGGCCGCACACCATTTATAACGATCCCGACATGCTGCGATACTTGGAATCTCTCTTCCGCCGTTAGCGGCGCATCTCATAAATAGCTTGGTTCTCTTCCATCTCGTGTGGATTGACCTGATTTAAAGGAGGCCGCCGGCAAACGAGGCAAATGCCTGGCGTGGGAGCAGGTTATGATAAGCAAGCTGTTCTCGAAAGGCCCGGACCTACAGGAAGGCAAGCGCCTTCCTTGAACAAAAGAAGGAGATACTTATGGAAGCCCAAAAGAGTGTCTGCAAACTCGGTTTCTGGTCAGCGGTTCTCGCATCGGTTTTCAGCGTTGTCTACGTCATTGGGCAACTTGCTGAGTGGTTCGGTCTCATGGGTTCAGGCGGCGGTCCAGAGAACGATAGTACCTGGTATGGCCTCGTCGTCCTCCTTGTCCCTTCCTTGTTTCTTGGAATCTCATTTGTAGTCATGATGGGAAGCGTCCATCGTCAGGCACCGGCAGAGAGAAGAATCTGGAGTCAAACGGGACTCACGTTCGCGATCATGTATGGCACTCTGATTTGCATGAACTATTTTGTCCAACTCACTCTTGTTGCCCCAGCCCTTTATCGGGGCGATGTTAGCGACAGCGTCAGGCCTTTTCTGTTTAATGTCTTCAACTCATTTACTTATTCAGTTGACCTCCTTGGATACAGCTTCATGAGTCTGTCCACTCTTTTTGCTGCTTTTGTCTTCATGGGACCAGGATTGGAAAAGACGGTCCGGTGGTTTCTGATCGCGAATGGCATCATCATGCCCTTTATCGCCCTGCAAACCTTTTATCATCCTTTGATATGGGGCGCTTCTCTGTGGGCAGTCACGTTGCCGGGAGCGACCATCTCTCTTGCTGTGTTTTTTAGAAGGAAGCTGCGCGGACTGTAACATAGGGACCGGAGCCGTGGTCCAGCACAGGTGGTGAGACTGATCGTCGTGGGAACAGTGCAAGCCGAAAGAGAAGTCGGCGCGGCGCCCTAGCAACGGTATGCAGCCGATCGCACTGACGCGCGGCAGCTCAGGCCGAGCGTTAGGTGACAAGGAGTATATTCGTGCATCTTATAGGCGAGCAAGGATTGGGCATATTTTTATTTGTAGTGTTGGCATTACAGGGTGGGGCTATGCTGGTCTGCGCCAGGAGATTTCTGCAGATTAAACCCGAAGGGCAAGGCATAGTCATGGCAGAAAACTATTTCAACACAGCGATACTCATTTTGTTTATCCCTTTGATTGCTGTTTCCCTGACTATGGGTTGGTATCAGGCCTTAGATCTGACTCACTTGGCTATAGCCATGCCTTGGCTAATCTATGGGTTAGAGGCTATTGGCATTGCTTTAACAATTTGCGGTACCGCAATGGTTGTACTTGGTTTCCTGGCTTTGCGCAAAACCTTTCAGCCTGGCGGCTTTGCTCCACGCTCCCAGGACCCGCTGGTTAAGTGGGGTATATACTCTTTGGTGAGAAATCCACTAAATGCCGGTGTTTTATCTGTGACATTGGGCCTTGCGCTTGTGGTCCAGTCGCTTTTCGTAATGGCCCTGTTTATTATTCACCTCATACTGGTCTTACGTGTGATTTCAATAGAGGAAAACCAGCTATCAAAAGCGTTTCCCGAAGAGTACCGCTCCTATAGCCAGAAGGTTAGACGGCTCGTTCCCTTTATTTACTAACTAAAGTCGGCTGGGAGTATAGGGTCCACGGTCCGGCGGGCCCCTCCATCCTTCGTCTCGGCCATTCCTCTGCCTTCGGAGCGATCGTGCTGTAGATCAGCCAGAGACGACTCAGGCTTCCTTCCTGGATCGGCGGGGCGTAGGCCTCCTGCCAGATGAAAGGCCGGCCGGCTGCCGGATCGTACCAGCCGCGGTCGATGGCCTCCTGTTGATAGTTCGGCGAAGCCAGGAAATCGGGATCCCGGAGGTCGATCTCCCGGATCCGGACATAATTCGTGATGGCGACGACATGATCGTCGGGAACGCGGCGGGCCGCCCAGATAGCGCCGGGCTTGCCGCTTTCGGGCGTCCAGCGGGGTCCGACGCTGAAGATCTCCATCACCCAGAGTTCCCTAGGGTCGGCGATACAAAGGGCTTCGGCCCCGCCGCAGGAGGGGAGGAAACCGTACTTTTCCATGAGTCCGGCGATCAACAAGACGGCCTCCCGCGCCGTCTTGCATCGCTGAAGAGCGAAGACCTGGGCCTGCTCAACGGTTATAATCTGTGGTTCATCTCCCGATTAGTTGAAGAATAAGCTGAAATAAAATGCTTGAAAAAGGAAGCGGACGTCCAGCGCCCGGCGCTGGGAGCAGGTGCTTTCGCCGATGGCCAGTTGGTGCTCGTTCATCTGCGAATACCCGGTGTGAAAATACGCGTAAGTGCGCTCGACCTGGGGGATATGACCGATTACCCGGCCGTAATCGCCGAGCGGCCGGGCGCGACGGTCGTCGCCGCTCCCGAAATAGACCATTCCCCAGTGGACGGGCGCCATGGCCCCTTTTGGGTGCATCCGGGCGGGCACGACGTGAACGCGGCATTCACTGCAACAATCGGTGTGTGAGGTGATGACCGATCCGTCGGCCGTGGCCAGGCGGCCGGCGCCGATCACGGTGCAGCCTTCCGGATCCCTCTCTCTAAGGGAGCTTAACCAAACGCTTTCCTCTTCAAGCGACGAAACCGGACCGGCTGAGAAAACCAGCCAGGCCGGCCAGACAAAGACAGAACATCATCAAGCCAAATATATGTCTCTTCATGAAGCCCTCCAATCAATAGTTTGCTGGACTCGTCTTCTCAAAGTCGTAGTCGATTTCTATCTCTAAAGCCAAGCGAGTCCGAGGGTTATTTTCCCAGTCTCACCAGGCGTTTCCTGGGATCGGCGACCTCGGCGAGATCAGAGTCGCCGTCATTCCAGAGGTCAAGACCGCCCCAATCCACTTCTTCCGCCAGAGGACACCCTTGCCCCTGCGTTCTCCCTCGGCCGAGTCAATACATCCTGCATAAACCACTTCATGATCTTAAAGTAGCCGGCTACATAGTGATTGAGGTCAATCAATTCGTCGTCTCCGCCTGTTCTGGCTCGCAGCATCTGGTGATTGGCGTTTGGAAACACTAACACCGTCGAGTTCGGATTGGAAACCATAGCCTGAGACAATAGCGAAGCATTTGCCTCTGCTGGCACCGTTGTGTCCAGACCGCCATAGATTGCCAACACGGGTATGCCCAGGCTGGACCAGAACGGGAGCGGATCAAAATAGCGGCCGTATCCTGACTTATAGAAGGAGGTGCTCGGAGCATCTTCGGAGGTCGGCTTTTCCACTCGGTCATACCAGCGTGCCTGCCGCGCTTGATTCAGCAGACGCTCATACTCGTCCCACGACAGATCATTCCTTCCGAAGGCATTTACGGCCGCAATGAACTCTGAGGCCGCTTCGACTTCGGATGGTGAGTAGCCGTCCGCCAGCAACCGGGGTCGCACCGAAGCCAGAGCACGACCGGCAGGCGAGAGGGCGGGTGCCGAAACTGCCAGGACAAAGCTGACGGGCTCCCGGCGGGCAGCGAGGGAGACGATCCAGCCACTCTGGCTGTACGCCCAGATTCCCGTCCTCTTGGAATCGATGGCCGGGTGGCGCTTTAGCCACTGAGTCGCGGCCACAGTGTCGTCAGCCAGGTCCTCGAATGTCTCCCAGTCGGCACCGATCGTTTCTCCACAACCTCGCTTATCGTAGGTGAGGACCGCATAGCCTAAAAGCGAAAAGAAGTAGGTCCAAAGCCGGAGATCCTGGCGGAGGCCGGGACCACCGCCATGATTCATGACGAGGGCGGGAAAGGGACCTTTTCCGGCCGGCAAAGTCAGCGTAGCGGCGAGGACGATGCTCTCATGGGGAATCGAGACGTCGAACGCTCCGGGGAGGGGCTGTCGTGTATACCGGTGCGAGGCACCGGTTGAATCGATGTAAATCAACCCCTGGACTTCGCCTTCGGCGTTGCGCACAAGTTCGATGTCCACTTCGACGGGCTCCCATCCCATGGCTCCCGGCCCAGCGACGAACCGGTCTTCACCAAGGGAGTGAAGGATGCCAAGGCGGCCGGAGCCATAGTTTAAAAATGCAGGTCCAAGCTGGGCCCGAAACAGTGCCAGATAAGAGCTGTCCGCAGCTTGGTAGTTTCCTGCAGGAAAGTCGTCGAGGGCTGAGTTGTCCGGCAGTGGCGTGCTAGAGGCATGGACAAAAAGCAACACGCCCGATAAGAAAAGGAGGATGGCTTTTTTCAAAGCATTTCTCCTTCGGCAGGCATTGAATTCACCCATTCATACGCTTCGTCCGGAGAAACGTTACAGCTAACCATAGGAACTTCCTTTTTGTGCTTGCGATAAATCTCCCCGCTTTCCCCCTATATCTAAAAGTGCTTCAACAAACCATTCTCCCTCTTTAAAGTTATCGGACCAAATTTCAAAGATGATTCAATTCGGCTTGGGCATATCATTCAACTACACTTGCGTAGGATTACTGCAAAGTCCCCCATCGTGCCCTTGGGGTAGGTTTGGGCCGGGACTACGTGGACCCGGCACTCGCTGCAGCAATCGGTGCGTGAGGTGATGACCGAGCCGTCGGCCGTGGCCAGGCGGCCAACACCGATCACGGTGCAGCCTTCCGGCTCCTTCCCCCTAAAGGAGGCGGCGGGCAGGCTTTCCTCTTCGTGTGCTGAAACCGGCCAGGCCGAAAGACCGAGCCCGGCCAACCCCGCCAGAAAAAGACAGAACATCATCAAGCCAAAGGTGCGTCTCTAGCCACCCGATGTCCTGACTCGGTCAAAACGCCGATCGCCCGCGCCAGGTTTTCCTCTTTAACCAACAGATAGTCGGTGTCGTACGTCGAAATGGCGAAGATATTGATCCGCGCCTCGGCCAGGGGGTTCGTCAAAGACGCCAGCACGCCGGTCAGGCGGAGGTCCAGGGGCCCGGCCACCTTGAGGCATCGCCAATCCCGGTCGGCCTTGACATCCACCGGAACAGCGGTTTGAGGGCAGACGATCGAGAGTTCATCGTTTGTCCGGGTGATAGAGAGAAATTCACCGCCGGACGCCCAGCCGGGGACCTCCGATTCAGGAGGCAACCGGCAGATCGCCAATATTTCAGGCTGGACCTCCAAGGTATAGCTCATTTTCCCTCCAATATGAGCAGCCAGCCCTTGCCCGGTTCGACCGGAATGAGATCGTCCGGACGGAACGTCGCTTTTGGCTGGAAATCATCGATCGCCGGGGCGGAGAGCCTGGCTTTCGTGGGATCAATGCCCAAGGCTTTCCAATCGACTTCCAAACGGCACACCGTCCGTTCTTCGGCCCAGCTCGCCAGGGCGATCATCGCGGCTCCTTCCTTGGCGTATACCGTGGCCAGAACGTCCCCATTGTCCGTCCTGACCGGGCAATGCGGCGACCAGTATCCGATCATCCGTGCCTCTCCGATCCCGAAGTCGTCCCAGACCTTCCAGAGACGGGCCGGGTTCTGGCCCGACCAGGGAAGGCGGTTGGTCATGCCATAAATCATTCCCCGCCAAGGATTTCCGCCGTCCTGGAGCATCTCTCCCATGAGGCCGAAGGGGATTCCCGAGATCTCGACGAGCCAGTAGTCGGGAGCCGAGTCGTAGTCGAAATACTCACCGAACCAAAGGCGGTTGAGAAAAGGGAAGTGCTCGAGGTAGAGGTTGGCACTCGAGGCGAACCCGTCGCGCGGGTTGTACTGATTGGCCGAGTGGAGGTCGATGAGCGCCCCCGGCCGGCCCCGGTCGAGGATCTTGCGGACCCGCTTCATCGGCGTCCGGTCGAAGGCGACGTCATCGATGTAGAGCCCGTCGATCCCGACGTTTTCGACCAGCCAGTTCAGGCCCTCGAGATAATAATTGTGCCAGCGCGACATCCCGCTGTTTATGACAGCTGCGTCTTGAAGCGCGGGCACGAACCAGGCGGCGATGTAGTCGGAGACGAGATGCTCCTGGAGCCAGGAGAAGCCGCCTCCGGGGCCGGGCGAGAAGATTTCGTCTCCCAGGCTGCGCAGGGCGAAGAGCTCGACGCAGCGGTTCGAAAGCTCCCGGATGGTGTTGTAGATTTTGACTTTCAGACCCTGGGCATGGGCTTCGTCGACATATTTTTTCATCTCCTTCGGCCGCAAGAAGGGGTAATTGATGTATGGGTTGATCTCGTTGGCGTGGTGGACGTTGATGGCATTGGCGCCCGTATCGGCCACATCGGCAACCGGTTTAAAAGCATGGAAGAAACGCGTCGCAAAATGCGATCGCGGGTCGAGCGGCTTGAACGGCGTCAGGAGGAGGTTGAAGTAAAAATGGAGGACTTCACCCGCCTCGATCCGGCGCGGACCGCTGAAAGCGGTCAGAAGAACGGTATCGCCGCCCTTCTCTTTGACCATGCATCCTCCCTTGCCGCCGTTCCACCATGAGGGCGGCAAATCGAGCGGCTTGGACTGATAGAAGTTGGTGTTGAGCGGGCGGGAATAGTTTTCGTCGCGCCAGCCGACCTGAAGCCCGGCGTTGACGTCCCCGATCCAGAGCGCGTCCTGATTTTTCTTTTGGTCCCACGTCCAATCGAAGCGGGCCGGGCGAAGCCCGCCCTTGAAACCGAGGCCCATCATGTATTTCGCCGTTTCGCGGCGCAGCGGGATCTCGAGCCGGATGTCCCTGACTTCGGCATCGGATTTCGCTTCGAGTTCGACCTTGAACCCGACGAAACCGTCGAACTCCATCACGCCTCGGCAGGAGAGGATAAACGGACCGGACCGGCTGTCCGCTTCCCAGGCGACGGCGCCGGGAGCATGCTTGGTGAAATGAGGGCCTTTTCCTTGGAATTCAAGTATGGTCCCGTCTTTTTCTTCCACCTCGAGCGCGACAGGGGAGGCCAGGAGATCGCGGCCCTCCCGTCCGACGGAAGTCACCTCGGGAGTGAAAAAGCTCTTGAGCCCGGCGGGAAGACCGTCCCGTCCGACGGCCATGCTCCTCCCCAGACAGGAGACGGCATGTCCGTTGACGGCGAGAGGTGTGAAAGGAGGGACGACCTCGTCATCGAAAGCGATCCGAGAGTCCAGCCAACGCAGCCGGGACATCCTCCAGAGCTCGGAATCGCCCGCGTCCTCGAGGACCTCTTCCCGGACGACGATGGCAAGCTGCAAACGGCCCGGCGGCAGGCCTTCCGGCAAGACAACGATCTCGCCCTGGTATGTCCCGGGAGGGAGGTCCTTCGGAACCTGGACGCCGCACCAGAGCGGCTGGACCTTGCCCCTGGGGACGGGGCAGGCCCTGGTGAATTCTTTGCCGTCCCAATTGATCCCGCGGGTATTGAACGAATGAAATCCGGAGGGAGGAATGTAAGCCTTCCGGCCCTGCGGCCGATGCGCCTCGACCGGCTTCAGCTCATTGAGCAAAACAGCCACGTCCTTGATGTCCGTCCGGCAGGCCCAGAGACCGATCTGAAATGTCAGGAACTCACCGCGGAGCGCCTCCGTCTCAAAGTCGTTTTGCGGTCCGCTCCGAATCCAGCGCAAGGGCAGGTCATCCGCCATCCGGATGGAATACCGGCGGTCCTCGGGAAAAAGGAGGTAGGGCGCGGCCGGGTATTTCGCGAGAAGGGCGGCCGTTTCCTCCGCAGTGGCGATAACTTCCATGGGAAAGAAACTGTTGAATTCATCGATCGATTGGATCTCGATGACGCGGGCATGGGGAAAGGCCGCCGTTCCCTTCGACGGATCGGCGAAAGGGGAGAGTCCGTGGCGATCGAGCCAGCCCGGCTCGGCGGTCAACTCGAACCCCGGGTAGACGACCGTCGGGTAGTTCGACCGGCCCGTCATCACATTGGGCAGATAATAGACATGATAGTCCCCGGGCACGGTCGGCGGCTCAAAGACAAAATCGCCGGATTCACGGTTGACGGCCAAGGGGCAGACATTATGGACTCTGACTCCGGTCGCCGCATCAACGAAAATGACGTTCTTCTTCTCCGGCTCCGCGTCGCGGCGGCGCCAGGGGATGTGGACCCGGACTGCGGCGGCTTCCTCGTCCACCCTGATCACTGCGCGGTGATTTCCATAGCGCTCCGCGTCCCAGCTCGCCGTGCCGTAACGCACTTCGTCAGAGGAAGCTTGTCCCGTAGACAGACACAAGATCGCCAAGAATATCGAGATTGTCCGCCGGGAGAGAAGCGCCTTTGCACTCATCGTCGCCTCCTTCCTTCTATTTTATCCATAAAACAGGGCGGATTTCGACAAAATTTATCAGAGAGACATCCTGGCCAAACAGCGCAAACCCCGCCAGCGGATGCACTAGGCCCTGCTCCTTTATCTATTCCTGTAATTTTGATCGGTCTTCATGGAGATCCCAAGAATCCTGACCGCCATCCTGATTCTGGGATGTGTGTGCGGATCGAAAGAGGTATAATGGGCGGGAAGAGATCATCCAAACGATACCGGAGGACAAGCTATGTTCACGAAGCTCGTCGGCATTCGCCGGTCGAAATATCATCGTCTCTCGCCGCCCATAATACTGTTTGCCGCCTTAAATTTCTGCTTTCCGGGGACAGCCGAACCCCGGAATCACCGCCCGGCGGAGCAAGCCGGCGCGGCCGACCTCTGGTATGTCGTCAACATCGCCGGCCAGCCGGCGGGATACGTTCGGGAGACGATCCGAACCCAGAAGCAGACAGTCCGAACCGACTCTGAAATGCGGATCGTCCTCAACCGCTTGGGAATTCGGGTTGAGATCGGATTCAAATCTGCCTCCGAAGAATCGACAGACGGGCTTTTGCGTTGGGTCGGCTACGAAATGACGGCTTCCAATCAGACCATGAGGACCGAATCTGTCATCAGGGAGGGGAAAATCGAGGTCAAGAATGAATCCGGGGGAAAGATTTATACGAGCGCTCTCGAATACTCGAACGACCTTTACGGATCCGAGGGGATCCGGCGGATAACAGCCACGGCGCTAAGGAATCCCGGAGACACGATCACGATCCAGACCTATGTGGCTGAGGCCTCGCTCGTCGGCCATCTCACCCGGACGGTACTGTCCAGGGAGTCGCTCCGGATCGGAGGCCGGGATATCGCCGCCCTGAAAGTGGAAGAAATCCTCGAGGGAATGCCGGTCAAACGAACGGGTTGGCTGGACGAGCAGGGCTACCTTCTCAGGCAGGAAGAGCCGGGGCCGTTCGGCATCATCGAGATCATCCGGGCCGGAAAGTCAGAGGCGATGGCCGCGGCGCTGGGGGGAGGTGAGCTGCCCGCCGAAATTTTCCAGAGCTCCATCGTCCGGTCCAATATCAGGCTGCCGCGGGCCAGGCGGATCGATCGCCTGAAAATCAGGCTGACTCACCGGAATCCGGACCTGGGCTGGCCGGACATCCAGATCTCAGGACAGCGGGTGACACAGCCATCGGATACGGAGCTGGTTGTGGAGATCCGGCGGACGCCGGCGCCATCGGGAGCGGCCTTTCCCGTGCCAATGACGGAGGCCAACCGCCCCTATCTCGAGCCCAACCCTTATATCCAGTCGGATGATCCCCGGATCCGAAACCTGGCCAAAGAACTGGCCGGAACGGAGAAAAACGCTTTCCGGGCGGCCCTGGCCATGGAGCGCTGGGTGGCCGAAAACATGACCTTCGACCTGGGCATCGCCTTCGCCCCGGCAACCGAGATCATCCGCGATAAACGGGGGACCTGCGTCGGCTACGCCACTCTATTGGCCAGCCTGACCAGGGCGGCGGGAATTCCATCACGCATTGTCTTGGGCTATGTTTACGCCTTGGGCATGTTCGGCGGGCACGCCTGGGCCGAGGTCATGATAGGGGAGGAGTGGACACCTCTGGACGCGGCCATCCTCAACGAGGGGGTGGCCGACGCGACTCGCCTCGCGCTGGTCGTCTCATCGCTGGCCGAGGGGCCGGGGAGTCTGAGCATTGGCGCGGCCCAGCAGGTCTTCGGCCAGATCGGAATCGAAGTTATGGAGTTCGAATCGGGCGGAAAAACGGTCGTCGTTCCGGTAGGAGCTAAGGCCTTCTCGGAGGAAGGCGATGTTTACGAAAATGCGTGGCTATGTGTTCAGCTGAAAAAACCGGCCGGATTCAAATTCGGCCGGCTGGACGCGATTTGGCCGGACCCGACGGTCGTCGCTCTGGAGGGTCCTTCGGGTGAAACGGCCGTCCTGGAACAACACCAGATGTATCCCTGGGAAGAGCCGGAAAAGGCCGCGGAGCAAAGGCTGGCCGAGTTCCTGCCCGAAGCAAATAAAGCGAAGACGAGCATGGACAGGGGAGAGGTCCTCGTCCTAGAGGCGACGAACCGCCAAAAGTCGGCGGCGGCCATCGTCAGAGGCCTTGAGATCTGGATTCTCCGGGTAGAAGCGAACGATGCTCCGGCGCTCCTCCGCAAGCTCTTGGGCTTGGTCCAAATCTTCCCCCTGTCAGAGTAGCTTCGTTCTTTTTTCTTCTCCGGAACCAGGCGGCCATTTACCCGAACGTCGAGTTTTGATAAGTTTAGGGACGGAGGAACGGTCATGATCAGGAACGAAGGAGAGACTCTGCGGCGGGTCATCGTCTGCGCCCCGAGGCGCGAATACTTCAGAGTGGAAAAGCCCGAAATTCACAATATCGGTGAACCGGCCGACCGGAGGAGAGCGTTGGACCAGCATGGCCGCTTGCAGGCTGTATTGCGCGCCGCCGGCGCCCGGGTGATCAACCTCAAAGAACTCCCCGGCCATCCCAATTCCGTTTTCACGCGGGATGCCGGCCTGGTCACTCCGAAGGGATATATCCAACTCCGGCCTGGACTCCCGACGAGGCGGGGAGAGGAAGATTGGATGGCCGCTGCCCTGACTAAACTGGGTGTGCGCCGCTTCGAAGCGATCGCGCCTCCGGGGACCGTCGAGGGAGGGGATGTCATCCTGGCCGGCAAAGTCGCCTTTATCGGGCTTTCGGAACGGTCCAATAAAACCGGCGTCCGTCAGTTGAGCCGGCTCCTGATGAGCATGGATCAAGAAGTCAGGATCCTGACCCTACCGGCACCGCACCTTCATATCGGCGGGGCGATGAGCGTCGTCGGGCCGGGAACGGTGATCTGCTGCCGGAGAATCTTCCCCAGGGGATTTTTTAGCGGGTTCGAGGTCATTGACATCCCTTGCTCTGAGGCCACAAGCGCCAACATGATCGCCCTGGGGAAGGGCCGCGTCATCGTTGAAAAGGGCTCTCCGGGTGCGGCCGCGGCCCTTAAGAAAGCCGGATTCAAGGTCCGGCTCGTCGACCTCTCCGAGTTCGTCAAGGGTAGGGGAGGGCCGACCTGCCTGATCATGCCCGTGGAACGATGGGAATAAAGACGAGGAAGGGGAGAGCCCAGATGTGCGGCCCGGGCCTGCTGCAACAGCTGCGGAGTTGAAGTGGAAGCCCTGGACAAAAACATCGCTCGCCTGGGGGCTAAAAGAACGTATCATAAAAACTCCTTCCTCTTCCTTGCCCAGGAGGAAGCCCGCGGTTTTTTTTACATCATCACAGGAGAGGTCCGGGTTTTTCGTATGGATGACGCCGGAAGGGAGCTGGAGATCGTCCGGCTGCGTCCGGGGGATTTCTTCGGCGAAGCGATCGCCCTCCTCAATGGAAAATTCCCGGCCTTTGCCCGGGCGGCCCAAGACACCGAAGTCCTCTTTTTCGAGACGCAGACAGTCTTCCGGAAAATGAATGAAAATCCCTCCGTCGCCAGGTTCCTGGCTCTCCTGCTGGCCCGGAAATGCCAAGTGCTCAACCAGCGGATTGAAACCCTCGGACTGAGGACCGTCCGTCAGAGGCTGGCTCAATACCTGCTCTCCTTCTGCCGTGGAGACGAAGCCTGTCGTTTCGAACTGCCCATCAAAAAAGTCGAACTGGCCAGGCAGCTGGGCACAATTCCCGAGACGCTATCCAGAAATCTCAGACAGCTTCAGGAAGAAAATCTCATCGCGGTCAAGAAGAAAACGATCTTGATCAAGTCCACCCAACGACTCCGAAAGGTTCTCAGGATTCACTGAACCGATCCCACAAATCTTGACTTAAGTCAAAGAGTTTTGATGCATCCTCTCCTATATTGAAGTCGTGCCTTTAACGAAGGAGAAATGACTATGGCCAAAAGAAAGATTATCGAGATCGATCGAGAACTCTGCAACGGCTGCGGCCTCTGCACGACCGCCTGTGTTGAAGGCGCTCTCGAACTCGATGATGACAACAAAGCCGTCCTGGTCAAAGAGATCTATTGTGACGGGCTGGGAGCCTGTCTGGATGTCTGCCCAACGGACGCGCTGAAAATTGTGGAAAGAGAAAGCGAGGACTACGATGCCCAGGCGGCCTACACCCACGTCTCAAGGACGCGCGGAAAAGAGGCCGCGGGACACGTCCACAGTAGCGGAGGACGCCACGATGTTCAGTCTAACGGTCATCCGAGCGCCCCGGCTCAAGAAAGAGCTCCGCTGATGAGCGGCTGTCCCGGAAGCGCCGCTTGCAAGATCCCGGCCAATGCTGAGACAGGGGAGGAGGGGACGGGCAAGACCATCGCCGACTCTTCCGAGCTCAGGCAGTGGCCCATCCAGCTCCATCTTATCTCCCCTTACGCACCCTACTTCAAGGGCAGTGACCTGCTTATCGCCGCCGACTGCACGGCCTTCTCCATGGGAAGTTTTCATCCCGACCTCCTCCTGGGGAAAAAACTCGTCATCGCCTGCCCCAAGCTCGACGAGACGGAAGGTTACGTCGAGAAGCTGGCTGAGCTCATCAAGCATAACGGCCCGCGGTCCCTCACTGTCGCCATTATGACCGTACCCTGTTGCTCGGGCCTCAATAGGATTGTCGAACGGGCCGTCGAACAGAGCGGCACGAAGCTCCCGATCCAAAAAAGGGTCATTCACCTGGACGGCCGGCAGGTCGCCTGATTGGACTTAATTTATACTATTCCTATAAGTTTTATGGAGTTTATTTTTCCAGTAAAGAAAGGCCGGAACCCCGGCCAGGATGATCAGCAGGCCGAGGAAGGACTCGCGGGGCTGCGAGTACAGGCTGTTCAGAAAGACGATCAGGTTGATGAGGACAAAGACCAGCGGAACGGCCGGATAGCCCCAGGTCTTATAGGGCCTGGAGAGGCCCGGCTTTTTGACCCGGAGGACAAAGACCGCGGCACCCGTAGCCGCGAAGAAAAGAACCAACGCAAAAACCACGTATTCGTAGAGCGTTTGGTATGTTCCCGACAAGCAGAGGATGGACGCCCAGACGCCCTGCCAGAGAATGGCCTTGGTAGGAACGCGATAACGCGGGTGAATAAAGATCATGCTGCGGAAAAACAAACCGGCTTCCGCCATGGCATAGTACACCCGTGGGCCGTAGAGAATAGTCGCCGCCAGGCATCCGAAAATCGCGATGGTGATGGCTCCGGCGATCAGCGAGGCCGCCTGCTGTCCGAAGAGAGAGGTCGCGGCCAGCTCGCCGACCCGGGCGACATCGCTCATCGTCTCGACTGGTAGAGCCGCCAGATAGACACTGTTCACCAGCAGGTAAATAACGACCACAGCACCCGTGCCCAGCATCAGGCTAAGAGGGATGGTCTTCTCGGGTTTTTTCACCTCGCCAGCCGCACAGTTGACCGCATACCAGCCGTCATAGGTCCAAAGGACGGCGAACAGGGCCAAACCGAGCGATTTCCACTCGAATGCCCCACCTGTTTGAAAAAAAGAGCTCCAGTTGGCCATCCCGGATTTTCGACCGATAAGCCAGCCAAAGATGACCAGCACCGCGATGCTCGCGATCCTCATAAAAACGAACACATTTTGAACCAGTATCCCGCTCTTGATTCCGAAATAATTGATCACCGAGAGGATCAAAATCGCCCCCACCGCCACGAACTGTCCAATCGATAGGGAATAGGGGAGACCCGCGATTTCCGTCGTGAAAATGACCGCCTGGTTGGACAGCCCCGGGAAAAAGTAGCCCATATACTCAGCGAATCCCACGGCCAAAGCGGCGATCCCTCCGCACATGATGACCCAGAAAAACGCCCAGCCGAAAAGAAAACCGGACCAATCCCCATAGGCCTCCTTGAGATAGATGAATTGTCCACCGGCTCTTGGAAACATCCCCGCCAGCTCTGCGAATGACAAAGCCCCGGTCAAAGTGATCAATCCACCCAGAACCCAAACAAGCAGAACGAGCCAAGGCGATCTCAAGAACCCGATGATAAATCCGGTGGTCATGAATATCCCGGACCCGATGACGCTCCCGATCACGAGAGACGTGGCATCAAGTATACCCATCTCCTGCTTCAATTCCACTTTTTCTCTCATCCTATCCTTCATGCTGACCGATTATACGCAAGCATATCTCAAACTGCAATCCTTCTCTCTCTCAGTTCAATAATCTTTTTATATGGTTTTCTTTTTCTGATTCGACATTACTCTCTTGCATCTTCATATTTTATTTATTTTCAATATCTTAAGAATGTCGGCATGCCGACATACCGCGCTCCTCATTTTTCTCGCTTGGCCTCTTGCATTTTATTCTCCAATTCTTTATCCTATCGTCTTCTGAACGCACCCTTGGAGCACACAGAGTGATCATCGCCATCACCAATCAGAAAGGCGGCGTCGGCAAGACCACGACCGCGTTGAATATCTCCGCTGCCCTCGCTTTGATGGGCAGCCGGATCTTGCTCATCGATACCGACCCCCAAGCCCACAGCACCCTCTCCGTTCTCAATGATCCCACCGCCTACTCCAGATCTCTCTATGATGTTCTGATGCGGCCTGACGAAAAATTTGAATCCATCGTCGCCACTTCGACCATACCCGGCCTTGATATCGCCCGCTCCAAGATTTCGATGGCCAAGCTCGAACCTTCACTCCTTGGGGAGATCGATGGCCACTATCGCCTCAAGGACGCTCTGGAGCCGGTTCGTTCTTCTTATCATCATATCGTCATCGACACCCCCCCGACCCTCGGGCTGATCACGCTCAACTCCCTAGTTGCCGCCACCCACATCTTGATTCCCATCCAGTCGTCCTATCTCTGCTTGGAGGGAACGGACGATCTCCTGGAGACGATCGATAAAGTCAAACGGGTGGCCAATCCTGACTTGCAAATACTCGGTATCTTGATCACGCTTCACGATAAAAGAACCAATATCTCGCGCGACGTTGTGCGGAGGATCCGCAAGGTCTTCGGTGAGCTCGTGTTCAAGACACTCATTTCTAAGAGCGTCAAACTCGAAGAAAGCCCTGCCTATAAGGAGTCCATTTTCACTTACGCACCTCATTCTGTCGGCGCGTTGCAATACCGAAAAATTGCTGAGGATATTATCGACCGTGCCAAAATCTAAACGCTCCGGACTGCCCGATAGCCTGTCCATGAGGCATGACGATCATTTCGTCGAACTCATCTCGGCCCGCGTTTACGGACCCCGCATCCGCATGATTCCTTTGGAGCGGATTGATCCGAATCCCCACCAGGCCCGTTGTGAGCTCGGCAATATCGACGATCTCATGGCCTCCATCAAGTCAAAAGGCGTTCTCGAACCTATCCTGGTAAGACCCAAAAATGATCGCTACCAAATTATCGCCGGCGAACGCCGCTATGTCGCTTCAAAGCGTGTCGGGCTCAGTGAGATCCCCTCGATCGAGATGGACGTCAAAGATAACGAGGCCATGGAGCTCGCCCTGATTGAAAACCTTCAGCGCAAGGATCTCGACGTTTTTGAGGAAGCCGACGGCTTGAACGCCATGGTCGAAATCTATGGCTACAACCACGCCCAATTGGCTGAAAAGATCGGAAAAGCCCGATCGACGATCACCGAAATCATCAACGTCGCTCGCATTCCCAAAAGGCTCAGGGAGATTTGTAGAGCGGCCGACATCACCAGCCGAAGCACGCTCATCGAGATTGCCAAACAGGAAAAAAAGACCGATATGGAACGGCTGATCAACGAGATCGTGAACCGCGGTCTGCGCCGCGAGGACACGCGCGAACTCTCCAAAAAACTCAAGGGAAAGACACCTGTATCAAAGCCTTACGTTTTCAATTACAGCGCTCAGCCAAATGACGCCTATCGTCTTCGCCTCGAATTCAAAAAACACGCGGTCAGCCGGGAAGAAATCATCCAGGTCCTTGAAGAGATCATCGTGCGCCTGAAGAGCAAAAGCTAAGGCTGATTTTGCCTTCGGGCTCGTCTTCCCCTTTAAATAATTTAAGTTGACATAATATCTCTTATGCGACGCACTATGGGCTTATCCATTATCCTAATATTTTTCAACAAGATCGGATTTTCCACACTCTGTGGATATCCCCCGCCCGCAGTGAAAATCCCGAAAATTGCCTCTTTTGATGCTGATTCCTCAGGCAACATCTATATCTGGAGCGATCTGAATCTCAGCGAACGAGACGAGATCATCATCTCCGCTATCGGTGGGAACGAGTTGATGATTATGAGCACTGTGGGAATAGCAATTAAAGAAGCGCGGTTACCATCGCTCGCGGCCAGAACGATTCCGATAATACTCCCTCCAATCGGGAAAGTTCTTGCCAGAAGGTGGGTGTCTAAGCCTGAAGAGGAAATCGATGAAGCCCAGGTCGTTCTATGTGACAAAGAAGTGAACGAGCTCTCTATTCTAGGTCCGATAAAAAAAACACTCGCTGGCCGCGTTTATCGCAAAAAGGAGCAATCCTCTCGAACTATATCCAATCCACCGCCAGGCAGGTCTATTTAGGGGGCATACTTACGTCGGCACCAAACAGAGCGGCTACCAGACCTGGGTTTATGATCTTGAGGGAAATCCGATCAGCGAGTAATGAATCCCCAGAAATCTGGGGAGGACCGTTCGAGGTCAGGGTGAAGAAAAATCTTCTCTATTATTGAGGATGAAAGAGAGCGGTTTCCAGGAACTGGTTGCCTGCCGGGTGATCTGGTATGACCAATAGCCACCGGGTCGACTCCGAAGAAAGTCGCGGCTTCGTCAGGAAACTTGGAAAAGGGTGGCCGTAAAAAAGGGGACGCCCCTCCCCTGCCGGGCCGGCCTTACAGCCCCTTGCTCATGGCATTTAGGAAGTCTTGATTGGTCTTGACCTTGCCGAGCTTTTCAACCAAGAGTTCCATCGCTTCGACCTCGCTGAGCTGGCTGAGGACCTTCCTCAGGATCCAGATGCGGTTGAGGTCGTTCTCCTCGATCAGGAGCTCCTCTTTCCGTGTCCCCGAACGATTGATGTCGATAGCCGGGAACAGTCGCTTATCGACCAGCCGTCTGTCCAGATTGATCTCCATGTTCCCGGTGCCTTTAAACTCCTCGAAAATGACGTCGTCCATGCGGCTTCCGGTGTCGACCAGGGCCGTCGCCATGATGGTCAGGCTGCCGCCTTCCTCGACCTTCCGGGCCGAGCCGAAGAACTTCTTGGGCTTATTCAAAGCATTGGCGTCGATGCCGCCGCTCAGCACCTTACCCGACGGGGGGATGATGGCGTTGTGAGCCCGGGCCAGCCGCGTCACGCTGTCGAGCAGGATGGCGACGTCGCGCTTGATTTCCACCAGCCTTTTGGCCTTCTCAAGCACGATATTCGCCACCTGAGCGTTTCGCACCGGCGGCTCGTCGAAAGTAGAGGCCACCACTTCCCCATTGACGGTTCTTTGGAAATCGGTGACCTCTTCCGGTCGCTCGGCGACCAGGAGGACTATCAGGAAGACCTCGGGATGGTTCTTCTCGATGGACTTGGCGATGGTCTTGAGGAGGGTCGTTTTTCCCGCCCGCGGCGGGGAGACGATCAGGCCTCTCTGTCCCTTGCCGATGGGCGTTAAGAGGTCCATGACCCGGGCG
>JBAUIH010000202.1:0-5154 GCA_049682755.1 Candidatus Aminicenantales bacterium | reverse complement strand
GACCTGTTTGAACATCGCTTTGTTGATCATTCCTGCTCCTGTAAAGTTTCTTTCCACCATACAGGAGTGCTCAGAGAATGGGAATTCCATTTACCGTCCCTATGGGATTTCTGTTTACCATAACCATCGGATTTCTGTTTACCATTGCCCTAGGAATTCAGCTTACCATTTCCACCATACTGCCGCTTGGTGCTTTCGGTGTTCTCGAAGACTTGCCGGACCGTGGACTGCCGCACATACAAGTAGGCTGTCCGTTTAAGATGTTCGGCGCTTATCTTTGAGGCCATCTCCATGATTAGGCGACCTCCTTCTGAGTGTGTTTAAGCACAATAGTGGCCAGCATAATGGTTAACTCTGCTTCGACGGATGAAAGAACCCAGTGGTGCTTGTGGGTGAGAGGATCGTCAGGGGCTTGCTTTAACTGAGTGTGCTCTAAAGTGGCCTCGACCCATGCCCGCATCCCTTGCCTCAACATCACTCCCAGGCCGTATACCTGTCCAGGCATATCCGAGGCCTCGAGCACATAGCGGCGCAACTGTTCATAGAGCTTGCATAACGGGTCGGTTGCACCCGGCGAGGCAAGCTCCTCATGACCTGCCTGCTTCAAAGCTGTTTTTTTTCCTTGCGAGCCAGAGCCCGTTGAATACTTCGTGGATGGCAAACCAACCCGAACTGCTTTTGGATTCGGTTGATCAGTTCGCCCAAAGTGACTGCGCCATCCTCTCTTCTTTGCTCTTCTATGAACTTCACGACAGACTCGCTCAGCTTGTGGGCTCGGCGAGGGCCGGGTTTCGTCCGAACCAGTCCGAGGAGCCCGGTCCGCTCGAAGGTGGCCAGAGCCTTGTAGAGCGATTGTCTGGAAAAGCCGAACTGGAGAGCCGCCTGACGGATCGGCTGTCGCTCGACCCTTATCCGCCGAAGCATCTCGTACTTGACCTGGAGGAGATCCCGTGGGTCGAAGAAGTCGCTCTGTTGGAATAGCTCGCTGCGGACCTTCTCGGGCCGAGGATTTAAGCATCTTTGTTTTTGAAGGGCCTCTGATTTTGGGTCGTTCATATTTTTCTCCTGACGGGTATGATGTTAACTCCATTATGCCATATATATCTTGTTTGTCAACCCATTTTTCTCTGTAAATTATAAAATAGCTTGGTATTATTAGATATTTATATCCGGGGCAGAATCCCTCCACATAATATATGACATATTTAAATTGACATAGCATGGCACAATTACATTTACATATCATGAGCCCCTCCCGGGCAATCTCCCGCTATTATGTCAATCAACCCGGCCAGACTGGAAAGATCCTCCGGCCGAAATTTTGCCCAGCCATCGGATAAGATGACGAATGGATCGGGTGAACAGAGACTCGTCCAGTCAACCGGTACGGACCTCAGCCGGCCTTCATCATCATGAAAGTAAATCCACTCCTGGCCCCAACTCCAACGATCCGCGACCAGCTCAAAGCACTGGCCGGACAATGGATGGAAACGATGAGTAATTTGGAAAGTTCTTACCGCACCTGCTGCATCGGGTGCAGTCCGTCTATGACTCTTAGACAGTGCGGATCATCTCGGCCCGCCCGATTGTTCCCCCTGAACAAGGGCGTATTTGGCCGGAGCGTGCGCATTCAGGCGCCCCCGGCCATTTATTTTCTCTCCGCGGGGCGAAATCCGCCGACTTGCAGGCGAAGGACGGGATAGTGTAATGTAGTTCTTGACGAACTGAACTTGGAAAATCACGGAGCATGATGCGGCGATTCCGACGGATTGTCCTGACCGCCGTCCTTCCCGCAATCCTGGTCTCCGCGCCCGGCTGCCGCCGGGAGTCGCCGACCCCCCGCTTGAAAGGCGGCGGGTCCGTCAATCTCCTCCTCGTCACGGTCGATGCCGTGCGGGCCGATCGCCTGGGCGTTTTCGGCTCCGCCGCGGCCCCGACGCCCCACATCGACCGATTGGCCGCGGAAGGCGCGGCTTTCCGGAACTGCTATGCGCCGGCGCCCCAGACTCTTCCCTCGCACGCCACGATATTCACCGGACGGGAGCCCCCGGCGCACGGGGTTCGCGTTGACGGCGGAGACGGGCTGCCCGCCCGGGAGCGGACCTGGGCCGAGATGATGAAGGCGGCTGCTTTCGAAACGTTCGCCCTGGTTTCGTCCTACAGGCTTCATTCGAGATTCGGGTTGAACCAGGGTTTCGACCTCTACGACGACGCACTCGACTATAGCCAGATTCTCAACTCCCCGGTCACGGCGGTCGCTGCCGAAAAGGTCCTGATCCGGTTTCGGTCGTGGCTGGAGGGGCGAAACCCCGAGCGGAGTTTCTTCGCCTGGGTTCACTTCAGCGATCTGCGGCCCTCCGCTCTACAGTTTCCGGAATTGTCCCGCCCGTCCGGGCACGACCCCTATGGGACCATGGTGGGCCGGGTCGATTCCGCCGTCGGCGAGATCATGGGCCTCCTCGAGTCCGGAAACCTCGCCTCCCGGACCGTCGTCGTCCTGGCCGGAAGCCACGGCGTGCGGCTCCACGAAAAACGGGAGGCGGGACACGGGCTGTTCAGCTACGAGGAGATGATCAAGGTTCCCCTCATCATCCGTCTCCCCGGCACCGTCCTCGAGACGCGGCGGACCGACCGGAGGGTGAGGCTCCTCGACCTCCTGCCCTCCATGCTCGAGCTTTTGGGATTGGAGATTCCCGACGGGCTCCATGGTCAAAGCGTCTGGCCGCTCCTCTCGCCGCGCCGGAGCAAGACGGAAACGGAGCGCGCAGTGTATTTTGAAAGCCGTCAGGGGACCGAGGACATGGCCCTCTTTCCCCTGGCCGGCCTGATCGAAGGTCCATACAAGCTCTTGTCCCTCCCCCGGGATGAGATGTACGACCTGGGGAAAGACCCCGCGGAAACAAGGAACCTGGCCCTCGAGGAAAAGGAGCGCGCCGCCGCATTGAAAGGCCGGCTTCGCGCCTATCTGGACCGCTTGGGAGGAGAAGGCCAAACCGGCCACGATCCCCGTCCCGGTGAAGGGATCGATTCCGTCGGCCGGCTGATGGCGGCGGAACGTCTCATCGCCGAGGAGAAAACGGAAGAGGCAGAAAAGGAGCTTCGGGACATCCTCCGGACTTTTCCAGACGCCAAGCTTCCCCTGGCCTATGATCTGCTTTTATTGATTGCCCGCAAGAGCGGCGACCCCGGGAAGACAGAGGAGGTCCTGAGGCGCGCGGCGGCCGCATATCCGGACATCGGCCGGTTCTCCATCGCCCTGGCTCAGAGCCTGGCGGCTTCCCGCCACCTGGACGAAGCCGAGAGAATATGCCGGGAGGCCCTGGACAGGAACCCTCGTCTGAGCCAGGCCCTCATTCTCCTGGGAAACATCGCCGGAAAAAGGGGCGAGCCCGGCCGGGCCGTTTCCCTGCTGGAGAAAGCCCTGGACATCGAGCCTTTGAACCGCGCGCTGCAGTTGGAATACGCCTTTCAACTGACGGAACACGGGGACAAGGCCCGGGCGCTTGAGGTCTTGGAGAAGATGATCAAAGACCCCGCCCTGGCCGCCGATCCTTCCGGCGTCCCGTTGCGGTCCGACATCGCCGGCCTGCTCATCAAGGCCGGCGAAAAAGAGATGGCCCACGCCCTTCTCCTGGATATGGCCGCCCAGGACCGGGGCGACGGAAAAATATGGACTCAGATCGGGATGGTTTACGTGGAGAAGGGCGATATTCCGAAAGCCCGGGAATCCCTGGAAAAAGCCCTCTCCCTGGAACCCGGCAACGCCCTCGCTCTCAGCGCCATGGGCACTGTCCATCTGGCCGTCTTCCGAGGACAGGGGCGGCGGGCCGATCTGGAAAGCGCCATCGACTATTACATTAAGGCCAAGGAAGCGGAGCCCCGTCTCGTCGCGGCGTGGAACGGGCTGGGCGTCGCCTGGCGTTATTCCGGTGACACGGTCAAAGCCATAGACAGCTGGCGGCACGCTCTTCGTCTCGATCCCGGTTTTACCAACACGTATTTCAACCTGGGCATCACCCTTCTCGAAAGCGGCCGGCGGGCCGAAGCCCGTCAAGTCCTGAGCCAGTGCCTGGAAATACATGCCGACAAACTCAGCGAGGGCGAAAAGCGGCAGCTCCGCACCCTCCTTGCGGAAGCGAGCCAATGACCCCGCGCCCCCGGCTGCGCCTCCTTGTCTTCCGTTTCGTCGCCGTCGTCCTCGTCCCCGTGCTCGTGCTGGCCCTGGCGGAGCTGGGGCTCCGGATCTTCGGATACGGTTTCAATCCCTCGGCCATCGTCCCCCACCGGTGGGACGGACGCCCGGCCTTCGCCGACAACTCCAGGTTTCCCTGGCTCTTCTTCCCCCCGCAGATATCCCGCGATTTCGACCCCTTCATCTTCCTCTCTCCGAAGCCGGAAAAGACCTTCCGCGTCTTCATCATCGGCGGCTCCGCGGCCCAGGGAGTTCCCGACGGCGCCTTCTCGTTCGGCCGCCAGGTGGCGATCCTGCTCCAGGAAACCTACCCGGTCTGGAATTTCGAGATCATCAATGCGGCCCTGACCGCGGTGAATTCCCACGTGGCGCTTCCCCTGGCCCGGGAGTGCGCCCGCCACGAGGCCGACCTCATCATCGTCTATATGGGAAACAACGAGGTCGTGGGGCCCTTCGGGCCGGGGACCGTGTTCAACCCCTTTTTCTCGCGCCTGCCGCTCATCCGTCTCAATATCGCCCTCAGGACGCTGCGTATCGGCCAATGGCTGGGCGGCCTTTCCCGGCTTTCGGGCTCGGGGGACGGCGCTCTCCGAACCTGGCGGGGCATGGAAATGTTCCTCAAGAGACAGGTGGCCCTCGGCGACGCCCGCCTCTCGTCCGTCCACCGCCACTTCGGAGAAAACCTCGAGGATCTCTGCCGATCCGTACTGGGAAAGGGAAACCGGATCATTCTCTGCACGGTCGCCGTCAACCTCAGGGATTGCCCTCCCTTCGCCTCGCAGCACGCGGCGGATCCGGCGGACGGGCGCCGGGACGATTGGGAAGTCCTCTATCGCCTCGGAGTGGAGAAGGAGAGGTCGGGCGACGACGCCGCGGCCCTGAGGCTCTATCGAGAAGCGGCCGCTATCGACGACGGCCGCGCGGACCTGCATTTCCGGATGGGTCGTTGCGCCCTGCGGCTG
>JBAUIH010000201.1:0-6723 GCA_049682755.1 Candidatus Aminicenantales bacterium | reverse complement strand
AGACGGTCACGTTGAGCAAGGCCCAAGAGGAGATCCTGAAAAAGGTGAATCCTCTGCTCCTCGATAAACATAGTGTACATAAATCAGGGTAAAGTCAGGTAATTAAATCACTATATTTTAGATGATGCGGCGACAAAATTCAACATACCGCATCGAGTCATCTAAAATCTTACCGAAGGAGATACATCTTGTCATTTAAAAATCTTACCATAGTTGGTAGGGGAAAAGAGCGCATTCTGATAGCCTAATCTTCTTGAGAGAGGAGGTTAGAACATGAAGCTGAAGAGCCGAAAAGCCTACATGGATGCCATCTACGAACGCTACCACAAGTGCCCCAAGCAGTCCAGGACTCGCATCCTGAATGAAATCTGCGAGGTCTGCGGCTACCACCGCAAGTACGCCCTCTGGAGTATCAATCAGTGGCGGGCCAATCAAGGTCAGCCTCCCCCTCGAAAGCGACGTCGACGGGGTAAGCTCTACCCGCCTGAGGTCATGAGCATCATCGAGAAGGTCTGGGAGGCGGCCGGTTATCCCTGGTCAGTCCGCCTCAAGGAGATCCTGAGGCTGTGGTTGCCCTGGATACGCCGGCGGATCGGCCTCGGTGAAGCTCGGGAGACTAAGCTCTTGATTATCAGCCCGAGCACGATCGACCGGGCGCTGCGTGACAAGAAACGCCGGCTGCGGCGCCGGATCTATGGCCGGACTAAGCCCGGTACCTTGCTGCGCCATCGGATCGAAGTCCGCTGTGAGCACTGGGATGTCAAAGTCCCGGGCTACCTGGAGTTGGATCTAGTCTCTCATAGCGGGAGTTGTGCCGAGGGCGAGTTTTTCTATACTCTGAATCTGACCGATATCGCCTCCACCTGGGATGAAAGCTGCTCCGTCATGGGCAAAGGTGAAGAAGCCGTCATCGAAGCTCTCCAGGAGATCACCGAAGCCCTGCCCTTCCCGGTCCTGGGGATCGACTCGGACAACGGCTCGGAGTTCATCAACTGGCATCTGAAGGCCTACTGTGATGCGCGAGATCTCCAGTTTACCCGCAGTCGCCCGTATAAAAAAGACGACAACGCCCATATCCAACAGAAGAACTGGACCCACGTCCGCAAACTCATCGGCTGGGACCGCTATGACTCTCCCCGGGCCCTGAACGCTATGAAGAACTTGTTCCGCCACGAACTGCGCCTCTATGTGAATCTGTTCCAGCCGTCAGTGAAACTGGTCCAAGCGATCTGCAAAGGCTCCCGACGCACGCGCCATTATGACCATCCCCAGACACCTCTGGATCGTTTGTTGAACCTGAAGGCTGGCGACGCGCAGCGGCTCGAGCAACTCTCTCGCCTCCGCCTCCAAACTGACCCATTTGAGCTCGCCGCTCGCGTCCAAGAAAAGCTGGAGGTTATCTGGTCACTCCGCCACTTCCGTCCCCGATCATCTGAGCCCAAGGCGGCTGAAGAGAAACTGAAGGCCACCGAAGAAGCGGCCCTGCGGGCTATCGCCAAGATGTTTGGAGCCAATGTCTATGTCCGCACCAAACCAGGAGGCCCTCTGGCCAGAATCCATCATGGTTAGGTTTTTAAATGACTTGACAGGCATACGGTTCTGGAAGCATGTCTTCCGTATCCGTGATGATCTCAATTTAAAAGTAAAAGCGCGGACTCGTCCCTATCCATCTTTTGTTTTTCTTGGCCGCAGTCCCATCACCATGGGACTCCCTTGGGGGGGATATAATCAGATCTTGTGTATGAAAGGAAAGAGCGTATCCTATGTTGTTTCATCTAATTCAACATGGGCCCGAAGGACGGGTCCGAAAGGATACGCTCATGGACAAGCTTACTGCAAAAGCGGCCGAAGGTCGAGTGATTACGGAATCGAGGGCTTCTCTGGACGAACTCGTCCGGGAAGGAGCGCGACGGATGCTCCAGGAAGCGCTGGAGAATGAAGTGGCGGAGTATCTGGCCCGGATGAGTTCGGTGCGAACCCAGGACGGACGCCAGGCTATTGTCCGCAACGGCTACCTGCCGGCGAGGGAATTGGTTGCAGGCGCGGGACCAGTCCGAATCCGGCAAGGGCGGGTCCGGGACCAACGCCGGAAACTGAAGTTCACGAGCCGGATTCTGCCGCCCTATCTGCGCCGGGTGCCGAGCGTGGACGCGCTCATTCCGGTGCTCTATCTGAAGGGGATTTCGACGGGCGACTTCACGGAAGCCTTGGAGGCGATTTTGGGGCCGAATGTGGCGGGGCTGTCGGCGACGAATATCGTCCGATTGAAAGAAGGCTGGCAAAAAGATTACGAAGCCTGGGCGGGGCGAGATCTTTGGGGAAAGCGCTATATCTATTGGTGCGCGGACGGGATTTATTTCAACGTCCGCCTGGAGGCGGAGCGTCCCTGCCTGTTGATCCTGATGGGAGCGCTGGAGGACGGGACCAAGGAGCTGATCACGGTCTGGGATGGAATCCGGGAAAGCAAGGAATAGTGGCTGGAGGTGCTGCGGGACCTGAAAGCCCGGGATCTTAACGAGCCGCCCAAGCTCGCCGTCGGCGATGGGGCCCTGGGCTTTTGGGCGGCCTTGGAGGAAGAGTTCTCGGCCGTTCGAAAGCAGCGCTGTTGGGTCCATAGCGTGCCTCGTAGGGCACAGACAAGGAGGGTGAAATGTCCTTCCCCTGACAAGACTTCCGCGTCAGGTAGTTTGGGACAGATGGCGGTTGCGCGAGCGAGCGTCATGAAACATGTCCGACATTGCATGGCCAGAACCCATGCTGGGCCAGCGAACAAACCGACAGGCCGTAACTGTCCAGTGAACGTCACCAAGCGCCGTCATGCACCTCCGGCAAGAATTCATGGGAGAGCTGGAGAACGGGAGTGTCGAGCCTCTTGTGTACGGGCGAAGACAACAGGAAATCCGGAAAAGGAAGCGAAGCCGGAAGACCACTCCCCGGCGTTAGAGCGGCGGCATGTCGGGAATGTCTGTGCAGTAACGAGGGAGATCCTGTAGTGCAGCGAGAATCCGAACCTCATAAGGGTCCTGGCTATAAGGAAGAACGAAAGGTCGGGACCGTGCTACAGGAAGTCGGAGGGGGACATAGTACCGCTGATGGCAAGGACAACAAAACCTTGTCGGAGGGAAGGTCCCCTGCTTTGGCCGGAGCATATTCTGACGAGGAAGGGCTGGTGACTGCCGGAGGGAAAAGCCTCTTGGCTCAACGCACGCAAAAAGAGGTCCAGGTACTCCAGAATACGCTGCGTCGGGCGGCCAAGAAGGAACCGGGCCGGAGATTTGGGATTTTATGTGACAAGGTCTGTCGATGGGAGGTGTTATGGACCTCGTGGATCAGGGTTCAACGAAATAAGGGAACGCCGCAAGGTGGAGGGCTAAGCCCGTTGTTGGCGAATATCTACCTGCATCCTTTGGATAAATACTGGGCCGAATGGCACCCGGAGACCAAACTGGTACGATACTGCGATGACTTGGTGATATTGATTCGTAACAGAGAGGCGGAGCCGTATCTTCAGGATCTGCGGCGGTTCGTTGCCAAGCTGAAGATTACGCTGTCGGAAGAAAAGACGAGGCTTGTATGGGCCGAAACGGGTTTTGACTTTTTAGGCGCCCATTTGGTTCTTAAGCCGACGCGGCGGGATCGGAACCGGAAGTTCTGTTATGGTTTTCCAAGTCCAAAGTCCATGAAAAGCATCCGCAAGAAGATCCGGGCGGAAATCGGCCGGGACTACCGCAAATCCCTGGACGAAAAGATCCGGGGACTCAACCCTGTGATTCGCGGTTGGGCCAATTACTTTAACTGGCTCAATAGTGGCGAGCACTTCCATAAAATCGAACGATATGTCATCCAAAGTCTGAATCGATGGAACCGGAGGAAGAAGGGCGGTATTAAGAAGAGCTATCGGAGGCTCACGGGCAGAGATTTCCAAGCGTATGGACTCTGTCCGCTTCACGGAACGATCGCCTATCTTTCCTAACTTCGCATACCGTCATGATGTTGACATTCGCGCCGTCCATCGGAAAGCCGTATGAGGGAGAACCTCACGTACGGTTTGATGAGCGGGGACAGGAAACGGAACCATGGAACGGAATGAGGCACCGGCATGAGACGCGAAAGCGGCCGGCAACAGCAACTCCCCGTCGCCTGCGATCACCGCGCCTGTCCTCGACTCTACAGACGGCCAATGTGCTCGATAAACTCCCCAAAAGCGTTCAGTCGTATGCCAAGAAACTCATCCATGAGGTGTATCTGGCGCCGGCGGAAGGAAAAGCTCAGGCAGCCTACCGGCGATTTCTCTCGGAGTTCGAGGCGAAGTATCCGAAGGCGACCGAGTGCCTCCGAAAAGACGAGGACGTTCTGTTCACATTCTATGATTTTCCAGCGGAACACTGGAGGCATATTCGGACGACGAACCCGATCGAATCGACGTTCGCGACGGTGCGACATCGGACTCGACAGACAAAGGGCTGCGGATCTCGATTAGCGACACTGATGATGGTTTTCAAGCTGGCGAACCAGGTGGAACGTCATTGGCGGAAACTCAATAGCTCGGAGCTCCTGATGAAAGTCGTCGAGGGCGTGATATTCACGGACGGAGTCATGAAAAAAGCGGCCTAACGATGGATGACCGGGATGCGCTCAAAGATTTTTTATACACAACTCTTGACAATATCCCCCCTTGGGGCCGTGACTTGCTCTGGCTTTCCACTCCCCAAGGCCCGGCCACTCAGAGGCGATGGCTCGCCTTTGCCACTTGGACTTGGCTCCCCCAAGGACCCAAACAGCTTGCTTGAGGAGGCGACGCAAGCTTCTTCCCAGTCTCCACAGTCCGATCACGGAAACAGAAGTTCATCCGTTCTTTGACAGCCTGCGGCCATTCCGGCTCCAGGCCGGAAACGAGGTCTCAAGGAAGCGGGAATTACAGCGTTCCGTTCATTGAGTCGGCTCGGGGATCAGAGCTCGAAGTTCATGGCTTTTTTACCTTCATCCCCGCCTGTCTCGTTGGTCAAGGTGATATAGAGCTTGTTTTGACCGGCGCGCAAGCTGGCAATTTCCTTCTCCAGAACAAAGGGAATTTCCATCTCGTATTCTTTGTCTTTTAGCTCTTTGAGCTCATCCTTATCGGTCCCGATTCTAAAGGAACTGTCTTTTTTCCAAACGAGCGCCCCTTCCGAATTTTTCAGTTCGAGATAGACGGAAAGCGTCGTGGCCAATTTCCCGACGTCTTCAGAAAACCAGATATTGGAGTAGAGCATGCTGATGAACACGGTTCCCTCAATCCGGTCCTCGCCGATTAAGGTTTTCTCGACTTTCCAATCATAGCGGATTTCCTCAACTCTCCCCCTGATGGTCTGCTGGGCAGCAGCCTGAGCCATGTTCAATTCATGCATATACATCAGGTTGAAACCCCGGATAGAGCTCAGATCATGGGTCTCCAGCCTGTAGGTGCCTGTGCAGTTCGAATCGATGAAGAGGACAGGGAAGTTGCCGTAATACCAGATTTCCTGACACCGGCTTTGGGAGTCGTACCTCATGGGATTGGCAATCCTGTCCATGGGTGGCCCGAACAGAATATAGATTCTTCCCCGGTCCGTCAGCCAGCCGGACTTCACCTCGCTCCGGAACAGCTCATCGGCCTGTCCCATCCGGTTGTAATATTCCAGCTTGAACTCGTTCTCCTCGGTATCCGGGTCAGGATCCCTCCGATTCCAGAAATCTTCCTTGAACTGCTCTCTTTCCGATTCCGAGAGATCGAGGAACGTATGCTGTTCGTCCCTGGTGATGATATAGCGGACGCGGTTAAGCCATTCTCTGTTATCGGAATCCAACTTCTGCTCCAATTTATGATAATGACAGGACAGGGAGAACAGAGCTGCCCAGGCTAAGAGAAAAAGGAACAGAACCGGGATAAGATACATCCCAGTTCTTCTCCGAAAAGTCAAAAAATAAGTCATCTTTCTTCTCCTTTATCGCCTGCATACTCTTTTGGAGTTCAGACTGATTGGGATCTATTTCAAAGGATTTCTCCCAAACGGCCAGCGCTTCTTCGGATTTCCACAGTTAAAATAGCACATACCTACGGCATTCAAAAGATTCGTGTTCACTCCTTAGTAATCCGTGGCCATGTCGAAGGCCTCGATAGCCTTGTCCAACCGCCCTGAGCCCTGATAGGATCTCCCCAGAATAAAAAAACCTTGTATTTGGGAGGTTCGGCCTTTCCGAAGAAGGACAGCAGAATATCCTCCGCCCGCTTGGAGTTTTCCATGATCATGTAGATTCGCGCCAAATTCATGGCGAACTCGACGGAATCGGGATTTTTCCTGCAGTCCGCTTCGAAATAAGTCCGGGCCTGCGCGATCTTGACGCTGCTGAAGAATTGAGTCCCGATCATGTAAGCGTACACGGGATTATCTGTTCTCTGCATGATCTTGGAGTAGATCCAGGGCCGGGCAATGGTCGTCTGATGGGACACATCAAACTCATCTATATCGCGAAGAACCTCGCGGGCTTCGAACAGAAGCGAAAGCTTAATCCTATAATGGGCAGGTGTATAACCCTGGAGGGATAACCGTTCGATAAAATTGGGAATATCCCCATAGCCTTAGACCTCCCCTTCTTCTGTTTTGGATGGCTCTCCGTCCTTAAGAAATGTGTACTTGAGACCGGCCTTACGAACTGCCCCCCGATAATTGGACCAGAGGGGGTGATAGAGATAGCGTGCTATAA
>JBAUIH010000200.1:0-5472 GCA_049682755.1 Candidatus Aminicenantales bacterium | reverse complement strand
ATTATGTCTTATTGTCAACTCTCTGTTTTCCCCCACATTTTCCCCTGTTGTCGTTGATCTTTGGTGATTTTCTTGTTATACATTGTCATGAGATCTGAAATTATATCAGGGGCACATCTTTGAAAAGCGTGCGCTATCAAGCGAATGATTCCATTTTGTCCTTCTTGGAGAGCCTGTAATTATGCTGAGTATCATCGAACGTAACTGGTTAAAAATAAGGGTATTACCATAATAACTCAGCATAATCTTGAACTCAGCATAATATGGCCTCTACGCCAACGCCCATCGGGGGAAGGTCAAGAAAGGCGAGCCAGGTGCCGGTTGCCCTAGGGATGATCGAGGAGGAGCTCCGGCCCATCCCCTCCAAGGGCTGGGCCGAGATGATCCGCAAGGTCCATGAGGTTGACCCGATGGTCTGCCCTCAATGCGGGGGCCAGATGAAAGTCATCGCCTTCCTCACCGACTATGCCGTGGTCGACCGCATCATCAACCACTTGAAGCTGACCTTCGTCGCCGAGAGGCCCCCTCCTCCTCATATCGGCTATCAGGAAGTCCTGATGGCCGCTGAACCCGGCGGCGACTATTTTTCGTGATTTTCTTCTTCCCCAGCAGGAGAAGTCTCTATGATTTTCGGCGCCTTCGAGCGTCTCAACAGCTTTTTGACCTGCCACAGATAACTTCCGCTTGTCCTTGACATCACCCGCGCCTCGCTTTATATTTTCTC
The DNA here is from genome assembly GCA_049682755.1 of Candidatus Aminicenantales bacterium. Classification (GTDB taxonomy): domain Bacteria; phylum Acidobacteriota; class Aminicenantia; order Aminicenantales; family UBA8522; genus UBA8522. The sequence goes on along the minus strand of JBAUIH010000200.1, from coordinate 4,748 downwards.
ACGATGGTTGGATGGGAAAATGGGGATAAAGATGAGCCGTCAGCCAGCTCAGCTGGAAACCAAATTCCTATCTTTGAATCCTGCCCGCCTCAAAGCTTCCAGGGAGATCCTGTTAGAAGGGCCATCGCCTCTGGCTACACATACAGCAACCTTATTTTCAGTGGCTGCGACGATCTCCGCGATGTCCTTGTGGCTGAATCCCGGACAGAGCAGGATGGACTCGATTTTCTTCTCTTGGAATAAGCGTGTGCTGACGTCCAGGGCTTCAGCCTGGTTTTTGACGATGACCACATCCAGTTGGTATTTGCCGGTGTCGATGAAGCAGCGATGTTTGTCTTTGTCCGCGTCCGGGGCATGGGCTATGAAGAGGGTTTTAAAGGCCATGAGTTTGTCCTCCTAAGTCGATATTGTCCGAAATGAAATATTTTCGCTAACATCCAGAGGACCAGGGTGCGCGCATAACGATAAATAGATCGAGACTACGTGATCTCCTTGTCTACTCTTGTTTCTTCCACCACTGTTGCCAGCGGGCCGCATCCTGTCCAAAATCTTGCCCTGTGATTTTCCCCAGGGACTTGGCGGCGAACTGACGCAAGTCCTTGTCATTTTCTCTGAGGGCGGAAATGAGCGGTTCCATCGCCTGTTTGTTTTGAAAATCTCCCAGCGTTTTTGCGGCAATCTTGCGCGTATCAAGTTTTTCATCGTCCTTCAGCACGGCGATGATTGGTTCCAGCGCTCGGACATCTCCAATCTTCCCAAGAGCCTCTATGGCAGCCGAGCGTGCCCACCACTCGTCGTCCTTTCGCCAGCCTAGATCCATTGGCGCGGGATTCTGCAATACGGCAATGAGTGGCTCTACCGCCCGCTCGTCACTGATGTCATATAGAGCGAGGGCGGCAGATGTACGAACGTTCAAATCTCCATCCCGGAGGGCCGCACAAAGCGGCTCTACTGCCTTCTTGTCTCCCAGCTTTCCCAAAGTTGTCGCTGCCTCCTGGCGTGTAAACTCATTCTTGTCCTTCAAAGCCATAAGGAGAGGCTCAACACTGGAATCTCCCAAAATCGCGAGAGAATTTCCCGCAACCTTTCGAACTTCCTTGTCCTCATCTTTCAGAGCCTGGATAAGGGATTCAATCGCCTTTGTGTTTCCTATCAATCCAAGAGTATTGGCAGCCGCCTTTCTGACAAGCGCGCTTTTGTCATTAAGAGCTTCAATCAATGCGTCCACGGCCCTATTGTCTTCTGTATGAGCAAGGCACAGAGCGGCGAACTCTCGAACATTATCATTCTCGTCCTTTAGAGCCTGGATAAAAGGTTCTACTGTTCCCCTGCTTTCTGCGATCTTCTGCAGAGCATCCATGGCGATATTCTTCGTTCGAGCATCCCCGTTCTTGTACTTCAAGGACTTGAACAGTCCTTCGACATTCTTTTCCATTACCATTTTTTCTACATTCGGCTTTCTGCTGAATATTCCCATTATCACACCTCCATTACTCCTTCTTTAAGATTTCATATTTCCTTTTCATGTCATATCATGAAAGGTTAAAACAGCAGGACTTCCCCAAAATATCTTTTCAGGGACATATATCAGAATATAAGTTCCCCAAAAATCCAGCCCCGATTGTCTCCTCCATTTTTTGCCTCCTATAGTAGGGGAGGAATGTCATTAGAATGAAGCTATTGTAATCGTTTAAAAGGCTAATATCTAATAAAAAACTCTCCCAAATTTTGCCTATGTCTTCGCCGGATATCCTACCGTTTGAGCGAACAGCACGCGCTGTTCGGGCCGCAGTTTGAATTCCCTGGCTGAGGTCTCTTTGTCGCAATTGTGAAACCAGGCAACCAGACCTTGTGAGGCGGCGAATAGATAGGAAACATAAGAGTTTGCTTTTTGGCTGAGCCTGCCGGGAGAATCTTTTTGAGGTCACTAGCCCCTTTGTCCATCCGGAGATAGAATAAATCTCAGCTGGAAGGGATGTCAACAGGACTTCCTGATAAGCGAACTGAGGCGGTAGGGGTCTCTCGGCGACAAATGTCAGCTTCAAGTGGGCGATGATCCTGTCCACCACCGCATAGTCTGTAATAAAGGCGATGACCTTCATCATGCCGCCGCACTTGGGGCAGACCATCGATTGAGGGAAATGGAAACGGCAGGGGATCCCTTATTCCTCGAGCAGTCCGCGCAGGATCTCCTGGGCCACCTGCTTGGCCTGCCTCCCCGTTTCCCCGGAGGGGCCCACGCACGAGGGGCATCCTTCCCGGCAGGGACAGACGTTGATCGTCTTCAGGCTGTGCTTGAGGAGGTCCTTTTCCAGGTCGAATAAGGCGGGACTCAGCCCGATCCCGCCGGGGTAGTTGTCGTAGATGAAGATGTTGGGCTCGAAGTCGGGCTCGATAAAGACGGGATTCTCATCGAAGGTGGCGATCCTGGGCATGATGTCCCGGGGAGGCACGGATTCCCCCGTCAGGTTGTCTCCGACCGAAACACCCACATCGTGGAGGTCGCACATCATGAAGAGCGGCGAAACGTGGTGGAGGAGATAGGCCAGGCCGAAAAGGCCGTTGATCTTTTCCTCCGAGGAGAAGGGGAGCGACTGGATGAGCGGAGCGGGGACGGTCAGCCAGTAGGCCGTGGTGTGCATCTCGTTCTGGGGGAGGCTGAGGTTTCCGGCTCCGACGTTCTCCTGGGTGAAGAGCTTGATCTTCTTGAACCCGACGACCTGGGTGGCGACATGGACTTCCCCGTGGGAGATGTGGCAGCGGTCCAGCTTCTTCCTGTCGAAGACGTCCAGGATCTTGATCTTGGTGTAGTCGATGGCGTCGGTGAAGTAGTCGACGTCGGTCTTCTTGACGAAGGCCTTGCGCTCCTCGAAGTCGAGCTTCTCGACATAGTACTGCTCGCCCTCGCACATGTAGATGGCCTTGGGGTGAAGGGTCGTCAGGGCGGAGGAGAAGTCGACCTCGGCGATGACCTGGGTCTCGTCGGTGGCATCGACGACGACGAAGTTGTCCGAGCTGATACTCCGCAGGCTGACCCCGTCGGCCGGGTAGACGTCCGAAGTCCAGTACCACTTGTCCTTGGAATGGTGGAGCATCTTCTCCTCTTCCAGGAACTTGAGGACCTTGCCGATGTCGGAGCCGCCGAACGGCTCGCCGTCGGCGAAGGGGAGCTCGAAGGCAGCGCATTCGACATGGCTCACCAGGATGGAGAGGTTGTCGGGGTTGATGAGGGCTTTTTCCGGGCTCTTGGCGAAGAAATAATCCGGATGATGGACGATAAACTGGTCGAGCGGCGAGCTCGACGCCACCAGCACCGCCGCGGACTTTCCGGTCTTCCGGCCGGCCCGGCCCGCCCGCTGCCAGGTGCTGGCGATCGTCCCCGGGTACCCGGCCAGGACGGCCACGTCGAGGCTCCCGATGTCGATGCCCAGCTCGAGCGCGTTCGTGGAGACAACGCCCAGGATCTTCCCCTCCCGCAGTCCCTTCTCGATCTCCCGGCGCTTGAGCGGAAGATAGCCGCCCCGGTAGCCCCGGATGAGCCCTTCTCTCTGGATCGCGGTCTCGATGTCTTCCTTGAGGTAGGTGAGGAGGACTTCGGTGTTGAGGCGGCTCTGGGCGAAGACGATGGTCTGGAGATCGTTGCGCAGAAAGACCCCGGCCACCCTCCTCGCTTCGTTGATATAAGAGCGTCGGATGCCCAGGAACTTGTTGACGACGGGCGGCGTGTAGAAGATGAAGAATTTTTCGCCCCGGGGCGCGCCGTTGTCGTCGACGAGAGTGACCGCCTCTTCTATCATCCTCTCGGCCACCTCCACCGGGTTGGCGATGGTCGCCGTGCAGAGGACGAACTGGGGTTTCGCCCCGTAGAAGCGGGCGACCCGCTTGATCCGCCTCAGGACGTTGGCCAGGTGGCTGCCGAAGATCCCGCGATAGTTATGGACCTCGTCGATGACGATGTACTTGAGGTTCTTGAAGAGGTTGATCCATTTGGTGTGATGGGGCAGGATGCCGGTGTGAAGCATGTCGGGGTTGGTGAGGACGATCTGGCCGATCGAGCGGATGGCCTTGCGGGCGTCCTGGGGAGTGTCGCCGTCGTAGGTGTGGATCCGGACTTCCGCGGGGAGGAGGCCGATGACCTCGTCAAGCTCGGCCCGCTGGTCCTGAGCGAGGGCCTTGGTGGGGAAGAGATAAATGGCCCGGCTGGCTGGGTCGTTGAGGATGGCGTTAAGCACCGGCAGGTTATAACAGAGTGTTTTGCCGGAAGCAGTTGGTGTCACAACGACGATATGCCCGCCGCCCTGAAGTGCCTCCCAGGAAGTCCTCTGGTGGGAGTAGAGCTTCTGATATCCTCTCTTTTGGAACGCAGCCTGGAGGGCGGGATGGACGCCGGGCGGATAATCGGCGAAGCGGCCTTCCTGGGCCGGGATGTGTTTGACCGCGGTGATGGAGTCCTCCTTGAGACCCATCTCCTGGAGGGCCTTCAAGGACTTGAGGAGGCTCTCTTCCCGCGTCATGGCGAAACCTCAATTCATCCTACATGAATGAAATGCGGCGGTCAATTTCCGCCCCGCATCAGTGATCCTTACTGATAGAGGGAATCGATGGGCGCAGGAGGCCGCCCTCAGCCCCCGCACCCCAGGGAACCAGTCCCGTCGGTTTCCCCCATCGAAACGATGGGGCCCCCCTCCGCTACGGGGGCCCGAGCGCGGCCTCCTGCCCCCATCTTGGAGATTTCATCAGCTGGAATC
>JBAUIH010000199.1:0-4555 GCA_049682755.1 Candidatus Aminicenantales bacterium | reverse complement strand
CTATGCCCGGAGCCTCTACATGCTGGGAAGGATTTACGAGGAGCGCGGCTTGAAGGAACAGGCGCTCGACTCCTATAATAAATTCCTCGACCTCTGGAAAGACGCCGACTCGGGCCTCGTCGAGGTCGCCGACGCCGGGAAACGCCTGGCGAATCTGGGAAAATAGTCCCCAAGCGACCGAGAGCACCTCAGCGATAACCCATTTCCTGATGAGAAACTCCCGCTGTGGCCGGATTCTATCGCCTGTCGAAAATAAAGTGAGAGAAAAACCGCCAGCCTTCGTCTCTATTTATGAAGCTTGTTTTGTTCCTTGGAAAGCACCTTGACGTGATATCACCTTGCTGATATATATAGGGCGAGGTGATAAGGATGGCGCGCATGACCAGGACGATCCTGTCAATTCCCGAGGATGAAAAAACCTGGCTGGAAAGCTACGGCCGGCGGCACCGGATCTCGAGCGCCGAGGTCATCCGCCGGGCGATCCAGGAATTCCGCCGGACCAAGTCGGAGAAAGGTCTCGCGGCCGTGCTCCGGAAAACGACCGGGACATGGACATCTCTAAAGGATGACAGCCGGAATCATGTGGAAGCGCTGCGCAAGGAATGGAAGGACGAAGCGTGAAGCCGGCGTATCTGCTGGACTCCGTTATCCTGATCGATCATCTGCGGGGGATTGAGGCGGCAACGAGTTGGCTGGGCAAGCTCCGGGAAGGCGAGGCCGTCCTCTCGGTAATCACCCGCGCCGAAGTGCTCAGCGGAGGGACGGAAGAGGAGGCCATGTCGGCCCTGGATCTGTGCAATGAATTCGAGTGCCTGCCTCTGACCAAAGACGACGCGACACGCGCCGCGGCGCTGAGGAGAAGACACGGCTGGAAGCTCCCCGACGCATTCCAGGCGGCCGTGGCGCTCAAGTCCGGCCTCAAGCTCGTGACCCGGGATGCGCGGAGTTTCAAAGGAAAAAAGCTCTCCTTTGTTCTCATCCCTTATCAGCTGGAACATATATAAGCATTTTGCTTTCTACTGAACCGGCTGACTGACCTTACGGGAGTCCATTTTTCCTCATCCCGTCTTTGGGGGAAAAAATCGGGGCGTTGTCGGGGGAAAGCGCTCCTTCTCTACAACGACCTCCTTGGTCAATCGGGAGCATTACTGGGGGCAGGACACGAGCAGGCCCTCAAGCGGAAAGGCCGATCTGTTGAGTGAATTTCGGATTTTCGAGACCGATCCCGGGTTTCCCGGATGATGCTGACGATGCACCTCCGCTGACCTGCCCTTGACGAGGTTTAGTATCCTCCTTTATGCTCCTCCATGGCGGTTGAAGTTGACCCGATGCTCTACACTCGATGCGGCGGCACAATGAAGGTTATTGCTTTCCTCACCGACTACGCTGTGGTGGACAAGATCATCGGCCACCTCAAGCTGACCTTTGTCGCGGAAAGTCCTGCTCCACCTCATATTGTTTATCGGGAAGTCTTGCTGGCCGCTGAGGCCTCAACAGAATATTCTTCATGATTCTCACTTTGACCGGGAGGAGAGATCTGTTGGATTTCCGGCTCTTTTTGGCTTGTTTGAGGCTGTCTTACCCCTTTCGACTGGCCTCAGCACAATTTGACTTGCTGTGATGCCCAGAGATATAATTCCCTCGAATGGGGGTGAGGCAGAATTGGTGCTCGAGAGGTCATTCGGCCAGCGCAACCCAAAACCAATTCCTTCTAGAACTCGAGCCGAATATCCCGTCCCAAACCAGGATCTCGAGTTTGGCCATTAAAGGAGGAAGTTTTGTGCAACAACCGAGCGTGCTTGCGTCTGGCGGTTTCCCCTCTCGGCGATCAGAAGCAAGGTCCCGTGAGAGCACGGACCGAATTTCCGGGGTTAACCGCCCGATACGTTCTCATGGGGAGGTTAGTGTCATGAGATTCCTGATCCGTCTCCTCTTCGGATTCGTCTCTTTTTCTCTGACGGCGCTCCCGCAACCGCTGGCGGCCCAGTGGGAGATTGTCGGAGGTCCCGGTGGATGCGAAATTGACGATCTCATCGTCGTCCGGAACACCATCCTGGCCTCAACGGACTTCGGGATTTACCGGTCGACGGACGAAGGGGCGCGCTGGAAAGAAGCCGTCCCGTCGCTTCGAGAAGGCCGTTTGGGGTGGACCGGCAGGCTCTATGCATGCGGCGAGATGCTCGTCAGGATCGAAGACGAAATGCTATTCGTCTCCTCGGACTTGGGCGCCAGCTGGAAGAGTATCTATGCCCGGGGATTGCCCAGCGGCTTGCGGGCCACTGCATTCCTTGAAAAGGACGGGATCTGGTATTTGGGTTCGGGCGAAGGGAACGTCTATCTCTCGAAAGACCGCGGCGAGAGCTGGGAGCGTTGCGTGGCGGGTCTGCCCGACAATATCTCGGAATTCGCCGCGACCGAGGACGGGCTCTTCGCCCGCGTCTTCCTGGACGGCCTATACCGCTCGAAGGACAATGGGGCCACCTGGACGAAGGCCGAAATGGGCCTCCCCAGATACTTCTCTTGGGATTCTTTGGCCGTCAGCGACGGACGGCTCCTCGCCTGCGATGCTGACGATGGGATCTTCATCTTCCAGGGAAAGGAAGAGTCTTGGCGGAAGCTCGACTTGGGATATGGCGGGGATGCGCCCATCTCGTGTATGGACGCGAGCGGCCCGTTCGTGATCGCCGCTCGCGAAGACGGGGCCACTCTGCTGTCGAGCGACGGAGGCCTGACCTGGACAAGCATCACCCCGGCCTTGCCGGAGTTTGCCGAGGCCCGCTGCATTGCCGTGAAAGGGCCCCTGCTGTTTGTCGGAACGGCCCAGGGCGTCATCCGGTCGGACGACCGCGGCGCGACCTGGAGACCCGTAAACGCAGGCTTACCGAGCCAAACGAGGGTCTGGGACTTCGGTTGGGCGGGGAAGGACTTTTTCGCGGCGCTCAGCGATTGGGGCCCCGAGGAGTGGGGAGCTCTGAATTCTCATTATTCCAAACACAGCGCCACGGGGGCAGTCTTTAAAACGACCGAGGGCGAGGCGAATTGGCAGCCCACTGGACTCCGGCTTCCCAAGGCATCGAGCCTCGAGTGTTTCGATGTGATCGGTTCGAGGCTCCTCGCCGGTTCGGAAACCGGCATCTATGTTTCCGACGATGCCGGCCGAAATTGGCGCCGCACCTGGCCGGAAGAACGGGCTGCGCCGAGCGTTTATGGCTTTGCTGTGACGGGCGACCGGATATTCGCCGGAACGGGCGAGGGCCTCTACCGCTCATCGGACCGGGGAAGCTCCTGGACACGAGTCTCCGCCAACGGATTCGATGAGGCCCGGATTCTCTGCTTACTCGAAACCGGTCCGGCCCTTTTCGCCGGAGGAAGCATGGGCCTTTACGTGTCCAGGGACCGGGGCGAGACCTGGGGAGAAGTTGGCTCGGGCTTTCCGAAGGGAGCCACGTGCGTTTCCCTTGCCTCAGCCGGGAAAAACGTCATCGCCGGGATATACCCCCGAACGCCGTCGCCCTTCCGGCCTTCCGATGCGGGCGTGACCGAAATCGTTCTTGATTCCTACCCGAAATACGCCATCCTCGCTTCGAAGGACGGAGGCCGGACCTGGAGCCCCGCCGGGATCGGCCTGCCGAAGGATTTTCGGATCTGCCGGCTGGCCGCCTTCGGATCCGCTTTCGTCGCGGCTCTCGAGGACCATTACTTGAAACTCGGCCCTCGCAGCCTGGGCCTTTTCCTCTCAACGGACGAAAGGAGTGAGCTGGACCGACGAATGGCCGGGGCAGTGGCCGGCGACGCCAATCACTCGCCTTCAGGAAAGGAGAGGCTATCTCTATGCGGCTACGGATGGCGCCGGCATCTGGCGCCTGCCCCTCTCGGCGCTGAAAAGGTGATGATCGCGGCCTCGACCGGATTCTTCCGCCGCGTTCTCGCAGGCGTTTTCTGCCTGGTTGCAAGCTTCGGCTGCCGCGGGATCGTGCGCCCGGTCAAGCCCTCAAAGCCGAACATCATCCTTTATGTCATCGACGGCGCCGCCGCCGAACTCATGAGCGTCTACGGTCACAGCCGGAGGACGACGCCCTATCTCGAGCGCCTGGCCGCCGAGGGGGCACTTTTCGAAAACGCCTACAGCAACTCCTCGCTGACGAAGGTCTCGGTGCCGGCGCTCATGACCTCGCTCCACGGCAGCGTCCTCGGCGGGCACCGCGGCCCCGGGGGACTCCTCCCCGCGCGGGCGGTCACCATGGCCGAGCGGCTCCACCGGGCCGGCTACCTCACCGAGGTTCTGACCTCCAATCCCTATTGCGGCCGGATGAGCGGGCTCGACCGGGGCGTCGACATCCTCCGGGAGGCGTGGAGAAGGAACAAGTGCCTCTCATCCGCCGATCTCCACAGGGAGTTCTGGCGGCTCAGGGAGGCCAACTCCTCGGAGCCCCACTGGGCCCACTTCCAGACGACGGACGTCCACCGGCCGTGGTCGGCCGCCGTGTCGTGCGAAGGGCGAGCTGCGTCCGTCAACCTTATCAGGGCACTCGAAGACGCGCCCGGTGGGCAACCG
>JBAUIH010000198.1:0-16797 GCA_049682755.1 Candidatus Aminicenantales bacterium | reverse complement strand
CGGCGTTCTCGCTTTCCCCGGGTAAGTATCAATGCCGGCTGGTCATCCGGAACCTGGAGACGGGCCGGGGCGCCGTCGCCTCCGCCACCGCCGTCATCCCGGACTGAATTTTGGCGACAAGCACGCTTCCCATTTTTAGATGGGAAAAGCTTGACGCGATCGAAAAGGCTATTATAATAGCTATATAGGAGGCATCCTCGATGAGAGTCGCGAACACCGTAGAGCTCAAAAACAAGACCAACCAACTTCTCAGGGAAGTCATGAAGGGAAACCCTTTGATCATCACCTACAGAGGGAGACCGGCCGCTTCCATCCTCCCGCTCTCCGAGGATGACCTGGAGGATTTTATTATTGAGCATAGTCCCTCCATCAGGAAAAAAATCTCCCGGGCGGAAAAAGACTTAAGAGCGGGGCGTATGATCTCCCTGGATGAGTATCTCTCTGCTCGTGAGAGATAAGCTTGGGTAATTACCGCCTTCAGCTGACAAGGTCAGCCGCCGACGACCCTGGACGGCATTCCTGATGATCAACGAGAGAGAATTCTCAAGCGCCTGAGAGCTCTCTCTCCCAGTCCCCGATTGTCTCATACCGGCATCAAGAAACTGAAGGGGTTCAGGCCGCCGCTCTACCGCCTTCGATCCGGTGATTACAGAATTCTTTACCGGGTTCTGGATGATATCGTCACCATCATGCGGGTGATTGATAGAAAGGATCTTGATAAGATAATCAAAAGAATCAAATTTTAAGGAAAATACTGGCCCTTCAGGACAGAGCTCAACATCTCGATTTGGGTGGTTGTATCGTCCTTTCCCCTGGCCTATAATGATGCTTCGCAAAGGAGGCCGAAGGAATGAAACGCACAGCTATCGCCTTGACCGTCTTTCTGGCCATGCTTTCGCTCGCCATCGGGGCAGAGGTCAGCCTCGACGTCAAGGAGCACGTCCTCGACAACGGGCTGAAGATCCTGATGATCAAGAAAGCCGGGGTGCCGCGGGTCGTCTGCCACGTTTACTTCAAGGTCGGCTCGATCAACGAGCGGCCGGGGATCACCGGGATCGCCCATCTCCATGAGCACATGATGTTCAAGGGGACGAAACAGATGGGGGTCGCCGACTTCGAAGCCGACGCCGCCCTCGACCGCCGGATCGACGAGCTTATGGACAAGATCTACCGCGAGAGATTCTGGAAAGCCGACGGCGGCGACAAAGACAAGCTCGCCGAGTGGCAGAATGAGGTCGATGAGCTCGTCCAGGCGGAGAAAAAATACGTCGTCAAGGACGAGCTCTGGGAGCTCTACATGAAGAACGGAGGCACGGGACTCAACGCCTCGACCTCGAACGAAGTCACCGGCTATTATGTCACCCTCCCGTCCAACAAGGTCGAGCTCCAGATGTGGCTCGAGTCCGACCGGATGCTGAATGCTTATTTCAGAGAATTTTACTCGGAGAAAGATGTCGTCATGGAGGAGCGCCGGCTGAGCGAGAACCGGCCCGGGTACCTCTTCAGCGAACAGGTCAACGCCGCCTTCTACGCCGCCTCGCCCTACCACTGGGGGGTCATCGGTTGGATGGACGACCTGGTCAGGATCACCAAGCAGGACATGATCGATTTCCACGACACTTATTACGTCCCGAACAACGCCGTGGTGATCTATGTCGGCGACTTCGATCCCGCAGCCATCATCGCCCAGGCCGAGAAATATTTCGGCCGCGTTCCCAGGGGGCCGGACCTCGAGCCGATCAGGACCTCCGAGCCGCCTCAGTATGGCGAGAAAAGACTTTACGGCGAGGGGCCCGCGCCCACCAGCCTGCAGATGATTTTCCACACGCCGCCCGACGGGCATCCCGATACGGCGCCGCTCGCCGTCCTTGCCGATGCGCTCGGTTCGGGCGGAGGGGGCGGGTTTCGTGGACGTGGTGGGGGAGGGGGGACAGGCCGGCTATATAAATCGTTGGTCAAAGAAAAAGAGATGGCCGTCAGCGTTTCGGCCTTCAGCCGGCCGCAGTGGTATGTGGGCGCCTTCCAGTTCAGCGCGACGCCCCGTCTGGACAAAGGCGTGAAACCCGAGGACTTGGAGAGGGAAATCTGGGCCGAGGTCGAAAAGATAAAAACGGAAGGCTTGACTCCCGAAGAGATCCAGAAAGCCCGGAACCGCTCCGAGGCCATGTTCATCCGCAGCCTCGAGAGTTCGATGGGGCTTGCCTCCCGTGTCGGCCGGGCCGAGCTCAACCGCGGCTGGAGGTCGCTCCTGGACGACGTGGAGGCGCTGAAAAACGTGACCAACGAGGACATCCGGCGCGTGGCGGCTCAATATTTCGTTAAAGACAACAGCCTCGCGGCCATTTACACGAGGAAGATGGGACGGTAGGGGAGGAGGACGACGATGAAAAAGACCATCTGCCTGTTCGTAGCGCTCTGTGTTTTAGGGCTCGGTTCGGGTTTCGGCCAGGAGGAGAAGCCCTCCGACCTGAAGTTCTCTCCCCTCAAGTTCGAACCTCCCGATCCCAAGGCGTATCGCCTTCAGTTGGGGGACGGCCTCCGGGCCTATATCCAGGAGGACCACAGCGTGCCGCTCTTCACTATTTCCGCGCTCGTTAACTTTGGCGACCTTTATATTCCCCAAGAAAAGACGGGGCTTGGTGGGGTGATGGAAGACACGCTGATCAAGGGGGGCACCAAGAGCAAGCCGGGCGACGCCATCGAGGAACGGATTGACTTTCTCGGCGGCTCCCTCTCGTTCACGGTCGGGGAGCAGACATCGACGCTCTCTCTCTTCGTCCTGAGCAAAGACATCGACGAGGGGCTCGGTCTCTTTTTCGATGTCCTGATGAACCCGGAGTTCAGAGAGGACGCCTTGAAGCTCAGTCGGGCCCGCCTTGTTGATCAGCTTCGCCGTGCCAACGACCAACCCGGCACGGTTCTCACCCGCGAGTATGCGCGGCTCCTTTATGGAGATCATCCGTTAACCCGGGAGCCGACCCAGAAAACATACGAGAGCATCTCGGCCGCCGACCTCAAGACGATGCACGGTCAATATTTTTTCCCCAGGAACATCATCCTGGCGGCGGCGGGAGATTTCGACAAGAAAAGCTTGGCCGGCAAGATCGGCAAGCTGACCTCCGGCTGGAAGAACAGGGCATTGAGTGCCCCGTCCTTCCCCAAGCAGTTCCCCCCGTTTGAGCCGGGCGTCTATTTCATCCAGAAGGAGATCAACCAGGGCTACATCAGCCTCGGCCATCTGGGGATCGAGGACACCAACCCCGACTATTTCGCCGTGCAGGTGATGAACTTCATCCTCGGAGGGGGAAGCTTCACCTCGCGGATCACCACAAAGGTGCGGTCGGACGAGGGCCTGGCCTACAATACGGGCAGCCGGTTCACCTATACCTGGGGATTCCCGGGCATGTTCTCCGGCTACGTCCAGACGAAATCGGCCACGGTCACTTATGCCATCTCGTTGATTTTGAATGAGATGGACAGGATCCGCAGAGAGCCGGTCTCGGGGGACGAGTTGGAGACCGCGGTCAGTTTCTACCTGGAAAGCTTTGCCGACACCTTCCAGTCCCCCCAGATGACCATGGCCAATTTCGCTCTGCTCGAGATGCAGGGCAAGCCGATGGACTACTACAAAACCTACCGCGCCAAGTTCCAGGGAGTGACCAAAGATAAAGTCCTGGAGGTCGCCAAGAAGTATGTCCACCCCGACAAGATGGCCGTCATGATCGTCGGCGACTGGGAACCGTGCAACCAGGGCGGTGAAAAGCTGGCCGGCCCGCTCGATAGGTTCGGGAAGATCCACCGGATCAGCCTGCCCGACCCGCTGACGGGAAAGGCGCCGAAGACACCATAAATTTCAGGCGGCATGATATGAAGGTTGAGATTTCCGGAAGAAACTTGACCGGGGCCGCGTCTAAAATGTCTTATAGCCGATGTTTCTGTCTAAGCATAAATCCAAAGCGTTTTTCAGAAAGGAGAAGACATCCATGAAAAAAACCGCTCTTGCCCTTCTTTTGGCCGTCTGCCTGGTCTCCGGGCTGAGCGCCCAGACGCCGCCCCCGCAAAAGCAGGAAGCCCAGGCTGAGGACATCCAGAAGAATCTGGTCCTGGTGGAAAAACCCCAACCTGTCATGGACAAGCTGAAGGCGGGGTTCGAGTCCATCACGGCCAAAGACTCCATCACGATGCTCAGCTTCATCGCTTCCGACCTGTTGGAAGGCCGGGACACGGCCAGCAAGGGATACCACGTGGCCGCCGAGTACGCCGCCTCTCTTCTCGGGCTCTGGGGGATCAAGCCGGGCGGCGACAAACCGGAGATGGGCGCGATGACGGCCGCCCGGTTCTTCGGGGAGCAGACGACTCGGAGACCTCCCGAACGGAGCTATCTCCAGGAGTTCGCCATGAAGGAAACCGTCGATTCCACGACCGAGATCAGCCTCGACCTCAAGCTGGGGGCCCTCAGCAAAAGCCGGACCTTTCGGTCGGACTTCGATTTCACGGGCATGATGGCGACACCGGGATCGTTCACGGCGCCGGTGGTTTTCGCCGGTTACGGGATCACGGAAAAAAAGATCGCTTACGACGATTTCAAGAATCTCGATGTCAAGGGCAAGATCGTCATGATCCTGACCGAGGCTCCCGGCAAGGACAACCCGGAGTCGCCCTTTCAGAAGGACGTAGAGCTCAAGCAAAGATATGCCGAAGCCTCGCCGATGATGAGGTTCCGGCGCGGCGGAGACGGTTTCAGCAAGACCGCGGAAATTTCGAAGCTCGGGGCGGCGGCCATCCTCCAGGTCCAGAGATCGGTCAATGACAGCCAGATGGCCAACAGCATATCGAGGCCGCGCCCGGTCTCCGACGAGCGGCCGATCATCGAGCGGACTCGCCGCCGGCTGTCGCTTCCCGGCGCCACCCAGAGGATGCCCTGGGACGGGTCGCCCGTTCTCACGATCAGCCACGAAATGGCCAACGCCATCCTGGAGGCGGCCGGCCAGAAAATCGAGGATCTGAAGCAGAAGATCGATACGACCCTGAAGCCCGCCTCGATGGAGCTTCCGGGAACCCGTCTGAGCGTTTCGACGACGGCCAAAACGGAGCTCGTCCGCTGCCGCAACGTGATCGGTTACATCGAGGGTTCCGACCAGAAATTGAAAGACGAAGTGGTCGTCGTCGGCGCCCATTATGATCATCTCGGCTCGAGCGGACCCTATATTTTCAACGGGGCCGACGACAACGGCTCCGGATCGGTCGGAGTTCTCAACGTGGCCCGGGCGATGGCGATCAATCCCGAGAAGCCCAAGCGCACGGTCGTCTTCTGCCTCTGGACGGGCGAGGAAAAAGGGCTCCTCGGATCGCGCCATTACGTGATGAATCCCGCTTTTCCCCTGGAAAAGACAGTCGCCTATTTCAATATGGACATGATCAGCCGGCCGTATGACGAGCAGGGGATCAGGCGGATGGCCCGGATGATGAACATCCCCGCCGAACACGAGATTTTCAAGAAGCTCAAGCCGGCGAATTTCCTTCCCGTTTCCTTCTCGGCGGACGCCGGTTTCGCCGACATCCTCAAGAACGTCAACCAGCACATCGGGCTCGACCTCTATCTCCGGGAGCCCGGAGCCAACGAGCGCAGCATGGGCGGGAGCGATCATGCCTCCTTCGGGTTCGCCAAGATCCCCTGGCTTTTCGTCATCACCAGCATGCATGACGACTATCATCAGACCGGAGACAGCGTGGACAAAGCGAGCGGGGAGATGATCGAGAAGGTGTCTCGCCTGGCCTATCTGACGACCTGCGCACTGGCCGATAAATAGCGCATCGGAATCGCCGGCAGGAAAACGGCCTTGCTGTCATCGCGAGCACCCATTAGGTGCGCGGCGATCCCATGGACTGAGATGAGATCACCGCGGCTTCCTGAGGAAGCCTCGTGATGACCTGGCGGGCGAATCGACGGCTTCTTTCGGCGCGGGCTTATTGACGGTTTTTTGATCATTAGATACATTGAGTTTGACTGGAAGGCTGGCTCTCAGAGAAGGGCGGGCCGGATATTTCGCACCACGAGGATATTGACAGAGGAGGCCGCGGAATGAACATATTTCTAATCCGGACAAGGATATTCGTTGCGGTTCTTCTCATCCTGAGCGCGCTTTCCTTTGTCTCCCCGGCCCGCGCGCAAACGGAGCGGCCACCCGAATACCGGGAGCTGGCCAGGGCCCTGCGGATCGAGGACCTCTCCGCCCGGCTCAAGGAGCTGGAGAGGATCAAGGCGGCCTATCCTGAAAGCCAGTACGGTCTGATGATCGACAACCTGATCCTTGGCGTCAAGGTCGAGATGGCGGATAGACTCACGACTATCCTTGACCTGCAGCGGTCGGTCCTTGAATCCAGTCAATCGGTCCAGCGGCCCTTCTATTATTTCACCTACTGCCTGGATATTCTGCAGCACAAGAACCTGGCCAAGTTCGATAAGAAGAAGGTCACAGAGGCTGTCGAACAGTATATGGCCGAGGCTCACAAAGCCGCCTCGGACCCGGATTTCGTGAAGACCAGCCCGCCTCAGCAGCAGGCCTATCTCAAGTCGAACCTGCCTAACTTTCACATCGCGCTGGCGATGGCCTACCTCAACGAGGGGAAGCCTGAACGGGCCCTGCAGGCGCTCGAGGATTTCCGGAAGAACGAGGGCCGGCCGGAGAAAATGTACTATTACACCCTGGGCCGGACCTATGCCTCGCTGAAGCGGGACAAAGACGCTCTCGAGGCCTTTTTCGAGGCGGCTGTCGAGAACTATGAGGACGCCTATGTCAAGGCGAAGGAACTATGGGAAAAGGTCTATAAGTCGAGCGAGGGCTTTGTGGACAAGCTGGAAGTGCGGCAGCGCGAGCTCCCGTTCCATCCCGAGCCGTTCCGGCCCGAAGCGGGGGCCTGGAAGGGGAAAACCGTCCTGGCCGAGCTCTTCACCGGCTCCGAATGCCTTCCCTGTGTGGCGTCCGACCTCGGGTTCGACGGGCTGATCGAGGCTTACGAACGTCAGCACCTGGCCGTCCTGGTGTATCATCTGCCGATTCCCCGGCCGGACCCGATGACGAACAAGGCCTCGCGGGGCCGCGCTCTTTTCTATGGCGTGAACAGCACCCCCACTACGTTCTTCGATGGCGAGAAAAAGGGAGGAGGCGGAGGCCAGCGGCCCATGGCTCAGGAGAAGCATAAAGAGTACGCGGCCGCCGTCAAAGAGCTCATCTTTGCCGCCCCTGAAGTGAAACTTAAAGTGAGCGCCGTTATCTCGGGAGACATTGTCCAGGTGAAATTCTCCTCAGACAAAGAATTGCCCGGGGCCGATTACGCTATCGCCCTCGTCCAGAAAGAGGAGAAGTACCTCGGCTCGAGCGGCCTCTATTTCCACAAGATGGTCGTCCGCGACTTCCTGACCTTGGATGCGGCGACGGCCAGGGGAGGCAACGCCCGGTTCAGCATCATGCAGGCTGAAACCGATGCCGAAGCACGGCTCGATGAGATTGAGAACGAGAGGGCATTCACTTTCCCCGAGAGACGCAGCCGGATCGACCGGGATAAACTGTCGGTCGTTTTCTTTCTCCAGAACAGCGAGAACAAGACGGTCTACAACGCGGCCGTCGCTCCAGTCACCCAATAGCCAGGGATTATTTTTTGAGCTTGAGGCCGAGCTCGTCGAGCTGCCTCTCACCGACTTCCGAGGGGGAGCCGGTGAGCAGGCAGAGGGCGCTGGTCGTCTTGGGGAAGGGGATGACCTCGCGGATGGATTCTTCCCCCGCCAGGAGCATGACGATGCGGTCGAATCCCATGGCGATCCCGCCGTGTGGCGGGGTTCCGTAACCGAGGGCTTCCAGGAAATAGCCGAATTTTTCCTCAGTCTCTTTCTCGCTGAGGCCGAGGAGATCGAAGATCTTGCGCTGGAGCGCGAAGTCGTGGATCCGGACGGACCCGCCGCCGATCTCGTATCCGTTGCAGACGACGTCATAGGCCCTCGCCCTCACCCGCATGGGTTCGGAGCCGAGAAGAGGGATGTCCTCGGCAAAGGGGGAGGTAAAGGGGTGGTGGACAGAGACGATCTTTTTTTCTTCTTCGCTCCACTCGAACAGCGGAAAGTCGGTCACCCAAGCGAAGGCGAATCCCTTCCCGGACTCGGCTTGCAGGAGCTCCTTGCGGAAATGGCCGAGCGCGGAGAGCGCGATCTCCCGGCGGTCGGCGACAAGCAGAACCAAGTCCTCGTCCCGGGCCTGCATCTTCTCCCAGATCAGGCTCGCCTCCGCCGCCTCGAGCTTGAGCGACGATCGGAAACCATCCTGCTTCTTGATCCAGATGACCCCCCTGGCGCCGAGCTCCTGGGCCTTCTGGCCGATCTTGTCGAGCCGGCTCCGGGAGAGACCGGCGGCCCCAGGGACCTTCAGCCCCCGGAGCATCCCTCCGGCGTCGAGGACCTTGCGGATGACTTCGGAGCGGGAATCGGAAGCCTCGGCCGTGAGGTCGGTGATCTCCGCTTTGATCCGCAGGTCAGGCTTGTCGGTTCCGTATTTTTCCATGCTCTCCGGGAAAGTGAGGCGCGGTAGCGGCGTTTCCACCTTTTCTCCGATGATCTCGAAAATGGCGGCCAGCATTCCGTCGACGAGGGAGAAAACGTCCTCGCGGTCGACGAAGCTCATCTCGATATCGATCTGGGTGAACTCCGGCTGCCGCTCCGACCGCAGGTCCTCGTCCCGGAAGCAGCGGACGATCTGGAAGTAGCGGTCGAACCCGGAGATCATCAGCGTCTGCTTGAAGATCTGGGGCGATTGAGGGAGGGCGTAGAACCGGCCCTTGTAGATGCGGCTGGGGACGAGGTAGTCCCGGGCGCCTTCGGGAGTGGACTTGGTCAGGAAGGGCGTCTCGATCTCCAGGAATCCCCGGTCGCTCAGGTAATTGCGGGTGCGCAGGGCGGCTTCGTGCCGGAGGCGGATGGTCCTCTGTTTGGATGGGCGCCGGAGGTCGATGTAGCGATACTTCATCCGGAGATCTTCGGCAGCCTGGACCGGGTCGGTGATCTGAAAGGGCGGGACTTTGGAGATATTGAGGATCTCGAGCTCTCCGGCCTCCACTTCCACTTCACCTGTGGCCATCTCTCTGTTCACCGCTTTCGGGTCTCTCCTCCGGACGACACCGCTGACGATGACGACATACTCCGGGCGGAGCTTCTTGGCCGCCTCGAGGAGTTCCGGCTTACCGGTGGAGAAGACGACCTGAGCGATGCCTTCGCGGTCCCGGAGATCGATGAAGAGGAGGTGTCCGATGTCCCGTTGCCGCTGAACCCAGCCGAAAAGGGTGACCTCCCGGCCTTCATGCTCCGGCCGGAGGAGTCCGCAGTAGAATGTCCGCTGCTGTTTCCGTTGCTCACTCATAGTCTTGTTCTTTCCGGGATCAGCTCCTGCCGAGGAGCTTCGGAATGTCCTCTTTGGCGGCTTCGGTCTGCGAGCCCGTCTTCATGTCCTTCAGTTGATACCGGCCCTTGCGGATTTCGTCCTCGCCGATGATCAGGGCCCAGGACGCTCCGAGCTTGTTCGCCCGGCCGAGCTGAGCCTTGAAGCCGTGCTCTTTGAACTCGAGAAGGCATTCAACGTTGCTTTGCCTCAAGAGCCGGGCCAGCGCAATGGCCTCGTTCTTGGCGGCCTCTCCCAAGTAGGCAATATAAACGAACCGGTCCGGTGCCGACTCCAGCTTGGCCACCGCCAGGAGTCTCTCAACCCCCATGGCGAAGCCGATGCCGCAGATATCCGGGCCTCCGAAATCCTTCATCATATCGTCGTAGCGGCCGCCGCCGAGGATGGAGTTCTGGGCGCCGAGCTCCGCGGTCGTGATCTCGAAGGTCGTCTTGGTGTAATAATCGATCCCCCGGACGAGCCGCGGCTCGATCCGGTGGGGGATATGGTAGAGCTCGAGGTAGGCGCGGAATTTCTCGAAATGCCCGGCGCATTCCGGGCAAAGATACCCGGTGATCTCGGGAAAACGGCCGGCCAGCTCCCGGCAGGATTCGATCTTGCAGTCGAAGATCCGGAGCGGGTTGGTCACCGCTTTCCTCTGGCAGTCGGGGCAGAGGGAGGCTTCGACAACCGCGGCTGCGGCGCGCAGCTCCCGGAGATAGACGGGGCGGCATTTCCGGCAGCCCACCGAATTGACCAGGGTTTCCGTCTCCTTCACTCCGAGCTTCTTGAGCAGGTGGTCGGCCATCTCGACGATCTCGGCGTCGATGGCCGGGTCGTTCTCGCCGAAAACCTCGATATCGACCTGGTGGAACTGGCGGAAACGGCCCTTCTGGGGCTTGTCGAAGCGGAACATCGGGCCGATGAAATAATAGCGCATCGGCTCGGGTTTGAGGTCGAGCCGGTGTTCGATGATCGCCCGAACAATGGACGGCGTGTACTCCGGCCGGAGCGTGATGGAGCGGCCGCCCTTGTCGGTGAAGGTATACATTTCCTTCTGGACGATGTCGGACGTCTCGCCGGTGCCCTTTTCGAAAAGCTCCGTGGCCTCGAAGATGGGGGTGCGGATCTCGCGGTAACCGTAGAGTTCGAAAGTGGCCTTGGCGACGGCCTCGGCCAGTTGCCAGGCTCTCGCCTCCCTGGGGAGAATATCGTGTGTTCCCTTGATCGCGGAAACGGGTTGCTTCTCCTCGCTCACTTTTCCTTGAAGACTCCCATCTTGCGGAATTTCTGGTATCTCTCCTCGAGCAATTCCTCCACGGGTTTTGCTTCGAGCTTCTTCAGAGCCTGACTGATATGCCTGTCCACCGCCTTGAACGTCGACTCGGGGTCGATGTGGGCCCCGCCGGGCGGCTCGGGGATGATCTTGTCGATGATCCCGAGCTCGAGAAGGTCCTGGGCGCGGATCTTCATGCTTTCGGCGGCCTGGGAGACGGCGCTCTGGTCTTTCCAGAGAATTGCGGCGCATCCCTCCGGGGAGATGACCGAATAGAACGAGTTTTCGAGCATCATGACCGTATCGCCGACACCGATGGCCAAAGCTCCGCCGCTTCCGCCCTCGCCGATGATGACAACGACGACCGGAACCCGCAGGGTCGAGATTTCCCTGAGGTTATGGGCGATGGCCTCGGCCTGTCCGCGCTCCTCGGCGCCGATTCCGGGATAGGCACCGGGCGTATCGATCAGGGTGACGATGGGAAAACCGAACTTCTCGGCGGTCTTCATCACCCGCAGGGCTTTGCGGTAGCCTTCCGGATTGGGCTGACCGAAGTTGCGGGCGATCCTCTCCCGGGTCGTCCGCCCCTTCTGATGGCCGATGAAGGCTGTTGTTTTCCCCTTGTAGAAGCCCAGACCGGCGATGATGGCCGGGTCATCGGCAAAACGCCTGTCGCCGTGCATCTCCAGGAAGTCTTCGACCAGGCCTTCGATGTAGTCCAGGGTGTAGGGCCTCTGGGGATGGCGGGCGATCTGGACGATCTGGGTGGCGGTCAGGCGGGGGCTGATCTTGGCCCACTCCTTCTCGATCCGGCCGCGCAGAGCGGCGATTTTATCCGCCCCGGCGGGATCCTCGGAGTTTTCGAGCACCTCGATGTCCGCTTTCATCCGGAGGATATTTTTTTCCAGTTGATAGAAATCCTGCTCTTTGCTCATGGCCTCCTGTATGAAGGGCGCGATTGTCGCCCTCATTCTATAGACTCGGATGATTTGAAGTCAAGCCGAGTGGTGGCGCTGGCGGGCGACCTCGAAGAAGAAGACGGCGGCGGCGGCGGCCACATTGAGGGAGTTGACCCGGCCGAAAAGAGGAATGGAGAGAACCTCGTCGCATTTCTCCCGGACCAGGCGGCGCATCCCCCGGCCCTCGGAACCCAGGATGATACCGACGGGGACGGTATAGTCGAAGTCGGTCCAAAATTTTTTCTGCCCGCCCTCGGCGCCCACGAGCCAGATTCCCCGCTTCTTGAGGTCGTCCATGGTCCGGGCGAGGTTGGTCACCCGGGCGATCTTGAGGTGCTCGGCCGCTCCGGCCGAAACCTCCAGGACCACCTCCGTCACGCCGGCCGAGCGGCGTTCGGGGAGGATGACTCCGTCGGCCCCGGCGCCCTCGGCGCTGCGCAGGATGGCCCCGAGATTCTGGGGGTCGGAGATCTCGTCGAGGAGGACGAGGAAGGGCTTGGAGGCGCCGGCCAGGATGTCCTCGAGGGGAGTGAAACCCCTGGCCGCCAGGAGGACGAGCGCCCCCTGGTGGTCCGGGGCCATGAGGTCGAGCCTGCGCCGGGGGACGGGATGGAGGGCGATGCCCCGCTCTCTGGCCATCCGGATGACCTCGGCGAGCTTATGCGGGCCCCGCTCCTTTTGGATGTATATTTTTTGAATGCGGCCCGGGTCGGCGCGGAGAATCTCGATGATCGAGTTCAGCCGGCCGGCCTTCTCCACACTCACTCGATCCTTTTGATGATGTGCCAGCCGTATTTGCAATTCTGGGGATGGTACTCGGCCATCCCAATGCCGTCGACGGGGAGGGAGAAGCCGACATCCCCGAAGCTCTTGATCATCGCTTGCCGGGGATATTCCTGCTTGCTCTCGTCCGGGGTGACCCCTTTGTTGGCCAACCTGTAAATCCCCGGATACTCGTCGTCGGTGCACTCCTTGACCAGGGCGGCGAAGTCCTCTCCCTTTTGCGCCCGTTCCAAAACACTCTGGGCCAGCTTCTTGGCCTCGTCTTTGCTGCGGGTCACGGAGGGCTTGGGAATAGAGCCCTTGAAGGCGATCAGGATGTGCTGCACGGCGATGCGGTCGGGTTCATCAGCCGAAAGGGAACTTCCGTTCCCGGCAAGAACGCTCACAATGGAGAAACAAAAGAGAGCGATGAACCACCGGACGGATCTTTTCATGGGTGGCTTCCTATTTCTGTTCCCGCCTCGCGATCAGCGCTTCTGGAGAGCCTCCATGCTGAGCGTGTCCTTCTTGGTGTATCCCGGGGGAACGGCATAAACTCCCGCCGGAGGATTCTTTTTGCTCATCTCGATGACCTCGGTCGTGCTCCGCATCTTCGCGCCCATCATCTCGGCCGTCGTCTCGGTGGCGATCCAGTAGCCCTTGATCTTCATCATCTCTTCCATGGCGGCGTCGTCGAGACGAAGCTGCGCCTTGATCACGTTGCCATATATCTTGGAGAATTTTTCCATATCGATGGGTACGTCGGTCGAAGCCCAGACCGCCATCTTGATCGGCATCATCATCATCTGGATGGAGACGTCGTAACCCGAGCACTTCCACTGGCCGATCGTCTTGGTCTGGCCGTTCGGCGTCACCGTCACGGTCATCTTCATCATCCCGCCCATCATCTGGGCCATTTCCTTGGGCATCAATTTCATGAAGTCGAGCGGCAGCTCCGCTTCCACGTAGGACTTGTCCTGGTGGGTGATGAGATACATCATGTTCTTCTTCAGGTCGACGACGGACGACATCTCAGCCCCGATATGGGCGAACTTATCGTCGCCGATCCACTGCTCGATGGTCTCGTCTTTGGCCGGCTGGTTTTGGCCCATCACCGAGAACGCATCGGTGTGGCTCTTGGACTTGACATAGACATCGGCGCCGGCGAAGGCGGACAGGACAAGAAGAAAAGACAGCAGGATCGAAAGTTTTTTCATGAATTCCTCCTTTTTTCGGTGAAATTGCGACTCAGGTAAGAATCTCTATTATAGACAAAACCGGGACGGTCCGCAATTCATGTGCCGCCCGCGCGCATCACAGCTTGGCTCCGCGCTTGATCTCCTCCGGGGTCCGGTAATCATAACATTCGAAGGGGATGCGCAGTTCCTCGGCCACCGCCCTGAGCTCGGCCAGGTGGTCTCCCCGGACCGTCATCGGATGGTTGGAGTTGATCTTCCATTCGATCCGGCCGCAGAGTTTGATGTACCAGTGCGGCCATTCGGGATCGCACTTCCGCGACCGTTCCTTCCATTGCTCATCGGTCGGCACGTCGGTGACGCCCCGGCCAGCCGCCAGATACATCTTGTGATCGCGGTAGGAAAAACGGGCCCAGG
This sequence comes from Candidatus Aminicenantales bacterium, assembly GCA_049682755.1. Lineage (GTDB taxonomy): Bacteria > Acidobacteriota > Aminicenantia > Aminicenantales > UBA8522 > UBA8522. Next base: position 2,765 of record JBAUIH010000198.1, on the reverse strand, counting down.
TGACCACTCCAGGTACGCGCACGATAACCGAACACGTACCGCCGCCCTTTTTGAAGTACATCGGTGTCTGTCGTTCGGACCAGGATCCCGCCAGGGAATCGTCTCTCCCGGAGGCGAAAAAGGGCGCCAACGCGCCGGAGTTGACGAACCAGTAGAGGCCCTGGGCCGGGTCCCAATAGCGGAAGTCGTTGAATCCGACGGGCTGCCCTCCACTGAGAAGCTTGAGAAGCTGCATGGTCAGGGCCGCGGCGTCATCTGCTTCGGTGGCCGCTACCACCGTCGTCCCGTCCGATTCTGGCCGAAGCCGGTTATTGAGGATTCCAAGCGTCAGGTCCGTTGTCGGATAGTGTTCGCTCCAGTCGAGCTGGTCCTGGACCCCGATGAAGTCGAGCCCGAACTGTTCTTTGAGTTCGAGCAAGGCGAAATAGACCTTCATCTGAAAGGCGACCATCTCCCGTGTGAGGTCCCTCTGCGGGTTCGGACCAAGGCGCAAGTCCATCCCCTTACGGACGAGGAAATCCACCGCCCGCTGGGCGCGCTTGTCGGGAACCTTTTCGGCCATCTTGGCGAGGCGGAGGCCGTCGAATCCCTCGCGGGCGATGCCGAAGTAGCGAAGAAAGTGCGCGTCCGATATCTTGTTCCACATCTGCATGGACCGTGGGCCGACGGCGCCGTAGACGGACCCGCTGAGCTCAGCCTTGATCTTCCGGGCTTTCTTGCGCTGGCTCTCCCCGACTTCGACCTTGATCGTCCTGGGGTAGGGAGGACAGTAGCGGCCCCGGTTGAGAAAAGCGTCCAGGGCGGCGGCGTAGTCATCGTGCTCTCCGAACCGCTCGATGAACAGCCGGTCGGTCTGGATGCCGACATGGGCGGTCCCGGAGGCGGCGGCGAACAATCCGACGCTTCCCGGAAAATCCGGGATGGCGCTGCCGAGGAGAAGCTTGGGCAACTCTGCCGGGAGTTGCCACATCGGGCTGACCGAGAAATCGGGATAGGCCCAGCCGGCCAGGAAGTTGATGAACCGGTCTCCCTTGGCCCGTTTGATGACCCGCAGGCCTTCGGCGACACTGGCGACGGGTCTATCGGGATTGAGGACATTCGGCTTCCAGCCGCACTTCTTGATGACCCGGACGAGCTCGGCGGTCTGTCGGACGGCCACCGGCCAGACGGCCCTATTCGCGGTGGGGCGGCTGTCCAAAGGAAGATAGATATCGACGACCTTGTTCATGATCACCTCGTGAGTCCTAATCTATCTCCGGGCGATTGACGATGTCAATAAACGGTGGTTGAGTTGGGCCGTCTTTTGGCCGATAATAGGGAAGATGAAGAGAGGAGGTCCCATGAAGTACGGCATCTGGTCTGCTCTGTTGGTCATCGTCCTTTTGACCGCCTGTGGTAAGACACCCAAGGCCGCGGAGGGAATCCTGTTCAGGGACGATGGCGCCTTTCTGGAAGCCCATACCAAGCCGGTCGTCCTCAGCGGAGAGGATGGTTTGGCTCGGATCATCGTCAGTCCGGACCTTCAAGGCCGGATCATGACGAGCACGGCGGCCGGAGCCGACGGGCTGAGCTTCGGCTGGCTCAACCGGGAGCTGATCGCCTCCGGGCAGAATAACCCACACATCAATGCCTTCGGCGGCGAGGACCGCTTCTGGCTCGGCCCCGAGGGCGGCCAGTTCTCCATTTTTTTTAAGAAGGATGACCCCTTCGACCTCGACCACTGGTTCACCCCTCCGCCGATCAACGAAGGCGGCTACGACATCGTCGCCCGGGAAGCGGATCGCATTCATTTCCGCAAAACCATGCATCTCGTCAACTATTCCGGGGCGGGGTTCGACGTCGAGCTCAACCGGTTCGTCCGTCTTCTCGGCAAGGATGAGGTCGCGGCCCTGGGAATTCCTGCGCCGCAGGGCCTCAAGATGGTGGCGTTTTCTTCCGAAAATGCGATAACGAACACCGGACGGGAATCCTGGACCAAAGACACGGGGATGCTCTCGATCTGGATCCTCGGCATGTTCAACCCCTCGCCGGAGACGACCATCGTCATCCCGTTCAGGGTCGGGCCGGAAGAGGAGCTCGGTCCGGTTGTCAACGACGCCTATTTCGGCAAGGTCCCGGCGGACCGGCTCATCGTCGGCGACGGGGTCCTCTTTTTCCGCGGGGACGGCCAATACAGAAGCAAGATCGGGATCTCCCCCCGGCGCGTCAAGCCGTTCGCCGGGAGCTATGACGCCGCGGACGGCGTCCTGACCGTCGTCCACCTGACCGTTCCCGAGGGAGCCGTCGACTACGTGAACTCGATGTGGGAAATCCAGGAGGAACCGTTCGGCGGGGACGTCGTCAACAGCTACAACGACGGTCCGGCGGAGCCCGGTGCCAAGCCGCTCGGACCCTTCTACGAGCTCGAGTCCTCGTCACCTGCGGCCGCCCTCGCCCCCGGCGAGACGCTCACCCATGTCCACACCACGATCCATTTCCAGGGGGAAGCCGATGCCCTCGACGGGATCGCTCGCAAAATCTTCGGCGTCGGCCTCGCCGAGATCGAGAGAGCCTTCAAAAAAACCTGACGAATCCTCCATCTGCGACTGAGGCGAAGGGTTTGGGTGAGGAAGTCCATCAATGACCGCTCGAGCTCTTTTCCCCAGACGAGGGGTATGGGCGAGAAGGTCATCCGGAGGCGAGCGGGCAGGGATCTGCAAAGCGGAGAGCGAGCCGAGGAAATAAGCGAATTTCCCTCGCCGGGGTAAATTCGCGGGCCGCCGAGC
>JBAUIH010000197.1:0-21880 GCA_049682755.1 Candidatus Aminicenantales bacterium | reverse complement strand
AGGAAATAAGCGAATTTCCCTCGCCGGGGGAAATTCGCGGGCCGCCGAGCCCATACCCCGAGCCTATTTTTCTTGACATCCCCGAAGGACTTACAGTAAAAATAGTCTTTCCTCAAGGGAGAAGCGCATGTTTGTCTGGGTCTTTCATCGCCTTTCGGGGCTCCTCCTCATCGTCCTCCTCGGGTTTAAATTCCTAACCTCGTTTTTCCTGATGACCAAGGACCAGAAGCCCGACTGGGCGCTCGTCCTCCACACCAATCCCCTGATTGATACGCTCCTCATCGTGCTGGTCGTTTTCCATGCTTTCTACGGCCTCCGGACGGTCATCATGGACATGGGCGCGCGCCGGGAGAAGCTCCTCTTCTGGATTTTCACCATCCTCGGAGTCCTCTTCAGCGCCGCCTTGCTCGTCGTTTATTACACCAGGAACTATTGATGATCACGCACGACATCCTGGTCGTCGGGGGCGGATTGTCCGGCCTTGCGGCCGCCCTGACCGCCGACCCTAACCTGTCACTGGCCATCGTCTCCCGCGTCCACCCCTTACGGTCGCACTCAGTCGCCGCTCAGGGAGGTATCAATGCCGCCCTGGGGAATAATCCCAAGGGCCGGGATGACAACTGGGAGAAGCACGCTTTCGACACGGTCAAGGGGAGCGATTACCTGGCCGACCAGGAAGCGGCCGACCTGATGTGCCGGGAGGCCGTCCCGACCATCTATGAATTGGAGCATTCCGGCGTGCCCTTCAGCCGGTTTCCGGGGGGCGTCATCGGCCAAAGGCCATTCGGCGGGGCCGGGTTTCCCCGGACCTGCTATGCGGCCGACCGTACCGGGCTGGTCATCGCCCATACTCTTTTTGATCAGGCGGTTAAAAAACAGGTCAAAGTTTATGATGAAGTCCTGGTGACCAAGCTCGTCATCGAGAACGGCCGGTGTGTCGGGGTGGTGATCTATGACCTGGCCACAGGTTTGATCACGCCCATCCGGGCGCGGGCCGTCATTTTCGCCACCGGAGGCTACGGCCGCGTCTATTTCAAGACGACCAACGCCTACATCAACCACGGGAGCGGCATCGGGATGGCCTACCGGGCCGGCGTCGCCCTCAAGGACATGGAGTTCGTCCAGTTCCATCCGACTTCCCTTTACCCTAAGAACATCCTGATCACCGAGGGCGCCCGCGGCGAAGGCGGTTATCTCCTCAACAACAAGGGCCATCGGTTCATGGCGGACTACGCCCCGTCGGCCATGGAGCTGGCCCCGCGCGATATCGTCGCCCGGTCCATCCAGACCGAGGTCACCAAGGGCAACGGGTTCGAGAACGAGTACGTGCACCTGGACCTGCGGCACCTGGGCGAAAAGACGATCGACAAGCGGCTGCCCTCGGTCCGCGAGATCTGCATCAAGTTCGCCGGCGTTGACCCGGTGGAAAAGCCCATCCCGATCCAGCCCGCCCAACATTACTCGATGGGCGGGATCGACGTGGACGTCCGCTGCGCCAGTTTGCTCCCGGGATTCTTCGCGGCCGGCGAATGCGCCTGTATCAGCGTCCATGGCGCCAACCGGCTGGGCGGGAACTCGCTCCTCGAGACGGTCGTCTTCGGCAAGATCGCCGGCCGGGAGGCCTCGAATTTCGTCAAAGGCCTGGAGAGAAAGGACGGGAGCGAGAAGACGCTGCTGGACGAGGCGCTCGCGGAGAAAGAGAAGATCGACGGCTGGATGGACCGGACTTCGGGTAAGATGGCCCACCACCTGCTCAACGACCTCAAGATTGTGATGAGTGACAAGGTGGGGATATTCCGGACCAAGAAGGAGCTCCAGGAAGCTCTTGAGAAGATCCGCGGGATCCGGGAAGACTACCGCCGGGCTTTCATCTCCGGCCAGTGCCTCCGCTACAGCCAGGCCGTCGTCAACCTCGTCGAGTTCGGCTACATGGTCGACCTCACCGAGGTCATCACTCTGGGTGCACTCCTGCGGGAGGAAACGCGGGGCTCCCATTACCGGCTCGATCATCCCAAGCGCGACGACAAAAACTGGCTCAAGCATACGCTAGTGAGCCTGAGGGACGGGGAGCCCGAGGTTACCTATCGCGACGTCCAGATCACCAAGTACCAGCCCCAGGAAAGAAAGTACTGAGATGATATACACGTTCCGGATCCTGCGCTTCGACCCGGCCGTGGACGAGAGCCCGTATTTCGAGGACTTCGTCTACGAAACCGAGGAGAAGAAATCCCTCCTCGAGGCGTTGATGGATATCCGCAACGACCAGGACAACTCGCTCTGTTTCCGGTATAGCTGCCGGGAGGCAGTCTGCGGGTCCTGCGGCATGGTCATCAACGGCCAGTTCGATCTAGCCTGCCGGACGATGATCGATTCCCTGGGTACGTCGCTCATCATCATTGAGCCGCTGCCCAACCTGGAGATCCAAAAGGACCTGATCGTGGACATGGAGCCTTTTTGGAAGGCGCTACTGGCGGTCGAGCCCTATCTTTTTCCCGGCGAAAAAACGCCCGAGAAGGAGAGCCCGGTCGAGGACCGGCAGATGGAAAAGATCGACCAGTACGTCAATTGCATCATGTGCGGCTGCTGCTACAGCGCCTGCCCGGTCGTCTCCCGGGATGAACGCTACCTCGGTCCTGCGGCCCTGGCCAAGCTATACCGGTTCGTCAAGGACCCGCGGGACAAAAGAGGTTACAAGCGCTGGTCGAGGGTTAACACGGAGACAGGCGCCTGGGGATGCGACACGGTCTTCAAATGCAACGAGGTCTGCCCCCGGAAGGTCAGGCCGGCCGACGGGATCGAGGGGCTGCGGCGGAGCCTGGTCATGGGCAAGATCAAAAACCTTTTCAAGCGGGAGCGATGAAACTCAAACATTCGTTGTACACGCGTCGCCGTTTTCTCAACGGCCTCGTCGGCGGCTGGCTGGGAGCGCTGGGAGCGTCTTTCCTCTATCCGGTCCTCAAGTTCATCTTCCGGCCGACGCCGGAGCCCGACCAAGTGCTTCTGCCCTTGGCGGATTTCGGGAACCTTGAGGCGGGGGAAGTCAAGACCTTCGCCTGGGGGAGCAAGCCCGGGCTTCTCAAGAAGTCGGCCGGGGGAGAACTCGTCGCCTTTGTGGGCGTCTGCACTCATCTCGACTGCAACGTGGTCTATCTGCCCGACCAGAAGAAGTTCTTCTGTGCCTGCCACGACGGCTGGTATGACGATGACGGGATCAACATCGGCGGTCCCCCGCCCAAGCCGCTGCGCCGGCTCGTCGTTGCCGTCGAGGGCGAGAACCTGGTCGTCAAGCCGGAGGGAACAGCGTGAACGTCAAGGGCACTGCCCGGGGATTCTGGTCCTGGCTCGATGACCGCGTGGGCGTCCAGGGGGTCATGGATTTCCTCAAGCACAAACCGATCCCCCAGAACAGGCATACGCCCTGGATGTATACCGGAAGCTTGATCCTCCTCTTCTTCGGGATCCAGGTCCTAACCGGCATCCTGCTGGCCTTCTACTACCGGCCGACCTTGGAAGAGGCGACCAAAAGTGTCGGCGAGATCATGACCAAGGTCCCGCTGGGATGGATCATCCGCTCCGTCCATTCGTGGTCGTCCACCTTCATGATCGCGATCGTCTTTGTCCACCTGCTCAGCATCTGGGTTCTGAAGTCCTACCGGAAGCCCCGCGAGCTGACCTGGATGAGCGGTGTCCTCCTGCTCGTTTTCACGCTGGCTTTCGGGTTCACCGGGTACCTTCTGCCTTGGGACGCGCTCTCTCTGGCCGCGACCAAGGTAGGGACGGACATTCCGCGCTCCATACCCATTGTCGGCGAATGGGCGACGAAATTCCTGCGGGGCGGGGAAGACATCTCGGGCGACACGCTCAGCCGCTTCTATAGCTTCCACGTCTGCGTCCTGCCGCTCTGCCTTCTGGCCCTGCTGGCCGTCCATGTCTATCTCATTCAGAAGCTGGGGATGAGCTTGCCGGTGGGCGCCGACGAGAAAGCGGAGGAGCGCCGGACGCTTCCTTTCTGGCCCAATTTCGTCTATCGCGAGATGATCGTCTGGCTCGTTTTCTTCGGAGCGCTCATCACCCTGGCCGTCTTTCTGCCGCCGACGCTCGGCCAAACGGCCGACCTGATGGCGCCTGCCCCGGAAGGGATCAAGCCCGAATGGTACTTCCTCTTCCTGTTCCAGATGCTCAAGATCTTCCCGGCCAAGGTGTGGTTTGTCAACGGGGATACGGTCGCCGTCCTGCTCATATTTTTGGGCGTGGCCCTTTTCTTTTTCCTGCCCCTGATCGACACCAAGCCGGAGGGACGCAAAGGGAAGATCATCACCCTCTGCGCCTTTCTTTTAGTCGCCTATGCGGTGGCCATGAGCGTCTGGAGCCTGCAGACACCGGCCAAGCCGGAGGCGGACAAGATAATTCCCTCGCCCGAAAACATCAAGGAGGGCACGGCTATTTATGTTTTCTTGGGCTGGATGTGGGTATCCGTGGTCGCCTTGATCTATTTTCTGTGCCTCAAGGTCAAGGAGACCGACCGGCTCTACAAGACCGGGTATTTCTCGTCCGACAAGAAATAGCCGCCCCCCGATATCGCCGCCAACTTGTCTTCCTGAAACTATTTCAGCTCGAAGCGGACCGTGACCGTGAAGATGACTCCGCGGGGCCGGCCGTTGATGACCATCGGCTCGTAGACCCACTGGCGGACGGCGTCGATGGCCGCCTGGTCGAGAAGAGGAATGGACCGCAGCACCTTGACGGTGGCGACGCGTCCATAGATATCCGTCGTCGCTTCCAGGATGACCACGCCCGCGACCCGGGCCTGGCGGGCGATCTCGGGGTAGCTCGGCTCGACCTTCTTGATCAACCGCGGCTCCTTGATCTCGCCGATCGCCCGGACGGGGGATTCGACCTCGCCGACGACGCCACCGAGAACTCCGCCGACAACACCACCAAGAACTCCGCCCACGACACCGCCTTCCACCCCGCCTTCGACGCCGCCTTCGATCCCGAAATCGGAGACCTGCTCATCGGCGATCTCTTCCGGGATCTCGACGGGAGCGACGAGCTTTCCCGGCTCGATAGCCGCCTGGGCCTGGACCGGTCTGATCCGGGTCTTGACTTGGGAGCTCGTCCTTTTTTTCGCCGGAGGTGGAGGTGGAGGAGGCGGTGGGGGCGGGGGAGCGAGAAAGGCGCTATAGATTTCAACACGGGGAAGTTCGCCCGTGTTCATGAGCGGGAGGATGACCAACAGGCAGGCGATGATCAGGTGGGCGGCGAGCGACAGCGGAAAGACCATCGCTTTGAGCCCGAAATTTCTTTCGGCTACGATGAAGGAATCTCTAAACATGGCAGCCTCCTTATCCCGGCCGGCCGAAAGCCGCTGTTTGATGGCGGCTTTGACCCTGGCCGGGAACGCTTCCCAGTACGGCTCGGCCGGGGGTGCGGAAGTGAGCGATCGGGCGAAGGCATCCAATTTCCGGAGGAGCTCTAACTCCTCCCGGCAGGACCGGCAGACCCGCAGGTGCTCCTCGACCTGATTCTTCTCCTTTCCATGGAGCTCGTTATCAAGATAAGCGCCCAAAAGGCCCTGGAGTCTGCGGTGTCTCATCTGCTTCCCCCCAGGTAATCGGCCATCTGGACCTTGAGCTTCCGGCGGGCCCTATTCAGCCGAGACATGACCGTACCGGTCGGGATGCTGAGCGCCTGGGCGATCTCCCGGTAGGAGAGGTTCTCGAAGGCCCGGAGCGAAAAGATGATCTTCTGGTCGGGCGGAAGAGCCTTGAACGCCTCCTTGAACTTGCGTTCCATCTCTTCCCTTATGACGCTCTCGGGAGGCGACTCGTTGGGAGTGGACAGGAAATTGGGCCGAGCCACTTTCTCCTCCTCGGCCAGCGGCCTTTCCCTTTTCCATTTCTTGAGGTGGTTGAAGCAGTTGTTGAGGGCGATCCTGCGGATCCAGGGAAAGAAGTCGTGGCCGTCGATAAAATGAGGGAGCGCCAGATAGGCCTTGATGAAGGTGTCCTGGGAGAGGTCGTCTGCGTTCTGGTGGGCGCCGGTGATGCGAAGGCAGAGGTGGTAGATTGTCTGTTGGTACTGCCTGACCAGGGATTCGAAAGCGTCCATGTCTCCCTTCTTAGCTCTCGCGATGAGGGCGTGTTCGTTGCCATTATCCGGCCTCATTTGCGCTCCCGTCCTTTATACAATGAATGCCGGAGGATTATTCCCGGCTCGGCCGATGTCTGTTTTGCTGCTAATCCAGCCAAACAATAAGCAATTTACATGCCAGCTACGGGACAGGTAAATTTTTGTTTTTGAAAGAGATAGAAGGAGAGACGTCGGAGGGGCGGGCGGACGCGCCGCCAGGCCAGTAAACTATTTTTACGGGGTGTAAAGAAACTTTGGGTTCCTCCAATATCAAGCACGCGTCGGCCCGCTTGTTTTCTTTAAAATTCACAGTTGACAAATAAGAATAACTCCTATATAGTAGTTACACACATTTAATAAAATGGCGGCTTCAATGGACCTTCTCAGGAAAAAATGCAGGGAGAGCCGCCTGAAGATGACCCCTCAGAGGGCTCTCATATATAAAGAATTGGTCAAGTCCAAGGATCATCCGAGCGCCGATCACCTTCATAAAAGAGTGAAGCAGGCATTTCCCAATATCTCTTTCGATACGGTGAACCGGACGCTTCTGACGTTTGCCCGGATCGGCCTTGTCGATATCGTTGAGGGGAGCGGGGAACCGAGACGCTTTGATCCCGAGAGAAAAAATCATCACCACTTCAGGTGCATCGCCTGCCGCACCATCTTCGATTTTAACTACAAACTTTATGACGACATGGTGGTTCCGGGAAGCATCAAAAAGAAATTCAGCGTTCAAAGCAAAAAGGTCCTTCTGGAGGGGTATTGCGACAAATGCCGGAAAATAGATTAAAATTCTGTGCCTTTAAAATAGGAGTTGTTCCTATATATATTTCAATACTAAATAAGAAACCGAGCCAGCATGGGCAATCGGCAAAAAATGCACCGGATCACACCTTTTCTTGAGAAAAGATAAGGGAGATATAAATCCACCAATAAGGAGGTTTCAATGTCGAAAGACAAAAAGAAGTTGACAACGGCTTTTGGCATCCCCGTGCCGGACGATCAGAACAGCCTGACGGCCGGCGGTCGCGGGCCCGTCTTGATGCAGGACGTCCATCTCCTGGAGAAGTTGGGCCACTTTGACCGCGAGCGCATCCCCGAGCGGGTCGTCCACGCCAAAGGAGCCGGAGCAGGCGGTTACTTCGCCGTAACGGCTGATGTGACCAAGTTCACGAGGGCCAAATTTCTTGCGGAGGTGGGCAAGAGGACCGAGGTCTTCGCCCGCTTTTCGACGGTCGGCGGCGAAAAAGGCTCGGCCGACTCGGCGCGAGACCCGCGCGGATTCGCGGTCAAGTTCTATACCGAGGAGGGGAACTACGACTTCGTCGGAAACAACACCTCTGTTTTCTTCATCCGCGATCCTCTGAAGTTCGCCGACTTCATCCACACTCAGAAGCGCCATCCGGCCACTAACCTGAAAGACCCGGACATGTTCTGGGATTTCCTGTCCCTGACGCCGGAGTCCAACCATCAGGTCACCATCCTGTTCTCCGACCGGGGCACTCCCGCCACCTATCGCCATATGAACGGATACAGCAGCCATACCTTCAAGTGGTACAACGCCAAAGGTGAGTCCTTCTGGGTGAAGTATCATTTCAAGACAGATCAGGGAATCAAGAACCTGACCCGGCAAGAGGCAAGCCGGCTGGCAGGAGAGGACCCCGACCATGCGACCAAGGATCTGTATGAGGCGATCGCGCGGGGCGATTATCCCTCCTGGACGCTGGAGATGCAGGTCATGCCTGAGGAAAAGGCCAAAGACTACCACTGGGACGCCTTTGACCTCACCAAGGTCTGGCCTCACGCCGATTTTCCACCGATCCAGATCGGCAAGCTGGTGTTGAACCGGAATCCCGAGAATTATTTCGCCGAGGTCGAGCAGGCGGCGTTTTGTCCCGGAAACCTGGTGCCCGGGATTGCGACCTCACCCGATAAGATGCTCCAGGCCCGGCTGTTCTCCTATCATGACACCCATCTCCACCGCCTCGGGCCGAACTATCACCTGATCCCGGTGAACAGAGCCAAGAACGCTCCCGAGTCGAGCTATCAGCGGGACGGCTTCATGCGTACCGATGCCAACGGCGGCGGCGGCCCCAACTACTGGCCCAACAGCTTTGGCGGACCCGATCCGGACCCGACAAAGGGGGAGCCTCCGTTTGAGGTCTCCGGCTTGGCGGCGCGTCATCCCTTCACCCATCCGAACGATGATTTTGAGCAAGCCGGTGTTCTCTACCGCAAGGTGATGACCGACACGGACAGGGACCACTTGGTCGGGAATATCGTCGATCATCTCAAGGGCGCTCAAAAGAGGATCCAGATGCGCCAGGCGGCCATTTTCTTCAAAGCCGACTCGGATTATGGACGCCGGGTAGCCGAGGGGATAGGGCTGGATGTCAAGGACGTCGAGCGACTGGCCAAGATGTCCCAGGAAGAGAGGGCTAAGGCTACAGCTGAGGGAGCTTTTGCCGGAAAGTAATAATTTTCCTTAATCACTTCACCCCGGCCGCTATTTCAAGCTTTGCAGAAATCGAGCACGTTTAGGGATCGCCCGTGACTATTTTGAAATTGACTCCCCGCCGAAGAATCCAGAATCTGATCGAGGGGAAACCCGTCGACCGGACTCCCTTCTGCCCGGCGGTCTACGAGCACAAGGCCGCGCTCATCGGGGTGGAGCCGTCGGAGCTGTGCCGGGACGCAGACCTCTTCGAGAAGGCGATCATCCGGGAAGTGGAAGTCTACGAGCCGGACATGCTGGTCGTGGGCTGCGATGTCTATAACGTCGAGGCGGAAGCGGCGGGGTGCCGGGTTTTCTATCCCGATTCGAACGATGTGCCGGCGGTCACGGACCGGGCCATCCGATTGGGGGACGATCTATCCCGGCTCCGAGTTCCGAACCCCCTTTGTGACGGCCGGATGCCTCTTCATCTCGAGGTCGGACGCCGCATCCGGCAGAGGTTCGGAGCGGAGAGGCTTGTCCGCGGAGCGCTGAGCGCGCCGCTCTCGATCGCCTGTGAACTCGTAGGACCCGAGCAGCTGCTGATGGCCATGCTCGACCGGCCGGACTGGGTGAGCCGCCTGCTTTCTTTCACTTCAGAAATCACCAAGGCCTACGGAAAGGCGTTTGTCGAGCGCGGGCTCGGCGTCATCCTTTTCGACTCCCATGCGTCTCCGCCGCTATTATCGCCGGCGCTCTACAAAAAAATGATCCTGCCGCCGACGGCCGAGGTGATCCGGTATTTTCGGTCCGGCCTCGGGGTACCCCTTGTGCCCAATATCATGGGCGGAGATACGACGGTCCTACTGGATGCGATCCTGGAAACGGGAACGAACAACCTTCTCTGCGACCACAAAGCCGACCTGAACGTTTTCGTCGACAGGCTGAAGGATGAGCCGGTGCTCCTCCGGGCCAACATCGACCCGCTGATGTTGGTGACGCAACCGATCGAAGCCATCCGAACGAAGGCCCGTGGGATTCTCTCCGTCGGCCGGCGCCATCCCCGCTTCCTGATGGGGACGGGCATCCTTCCCTACGATATCGCGCCCGAAAGGGTGATCGCCCTGCGCGAAGCGATCCAGACATAACCTTCCCGGCGAAGGCATAGCCAGGCGGGCATTTTCTAACTAATCCAGGCGAAGAGGGAATCAACTTTCAATATGCGTGTATATTCAAATGAGAACAACCGGGCTATAATAAAAGAACTCTCATCTGAGAAGGAGGGAAAGACGAAATACGGATGGGCATTGAGGGGGCTCGTCGCCGCGCTTATCGGCTTGTTTCTTTTTGCCTGCCAGAAGGGAGAGGAGATTAAATCCGAGAATGTGGACGGCATCCCGGTCATTCACAATCCCAAGGATCCGGCCCCTCCCCAAGGAACGGCATCGAAGCTGAACCTTCAAGAAGAGTTGTCGCTGGGTGAGGCCGGGGGAAAAGACGAAATCCTGTTTTCCCAGGTCAGGGATATCGAAGTCGACGGTCAAGACAGGATTTACGTGCTCGACTCCAAGGCCTGCCTGATCAGAGTTTTTAATGAATCGGGTGATTGCCTCCGGACAATCGGGAAACAGGGCCAGGGGCCGGAGGAGTTCAGCCGGCCATTCAGCATGTCCCTGATAGGAAACGAAATGATTGCGGTTGAAGACATGGGCACCCGAATGATCAAATTTTTTGATCTTGACGGCCGATACGTCAAATCTCTGATAACTGCAAAAATGCGCATGTTTGCCAGAGCCGCTTTTAGCTCTCAAGGCTACATTCTCGGAATTGTGCCGACAATGGATCCTGACAATCCTTTCTATGAGCTGATAAAGTTCGATTCAGATCTCAACCGCATCAAAGTATTAAGAACTTGCCCTCTTCCTTCTCCGCGAGGACTGGATCCATTTTTGCCGGTTTTCTATTTTCAAATCGACAGAAACGATAACATTGTCTATGGCTTTCCGAAGAGCTATGAGCTTGAAATCCTGAGCCCGGAAGGGGACGTCTTGAAAAAAATCACGAGGGATCACGATCCGGTGGAGATTACGGAGGAAGAAAAGGAGGCGGAAAGGAAGAACCATCCTCCTGAAATTGCGCTCATATTTTCGAAGCATTACCCTCCCTTTCGCGTGTTCTGGTGTGATGACGAGGGCCGGATTATCGTCCAGGCCAGGGAGAGAAAGGAAGGCCGGCTGGGGCATGTCTATGATGTCTTTGACAAGCATGGCCGATACACAGAGAAGTTCAATATTGATGCGACCCCGATGCTCTGGCGAAGAGGAAAGATGTACGCCGTTGCCGAGAGTGAGGATGGTTTCCATTCCGTTAAAAGATACAGGGTCAGTTGGGAGCATTGAATCTCGGATGATCAAGCGGAAAGCGCGATTGCGACATTTTGGCCGGCCGGCGCGTCCTTTATTGTCGTCATGGGAAAAAAGCCGGAAGAGCCGCGGCCATCAATCGAGACATCTGACGGCCACCGTAGGCGCCTCCGGACCAAGTTCCTCCGGGGCGGGCTCGAGGGATTCCTGGACCATGAGATCGTTGAGCTCCTCCTGACCATCGGGACGCCGCGGAAAGATTGCAAAACGCCGGCCAGGGAGGCCATCAGGACGTTCAAGAGCCTGGCCGGCGTGCTCGAGGCCAGCCCTCTTGACCTTCAGAAGATTAAAGGGATCGGCCCTCACAACGTCTTCGGCCTCAAGTTCGTCCAGGAAGTCTCGCGCCGGTTCCTCCGGGAACGGATGATGAGCCGGCCGTACTGTCGCTCCTCACGGGAAGTGTTTGAATATCTCTACCATGCGCTCCGCGACCTGAAAAGGGAGAAGTTCAAGGTCCTCTTTCTAGACGCCAAGAACCAGATCCTCGAGGAGAAAACGCTCTTCGAGGGGACGGTTGATTCGAGTGCCGTCTATCCCCGCGAGATCATCAGGGACGCCCTCCGCTACGAAGCCTCCTCGCTGATTTTCGTTCACAACCATCCTTCCGGGGACCCTGAGCCTTCGCCCTGCGACAAGGAGATCACCCGGGACCTCGTTTTCGCCGCTAAGATCATGCAGCTCAAGGTCCTGGACCACATCGTCATCGGGAACAATTGCTTCTTCAGCTTCTCCGACCATGGGTTGATCGAGGAATACGAATTCGCCTTCCTCCACTCCGGGTGAGGCTCGGGATATGGGCTCGAAGGCCCGCGAATTTCGCCCGGCGAGCGAAATTCGCTTATTTCCTCGGGTCGCTCTCCGCTTCGCGGATCCCTGCCCGCTCCCCTCCGGATGACCTTCTCGCCCATATCCCTCGCCTCCGTCAATGCAGCAGGAACCATTCCCCATTTGCCATTATGGTGACACGATATACTGTCACCAATCAGTCGGTGATCACTTCAAGATGAGACCGATGATGGCGAGGACGAGGGCCAGATTGACCGATACGACACAGGGATAATAAAGGGGGCCGATCTTTCCCGTTTCTTTCAAGGTGAGCTGCTTATACTGGATGATAAAGAGGAAATTGATATACTGTTGCCAATTATATAAACTCAAAGCAGGGAGGTGGCCATGCGGGACGACAGAGAGATCGCCAAAACGAAAACCCTGCGGCCGATCGAGGAGATCGCCGAAAGGGCGGGAATAGGAGCTAAGCATCTCGAAAGATACGGCCCCTACAAGGCCAAGATCCTCTGGCCCACGCCTATTAAGGATCTCCCGATCAAGGGAAAGCTTGTCATGGTCACGGCGATGACACCTACCCCGGCGGGTGAGGGGAAGACGACGACAGCCATCGGACTGGCGGATGCCTTCGGCCAGCTTCAGAAAAAGGCGATCGTCGCCGTCCGGGAGCCTTCCCTGGGTCCGGTGTTCGGGCTTAAGGGAGGAGCCACAGGCGGCGGGCACGCTCAAATCGCTCCCCGCGATGAGATCAACCTCCACTTCACCGGCGATATCCACGCCGTCACCGCGGCCCATAACCTCCTGGCCGCCATGGTCGACAACCGCCTCCACTTCGACGGCGTCTGCGGCCTGATCGACTGCCGGACCGTCAGTTGGAAGAGGGTCATGGACATGGACGACCGGGTGCTGCGCGACGTCGTGGTCGGGATCGGCGGCCCCCTGCGCGGCATCGCGCGCGAAAGCGGGTTCGACATCACGGCCGCTTCCGAGGTCATGGCCATCCTCTGTCTATCGGCCGACATGAAAGAACTCAAGGAGAAGCTGGGAAATATCGTCATCGGCTATGGCCAGGACGCCAAACCTGTATTCGCTCGTCAGATTGGCGCGCAAGGCGCGATGGCCGCGCTGCTCCGGGAAGCCATGAGGCCGAACCTCGTCCAAACCCTCGAAGGGACGCCGGCCATCGTCCACGGCGGGCCGTTCGCCAACATCGCCCACGGAACGAACTCTGTGATCGCCACCCGGCTTGCCCTGAGCTTGGCCGACTATGTCATCACCGAGACGGGCTTCGCCTCCGACTTGGGCGCAGAGAAATTCTTCGACATCGTCGTCCGGACCGGCCACATCCCGCCGCCCGCCGTCTGTGTTCTCGTGGCAACGCTCCGGGCTCTCAAAGTCCACGGCGGCGTGAAATTGAAAGACGTCATGGCCGAGAACCTGGAGACCGTCGAAAAGGGGTTCGCAAACCTGGAAAAGCACATGGAGAATCTGGCCCTCTACAAGGTTCCCTTCGTGATCGCGCTCAACAAGTTTCCGGGCGATACGGATAGGGAGGTGGCCAGGTTCCTAGAGCTCTGCCGGTCCAAAAAAGCGAAGGCGGCTTTGAGCGACGTTTACGGCCAGGGGGGCCGCGGCGGAGTGGAGCTGGCCCAAGAAGTGATGACGGCTGTCGCCGAGGACAAGGCGGACTTTGAGTTTCTCTATCCCCCAGAGATGCCGCTCATAGACAAGATCGAAACGGTCGCCCGGAAGATCTACGGTGCCGCCGGCATCGCCATGGAAGGAAAAATCAGGCGAAAAATCCTGCGGATGGAGGAGGCTGGTTTCAACCGGCTTCCCGTCTGCATCGCCAAAACGCAGTACTCCCTATCGGATGACGACGAGGCGCTGGGCCGTCCGCAGGGATTCACCTTGATCGTCACCGATGTCTCGCTGAGCGCGGGCGCCGGATTTGTCGTCGTTTACTGCGGGGATATCATGACCATGCCCGGCCTGCCGAGCGTGCCGGCGGCTGAGAAGGTGGACGTGACCGACGACGACGAGATCGTCGGGCTATCTTGAGATAAAGAAAGGAGGCGTATATGAAAAATGTATTAATTATGGTACTGATTGTACTCTTTATGGGTACAATCATGGCAGCTGAGAAGATAGGACCAAAAGTCTTCATCTCGGTCGACATGGAAGGGATTTGGGGTGTCGTTCACGGGAGACAGACTTCGGCCGACTTCCCTGAATACGATGCGGCCCGGAAATGGATGGCCGAGGACGTCAATGCGGTCATCGCCGGGCTCTTCGAAGCCGGAGCGTCCGAGGTCGTGGTCAACGATTCCCACGGCAGCATGCGGAACATCGTCGCCGACGAGCTCGACCCCCGGGCCGGCCTGACCTCCGGCTCTCCTAAGCCGCTCTCGATGATGCAGGGGATCGATGCTTCCTTTGACGCCTGTATATTCATCGGCTACCACGCCCGGGCCGGAACGGCCGAGGCCGTCCTCGACCACACCTATTCCGGCGCCACCATCCGGTCGATCAAGGTCAACGGCCGTGAAATGCCCGAACTGGGGCTCAACGCTGCCATCGCCGGCTATTTCAACGTGCCCGTGATCATGCTGAGCGGCGATACCGAAACGTGCGCCCAGGCGAAGTCTATCCTGGGAGATGATCTCGTCACGGTGGCCGTCAAGGACGCAGTCGGAAGATATGCGGCCGCGAATCTTCCCCAAGAGGTCGCCCGGAAGCGCCTAAAGGATGGCGCCAAGGAAGCGCTCCAGAAGAGAGGGAAGATCTCCCTCTTCAAGCCCAACGCTCCCTACAAGTTCGAACTCGATTTCAACACCAGCGCCCAGGCCGAGATGCCGATGCTCGTTCCCAATGTCAAGAAGACCGGGGCGCGGTCCGTTGAGTTCACCGCGACCGATTATATTGAGGGTTTCAAGCTGATGCGGGCCCTGATCGCCCTGGCGGGAGTCAACTGAGGCTTATTCAGATCAAACGCAGCCTGTCCTTCAGCGGCGATCCTTGACCAGCCGTTCCATCAGTGCGATGGCCGCGGCGGCATTGAGCCCAAAAAAATGAAGCCGGAAACAGGACGTTTTTTCAAGCCGGGCCTCCTGGCTAGTACATCACCCGGTCGTCTTTCCGGGTCCATTCCTCGAACGGCTTCAGGCATTCGCGGCGCTCCAGCTTGATCGTCTCAACGATGCCGGGCCGGCGTTTCTTGATCAGGTCGTAGAGATGCTTGTCCCGGAAGCCGATCCTCTCGGCGTCCTTCCTCGTGCAGCCGTAATAAAGCCTGCGGATCCCCGCCCAGCCGATGGCCGCCAGGCACATCGGGCAGGGTTCGCAGGTGGAATAGATCTCGCAGTCCGAGAGGTCGAAACGCTTGAGTTTGGAGGCGGCGCGCCGGATGGCCACGATCTCGGCGTGGGCGGTCGGGTCATGGGTCTTGATAACCAAGTTGTGGGCCCTGGCGATAACCTCTCCGTTTCTGACGATCACCGCTCCAAACGGGCCGCCGCGGTTTCTCCTCATCCCCAGAAAAGCCTGGGCCACGGCCTTCTTCATGAATTTTTTGGCGCGGCGGCGCTCGGACGATTCGAACATTTCAGGACGGCCCAAATTCTAGCGGCCTACCCCCGCCAAGTCAACTGAGGCTTGATTTTCCCCGGAGATGCGAACAAAATGGGGGAAATTTCGTACATTGATAATGCGTATCGTTTTGTCCGAGAATGGAGCCATCATGAGAAAACCCGTACTGCCGAGAGCACTCGCCTTATTGATCGTTCTCTCGTTCATATCGCTTCCGGTTTGTGCCGGCTCTGCTGCGTCCGAGGAGGCATCGATCGCCGGGCATTGGGTGGGAGAGGTCGAGATTCCCGGGACCAAACTCGGGTTCGACATTGACTTCGCTCAGCAGCCGGACGGAACCTGGTCGGGAGACATTTCGATCCCGATGCAGAATGCCAAGGACCTCCCGCTCGGAAATATCGCGCTCAAAGGCAACGACGTATCCTTTGAGATCAGCGGAGTCCCCGGCGCCCCGACCTTCAAGGGAGCACTGAACGAGGACGGACAGAAGATCTCCGGCCAATTCACCCAGGGGGGGGAGACCTTTCCCTTTGCGATGAGCCGGTCGGCCGGTCTCAAGGCTCAGGCGAAGCAGGCTTTGGCCGGCTTCGACGAGATCGTCGCCAGAGGGCTCGACGGCCTCAAAGTCCCCGGGATTGCCCTGGTCATCGTCGTCGAAGACGAGGTCGTCCTGGCCAAGGGGTACGGGTTCAAGGACCTGGAGAACAAGGTCCCGATGAACCCGGACACGCTGCTGGCCATCGGCTCGGCTTCCAAGGCGTTCACCGTTTTCGCCCTGGGGACGCTCGTCGACGAGGGCAAGCTCGACTGGGACAAACCGCTCCGCGACTACATCCCCTGGTTCAAGCTTCACGATCCTTTCGCCTCCGAGCGGCTGACTCCACGCGACACGGTGACCCATCGCTCAGGACTGCCGCGGCACGACCTGTCTTGGTACAACAACACCGCCATCAGCCGCGAGGAACTCGTCCGCCGGCTGGCCTATCTCAAGCCCACGGCGGACCTTAGGGCCATCTGGCAGTACAACAACCTGATGTACCTCACGGCCGGATACCTGGTCGAGGTCCTGACCGGGAAGACGTGGGAGGACGGCGTCCGCGCCCAGGTTCTCGATCCGCTGGGGATGAAGCGGACGAACTTCTCGGTGGACGATTCCCAGAAGGACGCGGATTTCGCACTGCCTTACCATGAGAGGGAAGGAAAGCTGGAAAGGTTGCCCTATCGCGGGCTCACCAACATGGGTCCGGCCGGTTCGATCAACTCTAGCGTAAACGAGATGAGCCGCTGGGTCCTCGTCCATCTCAACGGGGGCAAGCTCGGAGACGAGCAGATCATCAATTCCCAGACCATCCAGGACATGCACCTCGTCCATATGCCCACAGGAGGAACCCCGGCGATTCCGGAAGTCACCCCGGCCAATTACGGGATGGGATGGTTTGTCGACAGCTACCGCGGCCACGGGCGCGTTCATCACGGCGGAAACATCGACGGGTTTTCGGCAATGGTTAGCATGCTTCCCCGGGACAGAGTCGGGTTTGTCGCCCTGGCCAACAAGAACGCCACCGGGCTTCCTGAACTTCTTATCCGGCACGCCACGGACCTGATCCTGGGGCTCGAGGCCAAGGACTGGGTGGGCGAAGCCGCCAAGTCCAAGGTCAAGGGCGACGAAGCGACCAAAGAAGCCGAGAAGAAGAAGGCGACGCGCCGGGTGCTCAACACGAAGCCGTCCCACAAGCTGGAAGATTTCGCCGGGGACTACTTCCATCCCGGCTACGGCGACCTCAAGGTGACTGTTGAAAAAGGCCAGCTTGATTTTATTTACAATGACATCACAACACCGCTCGAGCATTGGCACTATGACGTCTTCAGCGGTTTGCGGGCCGGGGATCTGGTGTTCGAGAATTTCCAGTTGAACTTCATCACCGACGCTAACGGCAATGTCGCCCGCCTGGAGGCTCCCATGGAGGCGACCCTCGAACCGATCGTCTTCGAGAAAAAGCCGGACGCGCGCCTGTCCGACCCCGGCTATCTCCAGAAGTTCGCCGGTAAGTATCTCCTCATCGAGCAGGTCATCACCATCAGCCTCAAGGGCAACGTCCTGTTCGCCAGCATCCCGGGCCAGCCCGAGCTGGAGCTCGTGCCCGGCCTCGGCGGCGAGTTCACCCTCAAGCAGGTGAAAGTGGCGAGCATCCGCTTCAAGACGGACGATAAAGGCAACGTCACGGCCATGGAGCTTTCCCAGCCCGGCGCGGTCTTCGAGGCGAAACGGACCGACAGCCAATAAAAGTCTAGACAGTTGCTGTCCTAGTGACCATGGACAGGTATTATCACCTGGGTTCCAGCTTGCTAACCTGGGCCTCTATTTCGGCAGCCCGGGCCTCTCTATTGGTGGCTCGGTGGAGCGCCGCGAAGCCTTTGAGAATGTCAAGAGCTCCAGGATAATAGCTCCCATCCGGCTTTTGGACAAGGGCCAAGGCCCGCTCGTAGAGGATTTCCGCCTCCTGCAGACGGCCGGACCGAAAGGCGCAGTCTGCCAAACCGCCGAGGCTTTCACCCACTTCAGGACTCTTGGGGTCGAGAGCCTTTTGCCGCAGCGCCAGCGAGCGTTCATATAGTTTTTGAGCCCCCCTCCAATCCCCTTCTTCGAGCATGACATGGGCGAGGCGGTCAAGAAAACGAGCGAGCTCCGGATTGTCCGGGCTGGCGCCCTCCATGATGGCCACGGCACGGGCATGATAAGGTTTGGCCCCTTTAGGATCTCCGCTTCTGGATATCGCATCCCCCAGGTTCGACAGGCCCGATGCGAGGTCTGGATGCTTGGGGCCCAGCACCTTTTCCTGTATTCGGATGACGCGCTCAAGGAGAGGCACGGCGCGTTTGGGATCCCCCGCATAGATATGGACGATGGCCAGGTTGTTGAGCGTGTGAGCGAGGTACGGATGGTCCGGGCCCAATACTTTTTCCCGGACCGCCAGCGTCCGCTCCCAGATCTCAGCGGCCTTTCCATAATCGCCTTCTTTGTACGCGATCGCCCCCAAGGAGTTGAGTGTGTTCGCGACATCGGCGTTTTCAAGGCCAAGGATCTTCTCCCGGATCGCCAGGGATCGTTCAAGGAGGCGGCGGGCTTCGGCGTAATTCCCCTGGGTGTAGTTGAGGGTGCCCAAATCATGGAGGCTGTTGGCCACCTCTTTGGCGTCCGGGTTGAGGCGCCTTTCACGGATGGCCAGGGCCTGTTCCTGAAGGACTTTTGCCCTCGCGAAATCGCCCTTGCGCCAGAGGACGTAGCCGAGGTCGGACAGAGTGACGGCCACATCCGGGTGATCGGGGCCGAGGGCTTTTGTGCGGAGCTCCAGCGCCTTCTCAAGGAGAGCCTGGGCCGGATCAAACAGTCCGAGACTCCTATAGACAATTCCCATTGTGTTCATCAGTTTGCCCTGGATAACGGGCTGACCCTGGAGTTCAAGGGAGATCTTTTCAGCGCCTTTGTCCAAGATTTCCCGGGCGGTCACGCTGTTGCCCCGGGCTTCGCTGGGATCGGAGACCTTGAACAGCTCGGTCAGGAAATCCGAAACCTGTCGCGATGCTTCGGCTTCCTGGTTTGCCCGATCCCGCTCGCGGGCGATGCGCCGGGCCTGGATGGCCGTCGTCACCGAGAAAGCGATCAGGAGAACCGCCAGCGTCGCGGCCACGCCGACTCCAACTCTGTGACGGCGGACGAACTTCTTGGCCTTGTACACGGTGCTCGGCGGGCGGGCGAAGATCGGCTGATGGTGGAGGTACCGGTCGATGTCGGCCGCAAGCTCCGCAGGCGATCCGTAACGCCGCGTCCGGTCCTTCTCCAGCGCCTTCATCGTGATCCAGTCCAGATCGCCTCTGACCTGGCGCAGGAGTGCAGCCGGTTCCGTCCGGCGCTTCTGCGCCTCGGCAGTTGACGCTTCTCCCATCGTGCTCAACTTGGTGCTCGGTCTGGGCGGGTCTTCCTCACGAATCTTTCGCCTGATTTCGTCAAATCCGGCCCGTCTCAAATCCTTCGGGTCGAAGGGGAGCGCCCCGATCAGCAGCTCGTACAGGATGGCCCCCAGCGAGTAGACGTCCGTCCGCGTGTCGACATTCTGGCCGGACATCTCCGCCTGCTCCGGGCTCATGTACTCGGGTGTCCCGATCAGCACCCCGAGTTCGGTGTACATCGTTCTCTCCGTGAGGCTCTGGGCCGTCGCTTTAGCCACCCCGAAGTCGATGATCTTGGGCATGGCCACCCCGTCCTGGATAAGGATCAGGATATTTGAAGGCTTGAGGTCGCGGTGGATGATGGCCTTCTGGTGGGCGTGCTGAACCCCTTCGCAGACGTGCCTGAAAAGTTCCAGGCGTTCCTGAGTCGTTAGGCGGTTCTGGTCGCAGTGGGCGGTTATGGAGATGCCCTGGACATATTCCATGACGAAGTAGGGTCGTCCGTCCTCGGTCTCTCCCGCGTCGAAAACTTTGGCGATGGCCGGGTGGTCCATCATCGCCAGAGCCTGCCTCTCGGACTCGAAACGGGCGATGACCTGCCGAGTGTCCATGCCGGCCTTAATGAGCTTCAAGGCCACGCGGCGGTGGATGGGCTTATGCTGCTCGGCGACCCAGACTTCTCCCATCCCACCCTCACCGATCTTCTGGAGAAGATGATAGGGACCGATCGTCCGGCCTGTCTCGCCGGAAGACTGGAGCGTTTTGGTCTTGTCGGAAAGGTCCTTCTTATTCATGGCGCACCACCACGGATCAATTCATTCGGGATGGAAAAAAATACCGGCCCCAAGTCCTCACCCACGCCTGGAGGATAACACGTTCAGGGAGCACGGTCAATCGAATGTCCGGCTGTCCGACCCGGCCTATCTCCAGAACTGTACACGCACATGCGTCCTGATCGAGCAGGTGATCACCATCAGCCTCAAGGGCAACGTCACGGCCATAGAGCTCTACCAGCCCGGCGCGGTCTTCGAGGCGAAACGGCAGGAGAAATAGCGGCCGGTTGGCCTCCCGGCGAATCGGCGGGATAATAGTCTCTGGCTAGACCGGTTTCTTGATTTTGTCCAGGATTTCCCCGGCGAGGAAAGAAAACCGGTCCTTAATGCTTTCCGCGTTCGCGGGGACGATCATCTCGACCGGCCATCGTTCGATTTCATCGGGAAATTCCTGGGTTCTTTCCATGGCTACGGCCAGCCAGTAAAGATCGAATCCCGGATCCTTTTCCTTTGCCAGAGTTGAAAGCTCCCATAAATTTTCCGTATTCAAAATGAAAAACAGATCGATCGCATCCCGTGCCTCGGTTCGACCGGAAAAAGCCTGCAGCTTGTCCGCGATCAAGTCTTTGTAGCCGTTGATCAGGAGGCCGATCTCGGAACGAACCGGATCTTCCAACCGGAACGGCGTGTCCAGGGCGAATTGGACTCTTGTGCTTTCCTCTTTTTCGGAAACCTCCAATTCGACAAACGAGGAAAACCGGCGAGTCACTTCCACGGTCGCCCCCCTTTTTTTGAGGTGATCTTCAGCCAGCCGGGAAAAGGGAAGAACAAGCCCGCTCTCTTTGGTGAATAGATCCAGATCATAGGATTTCCGATGGCCCAAGTAGAACTCTGCCAGAGCCGTTCCGCCTGTCAAAAAAAAATGCTCTGCGTCCGGCAGTTCGGATAGAGAAGAGATCGCCCGTCTCTGAACGGCAGATAGGATGCCTTTGCCCTTAAGCGCCAAAATAATCCTCCCAGAGTCTTCTCACGGAGGTGGGGAGGATGATCTCCTTGAGGATGGCCCTCACTTCCTCCCAATCCAGCTCGGCCACATCCTCCGCTTTCCCGTGGGTCAAGACCTGGCGGATATACCACTTCCGCTGCCAGGGATCGTTGAGGTCGATCTCTTTTTTCGACCAGACGATGTATCTCTTGGGTTTCATCGGAAGCTCTTTAGTATATTGTAAAGCCTCATCCTGGGGAAGGCAAATCTACGGAGAACCATCGTGTGCTTGATTCTCCAAGATGTGATACTGATAGACGGTGGAGGTATTCCGCTCCCAGAGGAAGAGGTTGTCGCCGCAAATCCTGATCCCGTGGGCTATATGGACTAGAGGGAGCGCGCCAAGGAGGATCCCGTCGGGTCCGAAGACCTCCAGTTTATAGATGTCCATCCTTCGGATGACCGGTTCGACGACCTTCCGCCTCGCTCCACCGACCACAATCTCGCTGCCCATTTCCTCCTGGGTCATCTGCCTGTTCAGGGTGATGGACCAGATCCGCCCTCTCTCGTCCGCGGCGATTCCCTCGGAGACGGTATTGAGAGTAGGCATCTGGACACTGATTCCTTTGTAATCATCGTGGATGGCTCCTTTGTCGACGGCCTCAGTGCCGTAGTTGAGGACGCGGTCGGCCGTCCAAAGAAGAGTTCCATCAGCGGAGTATTTCTCGATCCTGTTCTGGTGACGAAAGGAAACGCAGACGTTATCTTCTCTATCAACGTCCAGGGCAATCCAATTGGCCCAAACGTTGAC
>JBAUIH010000196.1:0-9463 GCA_049682755.1 Candidatus Aminicenantales bacterium | reverse complement strand
TTATCATTCCCCCCGACCAACCCTTGCCTTTTTCAGCATTTTATGAATAGATCAGGCTAATTATCGATGAATGTCACCGCAGTGCCTGGGGAAAATGGAGCATCGTGCTCCGCCGAAATCCTGATGCTATCCAGGTTGGCCTGACCGCAACTCCCCGTTCCTTCGAAGGCGGGAGCGAGTCAGAACGCCGCGAAGATGAGGAGATTACGGCTAATAACCTAACCTACTTCGGCGACCCGGTTTATGAATACGATATGGCTCAGGGAATCGAGGACGGCTATCTCCCAGCCTGTGAAATTATCAGGCGTGAAACAGACCTGGATAAGAGAGGTATCTCACCCGAGGATCTAAAAGGCAAGCAGGTTAGAGACGCGCATACAGGAGAACCAATTCTTATAACTCATACCAGGGGCCACTATGAGGCCCCTTCTTTCGAAGACCTCATCCAGCTTCCCGACCGGGTGAACGCCTGGTGCAAGGATCTCTTTGATCTTTTTCTTGAGACCGGCGGGCCTCATCAGAAGACGGTTATCTTTTGTGTCCGCGACACTCATGCCGATGCCGTAGCGGCTGAACTGAATAATCTCTATGCCGATTGGTGCGCTAACAACAGCCAGAAACGGCTCGATCCTTATGCCTTCAAATGCACGGCCGCAGTTGGCGGCAGCCAGTATATCGCCGACCTGCGCGGCTCGGGACGAAGCCATATTATAGCGACAACGGTAGATTTGATTACGACGGGAGTTGATGTACCCGTGCTTCGGAATGTTGTCTTTTTCAAATTTGTGCGCTCGCCGATTTCCTTTCAACAAATGATGGGGAGAGGGTCAAGAATTGACCTGCCGACCAATAAACTCATGTTCCGTGTCTATGACTACACAAATGCTACCCGCCTTTTGGGGAGAGGGTTCAAGGTACGTCCATCTCCAACTCGAGAGCCGACGGAGCTCGACGAAGAACGAAAAGAAAGAATAATCCGGGTCGAAGGTTTTGATGTCCGAGTTAACCCTGCCGGCAAATATATCGTTATTCAAAAACTTGGGAAGCTGGCAATGGTTTCGATTGAGGAATACAGCCAGATGATCGCTTCTCGGCTGACCAGGGAAGTCAGGACCGTTGATGCCCTCAGAGAATGCTGGATAGACCCTAAGAGGCGCAAGGATCTCATCGATGTCCTTCCTGAAGATGGGAAAGGGCTGCGCTTGCTTCGGGAATTGCTGAACCAGCAGGATTATGACCTATATGATGTCCTTGCTGAAATCGGATACGGGATGGCTCCTAAGAATCGAAAAGAACGGGTTTTAGCTTTGAGGTATAAACACGCCGCCTGGTTCAAGAATCTGCCTGATAAAGCAAGGTCAACTCTCCTCGCTCTTGCGAAGCAGTTTGAAAAGGGAGGAACGGACGAGCTCGAAAATCCTCATGTCTTCAGCGCTCCTGACGCCAAAAAAGCTGGCGGTCTCGCAGCGCTAAAAGTCTTGGGCGAGCCAAAAGATATCGTCATCGAAACAAAAAGGAGACTCTTCTCCGCATGAACCAATATCCATTGCCAACAGGCTGGCGCTGGGCGAAATTGGGAGATGTGTGCAAAATTTTTAGCGGTTCGGCTGCTCCCCAAGAATAAAAGTATTTCGAAAATGGGAAATATCCGTTTGTGAAAGTCCAAGATTTAGGAAGATTTGGAAGAACAGATAGCTTGGTAGATGCTAGAGAATACATAAATGATCTTGCCATCAAAGAGCTCAATATGATTAAGGCTGAAAAAGGAACAATTCTTTTCCCTAAAAGTGGCGCTGCAATCGCAACAAACAATAGGGCCATTCTTGGAATTGATGCATTTGTTGTATCTCATCTTGCCGCGCTAAAACCCTTCTCTGAAGTTGCTGATACTTTCTTCGTTTATCATTGGCTGTGCTTAGTAGATTTTGTCCAGTTTATGGAAAACCCTGGATATCCATCACTTAAATTGTCCACAATATCTAAGGTCGATATTCCACTGCCTCCTCTTTCCGAACAACGCGGGATCGTCGAAAAAATTCAAGAATTGATGCATCAGGCGGGACGTGCTCGAGCCGCCTGCGAAAAACAGCTAAGAGAATTGGAAATGCTCCCTAACTCGATTCTCCTAAAAGCATTTAGAGGGAATTTATAAAAAGCACGTTCCTGGGATTATGAGGAAACAAAACAAACATTATCCAAGAGAGCTTAAGGCGGTTTTTGAAAAGATAGAGCATCAAGTATTCCTCCTTCACGATCGTTGGATTATTTATCGACAGCTTTATGGCACTTCAAAAGAGAGGATAGAATTATTAAACGAGAGTGCTCCAAATTATTTTTGGATAATACAAGATGTCCTTTGGGATGAAATTCTACTAGACATATGTAGGCTTGCGGATCCAATTCAAAGCGGGCGTGATAAGAAGTCCAAAAAGAACCTATGTTTGGAAATGCTTTGTCAAATAATAAAAGAACTGGGTCGAGAAGACCTTTACAGCGACATATGCAATAGCCTTTCCCGTTTTAGGGAAAAGTGTGAGGGTCTTAAAAAACATAGAAATAAGCGAATCGGTCATTTGGATCTAAGAGTATTTCTCAACGAAAAGAGCAAGTACCTACCGGGGATTTCAAGAGCAATGATTGAAGACGTTTTAAAGGAGTTGCGTTTTTTTATGAACTCGATAAATGGGTTTTACAGGGATTCTGAAACGGCATATGAGCTTTGCATTATGACCGGAGATGGCGAGTTTCTTATTAATGCATTGAAGCAAGCCTTGCGTTATGAAGAACTATGGAGGGCGGGAAAAATAGGCATAATGGATCTCCAGAATACAAAACATTATAAATCGTGAATGAGAATAATGGTTAAGAAACGAAGTTTACCCTATGCAACGTATTGATTATCGGTGTTTCTTATGATACCATTTAGCCAACAAAATGGTATCGTAGAGGAAACCATATGGAAAAAGGAACCGTAAAAGAGGTCATAAAAGAATTTCAGGAAAGCGGGCTGCCGGAAGTCCTTCCAAGAGAAATTGAAGTTCCTCTCTCCTCCCATAAAATTATCGCCATAGTAGGACCACGAAGAAGCGGCAAAACCTATCTCCTGTTTTTGCTGATAAAAAAGTTACACTCACGAAACATCTCTCCCGAGCAAATTGTCTATATCAATTTTGAAGACCCGAGGCTCCTGCCGTGCGATGCCAAAGGAATGGAGTTCATTCTGGAAGCTTATGGAGAGCTCTATCCGGAATCAAGAGGGGAGAAGAGCTATTTTTTCTTTGACGAAATCCATAACGTCAAAGATTGGGAGATAGGGGTTCGGAGGATTCACGACACAAAAAAATGCCGGATCTTCTTAACCGGCTCTTCATCAAAGCTCATGAGTAGAGAGATCGCCACGCAATTGAGAGGAAGAACAACCCGGTACGAAGTCTTTCCTTTCTCTTTTCGAGAGATTTTATCCGCCAAAGGCATCCAGCTAAAGAAGGACATCGCCTATTCTATGGAACGTTTTTCCATAAAGAATTATCTTGATGAATACCTCACAATGGGCGGATTTCCAGAGATCGTGCTTGAAGAAAGCCAGGATTTGAGAATGAGGATACTCAAGGAATATCTGGAGACGATGTTCTTTAGAGACCTAGTCGAGCGTCACCGCATCAGGAATCAGCCGTTGCTTAGAGAGCTGATGAAGTTTCTGGCCACAAACACGGCCAATATCTTTTCCGCCAATGCCTATTTTAAATGGACAAAAAACACCTATCCTTTAACCAAAAGGACTTTATTGAACTACATCGGCTATCTTGAGGATACCGGGCTTTTCTTTCTCGTCAGAAAGTTCTCCTTTTCTCTGAAAGAACAGACACTCAGGCCGAGAAAGTGCTACATTATAGACAATGGCTTGAGGACTGCCTATGGTTTCAAGTTTAGTGAAGATAAGGGGAAGAATCTGGAAAATGCCGTATTCATTGAACTCCTCCACCGAAAAGCCACGAATCCTCTTGCGGAAATATTCTATTGGCAGGACCATAAAAAAAGGGAGGTCGATTTTGTGGTCAGGCAAGGCCGGGATGTTCGTGAACTCATTCAGGTATGTGACAGGATTGATGATTTCAGAGTTAAGGAGAGGGAGATCCGAGCTCTGACCGGTGCTTCCGAGGAACTCAGATGTGATAATCTATCTGTGATTACTTTTGATTACGAAAAAGAAGAAACGATTAGCGGAAAAAAGGTTGTTTTCAAGCCGCTATGGAAGTGGTTGATTGAAGGGGACGGAGATGAAGGTCGCAAGAAGCCGTAAACTCACATCCCCCCAATCTGCAAACTCTTATGTCAAGAGCATCTGCGATATTATGCGGCGTTCGGGGCGGGCCGGGGCTTTACAGTATGTGCCCGAGCTGACCTGGATGCTTTTTCTCCGCATCCTCGATGAACGAGAAGAAAAAGAGGCGGAGCAAGCAAAAGCCGTCGGGGCAGAGTTTGTGCCGACACTGGAATATCCCTATCGCTGGAGGGATTGGGCGGCTCCGCAGGGGAAAAAGAGAGTCGACCTTCAGATGGGCACCCTCGGCGGGTTCATGAGTTTTGTGAACGCCGAGCTTTTGCCCGTGCTGAGGAAAATGAAGGATAAGCCAGGAGGTACATCCCGCCAGAGAGTCAGCAGCGAAGTCTTTTCTTCCGTTGAGAGGACAGGTATCGACACAGAACGCAATCTCCTCGACATTCTCGATAAGATCAATGAGCTGAGCGTCGAGCAAGTGGACGAAAAGCATATGTTCACGCTCTCCCAGGTTTATGAGGGATTGCTCCTCAAAATGGGGGAAAAGAATAACGACGGTGGGCAGTTTTTCACGCCGCGTGAAGTGATAAGGATAATGACAAGGGTTGTTAATCCTGAAGTCGGGGAAACCGTCTATGATCCATGCTGTGGGACAGGAGGTTTTCTTGCCCAGGCCTACCAGTATATGCAGCCGAAGGCAAAAACCGGGGAAGAGATCGAGACCTTAAAAATTGGGACATTCTATGGACGCGAAAAAGAGGACCTCGTCTATCCCATAGCTCTGGCTAACCTTGTTCTCCACGGCATAGACGAGCCTCACATCTGGCATGGAAACGCGCTCACCGGAAATGAGGTCTATGGAGGCCTGTTTGCGGGAGCGCCGGCGCTCTTTGATGTTGTGCTCACCAATCCGCCTTTTGGCGGGAAGGAGGGGAAGGACGCCCGGACGCGTTTCGCCTATAAGACTTCTGCAACTCAAGTGCTTTTTCTTCAACATGTGATGGATAGCTTGAAGCAGGGAGGGCGGTGCGGAATCGTGATGGATGAGGGAGTACTTTTCAGGACAAACGAGAATGCGTTTGTCCAGACAAAAGCAAGTTGCTGAATGAGTGCGATCTGTGGTGTATCGTGAGCCTTCCCCCAAGGGTATTTCTGAATGCGGGCGCGGCAAGCAAGACAAATCTGTTGTTTTTCATTAAGGGCGGGGCGACGAAAGAGATCTGGTACTACGATTTGTCAGACCTGAACATAACTAAAAAGCAGCCGTTGACGCTGGAACATTTTGAGGATTTTTTTAAAGTGCTGCCGGAGAGAGCGGCGAGCGAACGGTCTTGGCGTGTGCCGATCGAAGAAATCGAGACGAGAAACTACGACATCAAGGCGGTCAATCCGAATAGAAAGAGTGTAGAAGATACGCGAACACCGGAAGAGCTGATCGCAATCATCGAGGAGCAGCAGAAAGAAATAGCTGAGGCGATACGAAGGCTGAAAGAAGAGGGGATTTAGATTTCAGACGCGGCGGCCGTCGCGAACGACGAGACGGCCGTTCTTGATAACGTGGCGGATGGGGTTCCATCCCAGCTCATAGACGAGCGAAGGATAATCGGGGACATCGCAGAGGAGCAGATCCATCTTCTTCCCGACCTCGAGGCTGCCGATGCGGTCGTGGCGCCTCAGCGCATAGGCGGCATTTGCCGTTACGGCGTTGAGCGCTTCCTCGACGTTCATCTTGAGGAGATAGACGCCGAGTTGCATGACGAAGAGCATCGACCCGGTCATCGAGCTCCCCGGATTGAAATCCGAGGCCAGGTTAAGGGCGGCGCCGGCAGCGATGAGCTTTCGTGCCGGCGCCCGTTTTTCGAGCATCAGGAAAAAGGAGACAGCCGGCAGGAGGGTGGCCGCTGTTTCGCTCCGGGAAAGGGCCCGGATTCCTTTCTCCGTGATGCTGATCAGATGGTCGGCCGAGGCTGCCCCCACCTCGGCCGCCAACTCCGCCCCGCCAAGGGCGGAGAATTCATCGGCGTGGATTCTGATCTTAAACTCGAGGTGCTTGGCCGCTTCGGCCAGCCGCCTTGTCTCTCCCACCGTGAATACGCCCTTCTCGCAGAAGACATCGAAGAACTCGGCCAGGTTCCGGCGGCGCACTTCGGGCATGACCTTGTTGATGAGGATGTCGATATAGGCGTTCCTCCGGCTCTTATACTCTTTCGGGATGTCGTGGGCGCCCATGAAGGTGGGGACGATGTCCAGCGGATGACGTTGAGCGGCCTCTTTCAGCACCTCGAGCTGTTTGATTTCATCCCTGAGGTTCAGGCCATAGCCGCTCTTGGCCTCGACCGCCGTCGTGCCGTGCAGCAACATCCGGTCGAGCCGCGCCAGGCTCAAAGAAAGAATTTCCTTCCGCGATGCCCGGCGCGTCGCCTTGACCGTCGTCTGGATGCCCATTCCTTTGGCCGCCAACTGCTGGTAGGTATATCCCCGCAGCCTCAGTTGGAATTCCTCGACTCGACTTCCGGCGAAGGGAAGATGGGTGTGAGAATCGACGAATCCGGGCAGCCCGACCATCCCGGCGCCGTCCAGGCGCGCGGCCGAGCGCTCGGGCCGGACCGATTTTTGAAAATCTTTTTCCTTCCCGATAAAAACGATCTTACCTTTAGAAGAGGCGATCCAGGCTCTGTCCACCGGCCCGACATCCTGCAGGGCCCGCTTCCTCTTCGGGATCGGACCCCGGCAGGTGACGAGCCGGCGGCAGCCCTGGACGACGAGATCAGCCGAGATCATTGGGGTGTTTTCTCAGCCCGGAGAATTTGCTCCGCCGGATGAAGGTCGGAGTTTCGTAGGGTTCATACTGTTTTTCCCAGGCCGGCGGCTCCCAGAGCGGCGATTTCCCGCCCTTCGGCTCGAACAAATAGGGAGGCGTATCCGTCTGGACCTGGAAAGGGGCCGGCGTCTGCTTGAACGGACGGGGCCGCTCTTCCTCAACCGGGGCCTCTTTTTCCTTTGTCGGCTCGAATCCCGTGGCGATGACGGTCACCTTGACCATCTCCTTCATCGAATTGTCGATGACCGTGCCGAAGATGATGTTGGCCTCGGGATGGGCCATCCGGTGGATGAGCTGCGACGATTTGGAGACTTCGTGGAGGGTTAGATCTTTCCCGCCGGTGATGTTGATGAGCACACCCTTGGCCCCCTCGATCGAGGTGTCGACGAGCAGCGGGCTGGAGATGGCTTTTTGGGCCGCGTCCATGGCCCGGTTCTCGCCGGAAGCGATCCCTGTCCCCATGAAGGCCATGCCCATTCCCTTCATAATGGATTTGACGTCGGCGAAGTCGAGGTTGATGAGCCCCGGCTTGGTGATGAGGTCGCTGATGCCCTGGACCGCCTGCCGCAGGATATCGTCGGCCAGTTTGAAGGCGTCCTGGATGGAGGTGTCGAGGTTGACGGTCTGGAGAAGCCGCTCGTTGGGGATGGCGATGACGGTATCGACAACTCCTTTCAGCTCCTTGAGCCCTTCCTCGGCCTGCTTGGCCCGGACCCGGCCTTCGAAGTCGAAGGGCAGGGTGACGATGGCGATGGCCAGGATGTCCATCTCCGAAGCCAGATTGGCCAAGATTGGGGTTGCTCCCGTTCCCGTTCCGCCGCCCAGGCCGGTCGTTAGGAAGACCATGTCGGCGCCCTGGATGAGCTCGATCAGTCTCTCCGTGTCCTCGACGGCCGCCTGTTTTCCGGTCTCCGGCCGGCCCCCAGATCCGAGTCCTTTGGTGATCTTGGCGCCGATCTGGAGCTTGGTCCCGGCGCGGTTGTTGTTCAGGGCCTGGACGTCGGTGTTCACGGCGATGAACTCGACGCCCTCGATCCCCGCCTCGATCATCCGGTTGACGGCGTTGCCGCCGCCCCCGCCGATGCCGAGGACCCTGATTTTGGCCCCCATGGTGTCATCGACCAGATGAAACTTCAGTTTGCTGCTGATCTCGTCGTTCATTGTGTCTCCTCTCCTTCGTTATTCCTTGAGCCAGTCGCGCATCTTGGCCCAGAGTCCTTTCTTTTTATCTTTAGCCGCGCCGTGTTCCTGCCATTGGCCGAACCCGTAAAGGATCAGGCCGACGGCCGTGGCGTAGTCGGGTGTGCTGACCCGGTCGATGAGGCCGGAAACGCCCGCCGGATCCCCGCGTCGTACCGGCAGGTCGAAGATCTCTTCGGCGACCTCCTCCAGCCCTTCCAGCAGGGCCGTGCCGCCGGTGATGACGATACCCGAGTTGAGGGATTTTTCGTAGCCCATCCGTTTGATATCGCCGTCCACGAGGCGAAAAATTTCTTCGGCCCGGGGCTGGATGATGTCGGACAGGATCTGTCTCGACAGAACCCGCGGTTTCCGGGCCTTGCCGACCGAGGGGACTTCGATCGTCTCCGGCTCCTCGACCGTGGGCATGGCGACACAGCCGAACTTCTTCTTGATCTTCTCGGCTTCGGGGATCGGAGTCCGCAGCCCCACGGCGATGTCATTGGTGAAATTGTCGCCGCCGATAGGGATGATCGACGTGTACCAGAGGCTGCCGCGCTCGAAGATGGCCACCTCGGTCGTCCCGCCGCCGATGTCGATCAGGCCGACGCCCAGTTCTTTCTCGTCGTGGGTCAGAACGGCCGAGGCGGTGGCGATCTGGTTGAGGACGACCTGCTCGATCTCGATCTCGGCCCGCTCGACACAGGTTCTCAGATTCTGGACCGAGGTGATGGCCGAGGTGACGATGTGGACATTGACTTCGAGCTTGATGCCGCTCATCCCCAGCGGCGCCTTGATCCCGTCTTGCTCGTCGACGACGAATTCCTGGGGAATGACGTGAATGATGTCCCTGTCGGGGGGGATGGAAACGGCCTTGGATTGGTCGATGACCCGGCGGATGTCCTCGCGGGTGATCTCCCGGTTCTTGCCGGAAACGGCGATGACGCCGCGGCTGTTGAAGCTCTTGATATGGGCGCCGGAAATGCCGACGAAAGCGGAGTCAATCTCCACTCCCGCCATGAGTTCGGCCTCTTCCTGGGCCTTTTTGATGGCCGCGGTCGTGGCTTCCAGGTTGACGACCACCCCCTTGCGCAGTCCTTTGGATTCGGCCGTCCCGATGCCGATCACTTCGACTTTTCGGTCCTCGGTGATCTCGCCGATGATGGCGGCAACCTTCTTGGTGC
>JBAUIH010000195.1:0-7364 GCA_049682755.1 Candidatus Aminicenantales bacterium | reverse complement strand
CCCCGAACGTCTCCGCGGCCGAGCGGCTGACCCAGATCCGGGCCAACCTCGAGCGCTGGCGCTGGATCACCCAGGAGCTGGGCGAGAGGTACATCCTGGTCAACGTCGCCGATTTCCGGGTCGGCGTCGTCGAGGCGGGCCGGGAGGTCATGTCGATGCCCGCCGTCGTCGGAAGGGCCTACCGGCGCACCCCCGCTTTCAGCGGGACGATGTCCCATCTCGAGATCAATCCCACCTGGACCGTGCCGCCGAAGCTCGCCCGGGAGGATATCCTGCCCAAGGTGAGAAAAGACCCGGCTTATCTCGGCCAAAAAGGATTTCGTGTTTTCGAGAACTGGTCGGAGGGGGCTCGCGAGATTGACGTCTCCGCCTTCGACTGGTCCCTGGTCAAAGCGGAGAACCTGCCCTATAAGTTCCGTCAGGACCCGGGACCGCAGAACTCCCTGGGCCGGATCAAGTTCATGTTCCCGAACAAGTTCGACGTCTACCTGCACGACACCCCCGAGCGTGAGCTCTTCAACCGGGCCGTGCGGGATTTCAGCTCGGGATGCATCCGGATCGAAAGGCCCGTTGATCTTGCGGAATACGTCCTGCGGGATGATCCGGACTGGACGAAGGAAAAGATCCTGACCGCGATCAAGGGCGGGGAGACCCGGGTGGTCAACCTGCGTAACCCCCTGGGCGTCCATCTCCTCTATTGGACGGCGTGGCTGGGCGAAGACGGGCGGGTCCAATTCCGTCAGGATATCTATCTCCGGGATGCGGCCCTTTACCGGGCCCTGGAAGAGCGTGCTTCGGCCGCGGATGAATAGTCCGGTTCACCAGGTCCGGACGCGGCCGACGTCGAGGTGGACGAAATCGGCTGCAGGGTAGAGGCCGACGCCTCCGCCTCCGAGCTTGACTGCAGCCCGATAGAGGTCCCGGAGCGCGAGGCCGGGCACGCGGACGTCGATGGCCTTTCCGACGAGGTGGAGACTGTTGGCGGCAACCCCGCCGCCGCGGGCGCGCAGGAAGTCGTTGGTCTTGGGGGAACGGTAGCCGGAGATGATGTGGTAGGGCTCCTCAGTCGCGGTCGCCCGGGAGAGGGCATGGAGCAGGTCGAGAAGCCGGACATCGATGGCCCTGGTCTCCCCTGTCCGATGGTCCCTGAGGATGTGGTCGATTTTCTCGAGGGAGGCGGGGAGAAGGCAGCCCGACCGGCAATACTCAACGGTTGCGGCTTCGCCGGTATGGGTATTGTAGAACGAGAGACAACGGTCGGGGGGAAGGGGCTCGCCAAATGAGCGGGGGGAGGCGAATGCCGCGACGCGGGTCAGGAAAGGCAGGCACAGCGCGGCCGCGCCCAGGCCGAGGAACCGCCGCCGGCCCGGAGCCTCGCGGGCAAAAAAAGTGCGGTTTTTCTCGTTCATCTATCCTCTAAGTCGCGACGATCTATTGTACCAGACGTTTTATTCTCGCCCAAATGCAGAAAAAGATCAGGGAGGAGGCCGAGAGAGATTTACTGAAGGAAGCGCTCAGGGAAGTCGAGAAGAACCCTCAGGCCGGGAAAAAGATGAAAGGGGAATTCGCTCTTTTGCGGTCGTATCCGTACACGGTGCAGGGGCAGGCCCGGCGGCTTGTTTACAGGTGGGGAAAAGACGTGATCGTTTTGCTGGAAGTTTGAATTCAGCGGGTAATTCCAAGGGCACTAATCTTAATTCGCGTGGATAATTCCGGATGATGGCCATTTTGATTCATCTTCATGAGAAACTTGAAATCACAAATTGTGATTTCAAATTAAGGAGAGGTGCCAAATTCAAGAGCGGAGGATTGATTTTATACAAGAATAGAAAAAAGGTGACAGTAACCATAAAGGATTGGTGACAGGCACTAATTTCAAGAGAATTCGGAGCCAAAGAGAATTAGGGGGACACAATACTTATTAATCAGTGCAATAAATAGCTTGCATTTTGGGATTTGATATGATAGACTGTCTTCATGAAGAACAAAGACGCCAGATCGTTGTCCCCGTCCGCGCAGGAGCAGCTGCGTCGACGGGCCGTTCAGGCCGTGCGCGATGGGATGACCCAATTGGAGGCGGCCCGGATCTTCGGTGTCACGAGACAGACCGTAGGGGTCTGGATCAAGAAAGCCAAGAACAAGAGTTTGGATGTTCTGGCTGCCAAACCGCAAGGTCGGCCTCCCGGGAAAGCACTTCGGCCGCGTCAAGCCAAGGTGATTGCGAAAGCGATCTCCAACAAGCCTCCCGATCAATTGAGGCTGCCTTTTTCCCTGTGGACGAGAGAGGCGGTGGGGCGATTGATCGAAAAGCGTTATGGGGCACGCCTTTCGGTTTGGACGGTGGGGCGGTACTTGAAGGAGTGGGGATTTACGCCTCAGAAGCCGATCCGGCGGGCCTTCGAAGCGGACCGGAAGCGGTTCGGCGCTGGCTGGAGGAGGACTATTCGCTGATCAGGGCCCAGGCCAAGAGGGATAAGGCGGAGATTTACTGGGGAGACGAGATGGGGCTTCGGTCGGACCATGCCACGGGGACGAGTTGGGGATTGAAAGGGCAAACGCCGGTTATTCGGGGTACGGGACAGCGGTTTGGCTGCAGCATGATTTCGGCGATCACCAACCGGGGCAAGCTCTATTTTATGGTGATGAACAAGAAATTTCGGGCCCGGGTGTTCATCGATTTCATGAGACGGTTGGAGCGGCAGGTGCCGCGCCGGATTTATCTCATCGTGGACCGTCATCCCGTCCACCGGGCCCAGGCGGTGAAGAGGTGGCTTGAAACAGAGGGACGCCGGGTGAGGTTGTTCTATCTCCCCGGGTACAGGCCCGACTTGAACCCGGACGAGTATCTGAACCAGGACGTCAAGCTTTTTTTCGACAGTTGAAAAATAGATCTTTCTCATAATCCACAAGTTACGGGCCCGAAAAAAATCTTTGTTACTATGCCGCCCTGTCCTCTCATGCAATCATCGTAACCGGCGAGGGCGGCCGCAAGCCTGCCGCCTGGAAGGCTTGATGCGCCGAACCCTGGAGGTCCGTACGGAGAAGATACGTCTTTCCGCCCAACTCCACCCGGACCGCCTGCACTTGCGTCAGATCCCGCATCAGCGTCGGCCACGAAGCCTCCACGCCACGCTCCTCCAGCCTTCTCTGGAGGTCCACCTCCAGCCGCAACGCCAAGAACCCCGCCACGATGTGTCCGATCGTCGTCTCGTCGTTGTGATGAAAGATCGGCCGTACCTCCGCGTGCTTTTCGTCTTCCGGAAGGTCCGCTTGCGTATTCCGGTGATTCCGGCCACCTGTTCCGGGCGAAGGCGGCCACTGTTTCCGATCTGAAGCCGGCCACTTTTGAGGTTGGCGTCGGAATGGGTGGCCGGAATCCCTCGGAATACGCATCCGCTCTACCCGCCACAGGCTCTTATACGTCCGGGCGACTTCGGGCCGCCTCCAGGTCCGTGTTGGTCCGGAGGACGAACTTCCCGTCGTAACGCGCCTCGGCGGCCACGGCCTCTTCGTTGATCTTCAAGGACCCTTTCGCCATCTTCAAGAACCGGGCGTAGCCCCTGTTCCCCAACAAGCTCTTCGCTCCGCCCGCCAGCTTCTCCTCCAGCCGCGCCAGGATCGCCTCGCGCGCCGCCGCATCCCGGCGCGCTTCCTCCTCGTTCAGACAGACGACATACCGATTGTCCCCGACCCGGACCTCCTTGACCTTCAGGTTCTCCGTCACCTCCTGGAACCTTCCGGCCCTGGCCAGAACGTCCTCCCCGACCTCTTTCTGTTTCCTCATCCGGCAGCCCAGGATGTACTCATACGCCGGTCGCTCCTCCGTCAAAAGCTTCAGGCTGTTCTTCCCCATCATCCCCCGGTCGGCGACGACGATGATCCGTCGGATCCAGAACCGCTGCCGCTGTTGATTTTCAAATTATTTTGACTGCTTTTCGCACGTTATATTGGTCTTTAGTTTCTCACTCTTTCTTCATTCTCATATGATTTCAGTGGAGGCGAGGCGGACGTGCTCGCCGCTGACGATTTGGCTTTTTTCGTTGGCTGCGGCGATAAGCGCGCCCCGGGCGAGGGCATTGGCGCGGCGGGGCAGGCCGCCGGAGCCTTGCTGGATGGCGAGGACGGCCTCGTCGGCAAAAAGGTTTTGGGTGAGTCCGGCGATTTCGAGGTGATGTTTGAGGTATCCGGCCATATCTTTGAGTTTGAGGCCTTCCAGATGCGTTCGTCCCACAACGCGGGAGGCCAGGGGCTTGGAGGTTTGGTACATGAGCTTATCGAGGAGGTTGTTTTGGCCGGCCAGGATCATCGGGAGGACGGGTTTGGAGTCGAAATCAAACTGGGCGAGGGTCTGGAGTTCGGCGAAGACTTCGAGTCTCATGAGGTTGGCCTCATCGATGAGGAGGACGGGGGTCATTTTGCGGAGGGAGATGTCGAGGAGGATGTCGCGGATGGTTTTGGTGAGGCGGGCGACAGAGACGAAACGGCCGTCATTATCGAGGGCCATGGCGATCTGGCGATAGACTTCGATGGCGGAACCGGTGGAGGCGACGATGGGGATGAGGCGATACTGGGAGGGGTGAAGCCTCGAGGCGGCATAGCGGAGGGTGGTGGACTTGCCGGCGCCGACCTCGCCGGTAATGACGGCGACGGCGGCCAGAGAGACGGCATAGAGGAAGCGTTCGGTGGCGGCCGCCAGACTCGCCGTTTGATAGAGGGAGTCGGGCGGGATGTCTTTGGCAAAGGGTTCTTTGGGGAAGCCGAAGTAGGATTTATAGTTGCTCATCGGTCGAAGAGTTTGCCGGTGGTCATGGGGGGTTTGGGGGAGGGGTTGGGGGCTGAGTCTTTGGGCAGGATTTCGAGGATGTGTCGGCGGCGGATGCGGCAGTTGAGTTGGAGGTCGAGAGGGACGAGCCGGCCGACACTCTCTCCGGCCAGATGAACCTCAACCCGGCCGGGATCATGATCAGGGTAGAGAAGCGTGACCTGCTTGCCGATGAGCTCTAGGGGGCGCCTCGTAGAGTCGGCCGTTGAGCGCTACGGTCCGGTCCTTGGCGACGCGGCGAAGGGCTCTTTTTCGGAAGTAGTCGTCGAGGTCCTTGGGGGCCTCGCGGATGAGATGGACGTGGCGGAGGTAGCGGACCATGGGCGCCTCGCCGGTGGAGGCGTGGGGCCTGGTGTGATAATCATTCTCGATCCATTCGGCGAGCTGGCGGTTGAGGACGCGCAGCGGAAGCCCGTCGGGCGTCAGGCTGAGGAACCGCTCGCGGACGGTTCGGAACCAGCGTTCGATCTTGCCCCGGCCTTCGGGCTGATAAGGTTTGGAATGGACCAGGGCGATCCCCAGAGAGGCGGTCACGTGGCCGAGATGGCTGGAGACGAAGGCGGGACCGTTGTCGACATAGAGTTTCCGGGGCAGACCCCGTTTGGCCAGGGCTTGGCGCAGGGCATCGCTATAGGATTCGACCCCCTCGTTGAGATAGAACTGGGCATGGGGGATGAACCGGCTCATATCGTCGATGAAGGCGAAAAGATAACTCTTGCGCAGCTTGCCGTTGGCCAGCACCTTGACGGCATGCAGGGCGTCGGATTGCCAGATGTCGTTGGGAAGCTCCGCCTCGAAGCGGCGGCGGTCGACCGGCGGTGAGGAGTCCTCGTCCAGCCCCTGACGCTTGAAGAAACGGTAGAGGGTGGCCTTGGAAACGCGAAACTGAGCCGGGACAACGCCCCGCCGTTTGGCCTCCCGAAGCACAGCCGGAAGCGTCGCTCCTCGGTATTCCTGCTGGAGGCGGATGAGGGCTTGGGCCGTCTCGGCCCCCAGAGCGCGGCTCGTGTCCTTGTCGGATCGATGATCGGGATAAAGACTTTCCAATCGGCCCCCACTTTCCTCATACCGACGCAGCCAGTAGAGGATGGTGGAGCGGCTGATCCGGGTCCGCGTGGAATGAGGGATGTCCCACTCGGCTTGGCTCTTTTCTCCTAAAATCCGTTGTTTCTCGCCTCGAGTGAGTTTCCGGCCGACCAGGTCGGCGATGACCCCGAACCGGAACCGGGCAATCTGTTGTTTGACCTCTTCGTCCATGGTGATGACCTCCTGCAGCCAGCCTAAACGAGAGCCGCCTCGGCGTCACCGCCAAAACCCGGTGGAGTCGGCCTCAGACGTGTCGCCTCTCACATTGGATGGCATGGGTCACCGGGACAACATCCCGCGCCAACAGATCGCCCAACGCCTCAAGACCGGGTCCCGCGCGATTGCGAGTCCGGGAGGCTTGCATCCTCAGGCCGTGGAACCAGTATTGCTGGAGTTGGCGGGACAAGCTCTCAAGCCAGCGGCAATGACGAAGCTTATACCGAAGAGCTCGAAGAATCGTTCGAATCGACCACCGGAACCTCGCCCAGAAGGAGCCCGGCCTCAACGTATGGACGGCCCCGCAGTCCGAGCATCGGTACTTTTTCGTCCAGAGTGGCTGCGTGTAGCCCTCGAAATAGCGCGGGACGTAGCTGTGGACCCAGACCCGGCGGCCTTGACAGCTCGGACATCGCAACGGTCGCGGAAACGGATATCCCTTGCCTTCCTCGACCAGCCTCTTTACATCTGCCCGAAAATAGAGTATCAATAAATCGCGTTTTCGGGGAGGATGACCGGGAAAAACATGTTTCCCACATGGCCCGGTCAGTCCTTCCCCTTCCTTTCAAGACAATCTGCAACAGACCTCCCTTTATACAGAACATCCTGAGAAAAAGGTAGGGGATTAGATTAATCCTGTGTGAGATTCAACACCCCATCTTGACAATCATCGCCTTCAACGCCGCCGGGTCCGCCGTGTGGCCCGGGAACACTTCCCATGACACCGGCCATCCTTTCCGGTCCACCGCAACGGCCAAGACCACTTGCGGCAAGTCCGGCCGATGGTCGCGCGAGTAGCCCCGCTTCCGCCACTCCGTCTCCGTCGCCCGGTAGACATAGACGCTCGTCGTGTCCAGGAAAACGAGGTCCAGCTCCTGGGAGAACAGATCCCGGTCCCGCAAGAAGAGCGCCCGCTCGATCTCTTCTCGGACCTCGGCCAGAAAACCGTTGCCTGCAAATGTCAAGTACTTTTCTACCCCTTCGGTAAGGACATTTCCCAGGGGCACGGTAAGGATATTTCCCACTCTCACGGTAAACAGATTTCCCTCCCTCCATCGGAATGATTTAAACCTCCTTTCTTGATTTTTTGATGCGGTAGGATTCTCCGTCCAGGGTAAAGACCCTGGCATGATGAAGCAGCCGATCCAAAAGCGCCGTGGTCATGACCGTGTCGCCCATCATCTCCGCCCAGGATTCGAAGCTCTTGTTGGAGGTGATGATCAACGGGACCTTCTCGTAC
>JBAUIH010000194.1:0-16643 GCA_049682755.1 Candidatus Aminicenantales bacterium | reverse complement strand
GGGCTTGAACCAGTGGTCTATTGTATTCGATTTCGCCTGATTTTTAAAGTGGAGGCTCGGGGCAGTGGCTTCGAAACCACGCCCGTTTTCTCCCAGCGCGGAAAACGGGCTCGATTCGTCGATCGCTCTTCTCTCCCTCCGGTCGAGAAACCGTGCCCGCTCACTCCTCATACGGGTTTCTCTGCCATCACCCCGAGCCTTGGAAAAATGAAAGAGCAGGAGCGAGGGTGCTGGTTTGCGGAGCAAAGCAGTGGGGGTTCCAAGGGGGAAGGCCCCCTTGGTCGCAGGACGGAGTCCGAGAAGGGGGGCAGGGAGCAAAGCGACCGTTGGAGGGGGAAAGCAAAGCTTTCTCCCCCAAGAAGTCGCTGGGGAAGCGAGCGGGCTGACGAACCCAAGCCCGAGCCTTATTTGATACTGAACAGGACGGAGCCGGCTTGGACATAGTCCCCGGCCCCGAAATGGACCTTGGTCAGCCGGCCGGCGTAAGGCGCCTTGATCTCGTTTTGCATTTTCATAGCCTCGAGCACCAGAACGGGCTCCCCCTCCCCGACCTCGTCCCCAGCCGTTTTGAAAACCTGGATGACGCGTCCCGGCATGGTGATCTTCACATCTTTCTTCCTCTGCCGGGCCCTCTCCTCCCGGAGGATCCTCAGGGCCGAGCGTTTCTCCACCCGGAAAAGCCGGCCATTGACGAAGACCGCATGAGAGAGGGAGTTGGATTGAATGATGACGTTAAAGATTCGCCCGTCGACATTCAGAATGATCTCCTCCTGGCCGATGAACTCGGCCGAGACATGATATGCCCTATCGCCGATGGAAACATGGAAGCGCCCGTCTCCAGCCGCATCCAGGCCGACGCTGACTTCCTTCTGTCCGATCCAGAACAGATAGTTCATCCTAGATCCGGTTGCCGAAGTTCTCCAGCCTTCCCTGGACTTTCCATTGACTGGTCTCTGTTCTCCGGGTCGGGGCCGTCCCGGTCCGGGCATCTCGTCCGCTCTTGATCCCGGCGGCAATCAGGGCGACGATCTCCTCTGTTGGATCCTTCCGTTCGGACTCCTTTTCCAGGTCGGCGATAAAATGGGTATTGTACACGCCAGCCAGGAACCGCGTATGAAGGAGGATCCGCTGAAAGAAGGGAATCGTGGTCTTAATCCCGTAGATCTGATATTCGGAAAGGGCCCGCAACATTCGCCGGACGGCCTCCTCTCTCGTTTTTCCCCAGGTGACCAATTTGGAAAGAAGAGGATCATACTCCAGCGGCACCTCAAATCCCGCATAGACTCCGCTGTCGTCCCGCACTCCCAGCCCGGCCGGAGTATGGAGATAGACGATCTTTCCGGGCGAGGGCATAAAATCATTGAAAGGATCCTCGGCCATGATCCGGCATTCCAATGAATGCCCTTGCGGTTTGATTTCGTCCTGACGGAAAGGCAACGGACGGCCGGCCGCGATCTCGAGCTGGCTCTTGACCAGATCGATCCCCGTCACCATCTCGGTGATGGGGTGCTCCACCTGGAGGCGGGCGTTGACCTCCAGAAAATAGAATCTCCGGTCCCGGTCAACGATGAACTCGACCGTCCCAGCATTCCGGTACCCGATGCTGACCGCCGCTTTGACGGCCACTTCTCCCATGGCCCTTCTCGTCGCTTCATCAAGAAAGGGCGATGGTGTCTCCTCCAGGACTTTCTGGTAGCGCCGCTGGATCGAGCATTCCCTCTCCCCGAGATGAACGACGTCTCCGAAGTGGTCGGCTAAGATCTGGATCTCGATATGATGTGGCTCCTCGATGTATTTCTCGATGTAAACGGCCGGATCGGCGAAGCTCGAAAGCGCTTCTGAACGGGCCATCTTGAAGGCCGGCAGGAGGTCTGCCTCCTTGGTGACAAGCCTCAGTCCCTTGCCGCCGCCGCCGGCGGACGCCTTGAGCAGGAGTGGGAAACCGACTTCCCGCGCTTTGACGCTCAATTCGCCTTCATCGGCGACGGATTCCAGGGTGCCCGGGATGATGGGCACTCCGGCCTCGAGCATCTTCCTCCGGGCTG
This sequence comes from Candidatus Aminicenantales bacterium, assembly GCA_049682755.1. GTDB lineage: Bacteria > Acidobacteriota > Aminicenantia > Aminicenantales > UBA8522 > UBA8522. The sequence goes on along the minus strand of JBAUIH010000194.1, from coordinate 14,598 downwards.
ACGTTTTCTCCCCCATCAGTCTCATGGGCTCTGAAGAAGGGCCGATGAAGACGATACCCTCCTCCTCGCAGCGCTGGACCAACAGCGGGTTCTCAGCCAGGAATCCGTAGCCAGGGTGGACAGCTTCGGAGCCGCATTTTTTGGCTACGGCGATGATCTTCTCAACATGGAGGTAGCTTTCAGACGGCAGGGCCGCTCCGATGAAATAGGCTTCCTCGGCCAAACGGACGTGGAGGGCCTTACGGTCGGCCTCCGAATAGACGGCCACGGGGATGATCTCCATCTCCCGGCAGGCACGGATGACCCGGACGGCGATCTCTCCCCGGTTGGCGATCAGGATTTTCTTAAACATCTAGAGTGGGATATTGCCGTGTTTCCGAGGCGGGTTCTTGTCCCGCTTGGTGTCCAGCAGCTGCAGGGCGGCGATCAGCTTGGGGCGAGTGAAACGCGGCTCGATGACTTCGTCCAAATAGCCTTTTTCACAGGCGATATACGGATTGGCGAATTTCTCCCGGAATTCAGCGATCTTGGCCTCCCGGATATCGGCGGACTTTTTTCCCCCGTTGAAGTCCCGCTTGTAAACGATATTCACCGCTCCCTCCGGTCCCATGACCGCAATCTCGGCCGTCGGAAAGGCAAGATTGATGTCCGCCCGGATATGCTTCGAGGCCATAACGCAGTAGGCGCCGCCGTAGGCCTTGCGCGTGATTACGGTGATCTTGGGAACCGTCGCCTCGGCAAAAGCGTAAAGCAGCTTCGCCCCATGGCGGATGATGCCGCCGTGTTCTTGGGCAACGCCGGGCAGGAACCCGGGAACGTCCTCGAAGGTGACGAGAGGGATGTTGAAAGCATCGCAAAACCGGACAAACCGGGCCCCCTTATCGGAAGCATTGATATCCAGAGCCCCGGCCAGATGGTCGGGCTGGTTGGCCACAAGGCCGACCGACTTCCCCGCCAGCCGGCCGAACCCGATGACGATGTTCTTGGCGTACTCAGCCTGGACCTCGAAGAAATAGTTATCGTCGACCACCTCCCGGATGACCCGCCGGATGTCATAAGGGTGGTAAGGATCGGCCGGGACCAAGAGGTTGGCCTCCTCACTCATCCTGTCCCAAGGATCTGAGGTTTCCTTCTCGGGAGGATCCTCCAGGTTATTGCTGGGCATAAAGGAAAGAAGCTCCCGGATGAACGCAAGGGCTTGCTGTTCGTTCTCGGCCGCGAAATGAGCGACCCCACTCAGGGCATTGTGGGTTTCGGCCCCGCCCAGTTCCTCCATGCTGACCTCTTCGTGGGTGACGGCCTTGATGACATCGGGTCCGGTGATGAACATATTGCTGATCTCTTTCGTCATGATGATGAAGTCGGTGATAGCGGGTGAGTAGACAGCACCGCCCGCGCAGGGTCCCATGATCGCCGAGATCTGAGGAATGACTCCCGACGCCAGCACGTTTCGAAGAAAGATGTCCGCGTATCCCGCCAGACTGGCAACTCCTTCCTGGATCCGGGCGCCGCCCGAATCATTGAGCCCGATGATCGGAGCGCCGACCTTCAAGGCCAGGTCCATGATCTTGACGATCTTAGCGGCGTTGGCGCCGCTCAGGGAGCCGCCGAAAACCGTGAAGTCCTGGGCAAAAACGAAGACCTGCCGGCCGTCGACCCGGCCGAAACCCGAAACAACTCCGTCCCCCGGGATGCGTTTTTTTTCCATCCCGAAATCGGTGCTCTGGTGGACGACGAGCTTGTCCATTTCCTGAAAAGAGCCCTCATCAAGCAGAAGACCGATCCGCTCCCGGGCCGTCAGCTTTCCCGACTTATGCTGCTTTTCGATCCGGTCGCTCCCACCTCCCAATTCGGCCAGACGGTTTCTATTGATGAGGTCATCGATTTTTTTTTGAATGCTCATGATGACCCCTCCTTCAGAGGGTCGGCTCACTTCTTGACCTTTCCCCAGTCCTTTAGGAATTTCTCGACGCCAAGATCGGTCAAAGGATGGCTGACCAGCTTGGCGATGACAGAATAAGGGATGGTGGCGATATGGGCGCCGAGAAGAGCGGCGTCGACGACGTGGCGAGGGTGGCGGATGCTGGCCACGATGACCTCGGTCTCGAAACCGTAATGATCGAAGATCACCATGATTTGCTCGACGATTTCCATCCCCTCCTGAGAGATGTCGTCGAGGCGGCCGATGAACGGGCTGACGAAACGCGATCCCGCCTTGGCGGCCAGAAGCGCCTGGTTGGGCGAAAAGATCAGCGTGGTGTTGACCTGGATTCCTTCCTGGGACAGGACGCGGGTCGCCTTTAGCCCCTCGAGACCGATGGGGATTTTGACGGCGATATTCGGAGCGAGCTCCGCCAGCCGCCGGGCTTCCTTGATGAGTTCATCGGACCGGGCCGAGACGCATTCGACACTGACCGGCCCCGGGCAGTTCGCGCAGATCTCTCGGATCAACTCCTCAAAGGGACTGTTTTCCTTCGAGACCAGCGATGGATTCGTGGTCACGCCGTCCAGGATGCCCCAGCCGGCCACCTCCTTGATCTCGACCAGATTGGCCGTGTCCAGGAAGAATTTCATGTTCTCCTCCGTTTCTCTAATCTGAGCCGCTTCTCGTCTCCGCTCGGCTCCCTCTTGAATTCGTCTTTGCTCACCGTGTTGGAAAGCGTCCCGATGCCCTCGATCTGGATATCCACCCGATCTCCGGGAAACATCGGGCCGACCCCCTCCGGCGTCCCGGTGGCGATGATATCGCCCGGGCAGAGCGTCATTATGTGTGACATGTAGCGGACGAGAAAGGGAACTGGGAAAACCATGTTTCTTGTGCTGGCGGATTGCCTGAGTTTGCCGTTCAGGAACGTCTTGATCCTCAACTGGGAAGGATCGATACCGGCGGCAATGCAAGGGCCGACGGGAGCAAACGTATCGAAGGACTTCGCCCGGGTGAACTGGACGTCATTCACTTGGAGGTCACGCGCCGTAACATCGTTAAAGCAGGTATAGCCCAGGACGAATTCCCCGATGTCTGTATCCTCAGCCAGCCGCTGCGCAACCCTCTTGATCACGACAGCCAGCTCCCCCTCGTAGTCGACTCTCTGAGACACGGCGGGATAGAGGATGGCCTCGCCCGGTCCGATGATCGCAGAGGGAGGTTTCATGAAAATCAACGGCTCCTCGGGAACCGGATTCCCCATCTCGCGGCTATGTTCCCTATAATTCCGGCCGACACAGATGATCTTGGTCGGCTCCACGGGGGGGAGCAGACGGACCCGGCTGATGAGAAGGCCCCCTTTTTCCACCCGGAACGTCCCGAAAATTGAACCGGATAAAGGATAGACGCGTTCTTCCTTGAGGATGCCATAGAGGGTTTTCTTCCCGTGTTCGAACCGATAGATCTTCATTCCGGAGGGCTGTCCCTCATAATTCCGCCGGCCGGCATTGACTTGCGGCTCTCGTTGCCTGCGGTGTCGAAAGCGCTTATAGCATATTCATATCGTCTCTTCTTTTCAACCTCGGTATCCTGAAAGGCGCTCTCGGATGCAGTCAGGCTGGCGATCTGGACGAAATCGCCCTCCCCGGCAACCATTCGCCAGACCTTATACCCCTGCAAATCGGATTCCCGGTTGGCCTCCCAGCTCAAAGCGATGAATCCGGATCCGCCGATGACCCGCAACCCTGATGGGGGGATAGGCGGGAAGATGTCCCTGGCGATGACTTCGACCCGTTCCGAATCCTCGCTCTCCACCCGGAGCGCCGACTCAAGGACAGCCCGGACAAAATAACGATAGACCCGATCGAACGCAATGTCCTTGTCCGTGTACTCCTGCTCGTTGACCGGGGCGGAATTCAGCCGCCGCACGGAGCCCTCTCCTTCCCAACGGTAAAGATTATATCCGGCCAGTTTCGAGGAACCCGCGTCCTTTCCGGAATCAACCGTTTCCTCCCAGCAGATCTGGATATGATGCTCAAAAACCTCAGCCCGGAGATTCCCAGGAGGAGACGGCGGCGGAAGAAGCTCCAGAGAGAGGGGTTTGGAAAAATCGGAAGCCCTCTTTTTCTCATCCCTGACCCGGAGGGCAAACGTCAAGGTCGCGCGGCCGTAATCCTCTGCCTGTGGCGCATGTGCATAGGTCAGCCCAGAAACGGGCGGCTCCGGAGGGCGAAGTGCGCCGAACTGGTCCGCGGCAATGCGGGTCAGCAGTTTGGCCTTATTCTCAAATGTCTCACTGGTGTATTTTGCGGCCGCGGCCGCGGGAGCGCGGTCTTCCCGGATCAGCCAGATCTCGATTTCAGCCACTTCTCCGATCGGCTGCCCGTCAATATGGGCTGTCGGATTGACCCACTGGAGGAAGACTTGGCGGCCCTTCTGAAAGACGGCAAAATCTTGTACGGTCTGGGGGACCCGCACCAGGGGAGGCGCGATGGGGCCTTTCTTCCCGCAGCCGGAAATGGTCATCAGGCCGGAAAGCAACACGCCAAGAAGAACGCGCCTCGTCATCAGAGAATGAACCGCCGCAGGTCCTGGTCCTTGAGGATATCGCGGATCTGGTTTTGAACATAAGTCCGATCGATCTGGATCCTTTTTTGCGCGATTTCCGGAGCCGCAAAAGAGATCTCTTCCATGACCTTTTCCATGATGGTATGCAACCGGCGGGCACCGATGTTCTCGGCTTCTTCGTTGACCTTTTCGGCGATATCGGCGATCTCATCGATGGCGTCCTCGCTGAAATCAATGTGAATGCCTTCTGTCTCCAGCAAGGCACGATATTGCTTGATCAGGGCATTTTCGGGCTCGGTCAGAATCCGCAGGAAATCGCCCTTCTCGAGGGGGGTCAGCTCGACCCGGATCGGAAACCTCCCTTGAAGTTCCGGGATCAGGTCGGACGGCTTGGAAACATGAAAAGCGCCGGCCCCGATGAACAGAATATGGTCGGTCCGGACCAAACCATAGCGCGTGTTCACGGTCGTGCCTTCGATGATCGGCAGGAGGTCGCGTTGCACTCCCTCGCGGCTGACCTCTGGGCCGCGGCCGGATTCCCGGCCCGAAATTTTATCGACCTCATCCAAGAAGATAATGCCCGAATGCTCCACCCGCTCGACGGCCAGGCGGGCCACCTGGTCCATATCGACCAGACGTTTTTCTTCCTCTTCCATCAGGAACTCCCGGGCCTCCCTGATCTTCATCCGCCGCTTCTTGGACTTCCCCCCTAGGAACCCGGGCAGGATCTCCTGGATATGAATACCGATTTCTTCCACTCCGGAATTCGAAAAGACTTCAAACGGCGACGACATTTTCTCCTTGACTTCAATTTCGACCGGACGGTCCTCCATGACACCCTCGCGCAACTGCTTGCGCAGTTTCTCCCGGGTCTCGAGGAACCGGTCATAATCTCCTCCCTCGGCCATGACATTGCTCCTTCGTCGCGCCGGCGGAAGGAGGAGGTCGAGGATCCGCTCTTCCACATTGCTCTTGGCCTTCTCCCGGATCTCCGCAGTCTTTTCCTGCTTGACCATGTCGACCGAGATGCGGACCAGGTCACGGATCATCGATTCCACATCCCGGCCCACGTAGCCCACTTCGGTGAACTTGCTAGCCTCGATTTTGAGGAATGGCGAGGACGTCAATTTGGCCAAACGGCGCGAAATCTCGGTCTTGCCGACGCCGGTCGGACCGATCATCAGGATATTCTTGGGAGCAATTTCGTCGGCCAATTCGGGAGGGAGCTTCCTTCGCCGGAAACGGTTTCGCAAGGCGATAGCCACCGCCTTTTTGGCCGCCTGCTGGCCGATGATATACTTGTCGAGCTCGGCCACGATCTCTTGGGGCGTCAGCTCGCTATCCTGAGTCTCTTTTGGGTTTTGGTCGGCGGGTTTGAGGAGCACCATGGTCCTGACCTCAGAGCTCTTCGACAATGACCTGGTCGTTGGTGTAAACGCAGATACCGGCGCTCGTCAGGAGCGCCTCCAGGGCGATTTCCTTGGCCGAGAGATCGGTATGCTTCGTCAGAGCGCGGGCCGCGGCTAGGGCGTAGGGGCCGCCCGATCCGATGGCGATGATCCCATCGTCAGGCTCGACCACATCGCCGGTGCCCGAAATAAGGAAAGTCCCGTCCTTATCGGCGACGATGAGCAAAGCTTCGAGCTGCCGGAGCGCCTTGTCCAGCCGCCAATCTTTGGCCAACTCGATGGCCGCCCGGGAGAGGTTGCCGCGGTGCTCCTCGAGTTTGGTTTCAAACCGGGAAAACAGGGCGAAGGCATCCGAAGTTGCACCGGCGAACCCCGCCAAAATCTTGTCCTTGTGCAGCCGCCGGATCTTTCGGGCCGTCTGCTTAAGGATGGTCTGGCCCAAGGAAACCTGTCCGTCGCCCGCCATCGCCAGGCGGCCGTATCGGCGAACGCAGATAATGGTTGTGGAATGAATCATCGTCCTACCTGTTCCCTCTTATAATAATGCAGGGCCGACACATTGTAAAGGCAGTGGAAATGCGGCCCCGGGCCTTCTCCCGCGACTCCATTATAGATAGAATAGTCCTCGCTGCCAATGGATGTTTCAAGAAACGCTCTGATGGCCGTCCTCCTCGCTCTTCTTTTGTTGATCGTTCCGGCCTGCAAAAAAAACCCGACGACGACTTCGATCGAGGCAGCACAGCCAACGATCTATATTCTCTACAAACCCGCTTCGGGAACGGTCGACACGACCGTCACTGTAACCATCGTCATCGCCGGAAACAGCAAAGACATGCGTGTTTTCGGCCTGGATATGAGCTTCAACAGAAAAATGCTCCAGTTCCAAGAGGTCCGGAGCGGCACTCTCACGGGAAGCTGGGCGGCGGTCGACGGGAATGAGGTCAGTCCGGGAAGCCTCAAGGTCGGCGGCTTTGTAGGTGCGGGGACCCCCATCCCTGTGGCCGGCCAGGGCGTGCTGGCCGAGATCAAGTTCAAAGTCACGGGAGATGAATACGGGAACGGCCAACAAAGCCAGGTCTGCGCCCAACGTTACACTGATGACCTCGCAGGATTCACTCCGGACTCCGTCTGCGCCACATTCACCCTCCAGAAATAGACCGCCTCACGGCGAACAAATCGCTTGCCAAAGGAGAAGCGTATCCGACATAATATAGAAGAGGTTTTTTATACCGGTCCGGAGACTCTTTTTTCTGGAAAGACGCGACAACGATGGCCATGAAATGGCATGAAAGAGGCGATCTCATCGTTGTCGATTTGACCGGCGAGATCCGGTTCACCGCTGATCAAATCCCCTCACTGCAGAGACTGATCACCGAGAAGCTGGCCGAGGGGAAACGCGATATCCTCCTCAACTTCGCCAAGGTGGATTTCATCGACAGCTACGGAATCGGGGATGTGGTCGCTTCCTACCTGGCGGTCAAGGAACACAAAGGAAGGTTGAAGCTGGCCGCGTTATCACCCAAGATTTGGCTCATCTTCAATTATTCGGGTTTAACCCGCATTTTTGAGATTTTCGACAGCAAGGAAAAAGCGATCCAGAGCTTCGGCTGAGCCTCCCCGATTGAATCCTCCCCTCTCATTCTCGCCAGCCGGCTTCCTGATGTTTTCTTTTTTGGCAGCATATGTTATTAACATAGCATCATGGAAATCCTGGAGAAGGTTTTTTACGGCAACACGCTCCAAGCCTGGCTCATCGCCCTGGGCGTCACCGGGTTGGGCTTTATCGCCCTGAGCGTCTTGAAGAAGGTCATCGGGCGAAAGGCCGCCGCCCTCGCGCAACGAACCGCCACCGAGGTGGATGACTTCGCCGCCGAGCTCATCCAGCTCACCAGATCCTTTTCCCTCCTTGTGCTCTCTCTCTATCTGGGCTCCCAGTTTCTTTATCTCCCCGATCCGGCCAAGCGAATCCTGAGCAAAATCACCATCTTAGCGATACTCCTCCAGTCGGTCATCTGGGCAAACGGGCTGTTCAAATGCTGGCGAGAGAGGATCCGGGAGAAGAAAAAGGACGAGGACCCGGCCAGCCTGGCGACTTATAACGCCTTGGGATTCCTGGTTCGCCTGGCAGTCTGGTCGGTTGTTCTGTTGCTGGCCCTGGACAACCTCGGCATCAACATTACAGCGCTCGTCGCCGGACTCGGCATCGGCGGGATCGCCATCGCCCTGGCCGTTCAGAACATCCTTGGTGATCTCTTCGCCTCGATGTCGATCCTGCTGGACAAACCGTTCATTATCGGAGATTTCATCATTGTGGACGATCTTCGTGGTACAGTCGAGCACATCGGCTTGAAAACAACCCGAATCCGCAGCCTCAGCGGGGAGCAGCTCGTCTTCGCCAACAGCGACCTGCTCAAGAGCCGGATCAGAAATTACAAGCGGATGGAAGAGCGGCGCGCCGTTTTCGACGTGGGAGTCGTCTACCAGACACCACCGGAGAAGCTGGCGGCGATCCCGGGGATGATCGCGGAGATCGTCAACGCGCAGGAGCTCGCCCGCTTCGACCGCTCCCACTTTAAGTCGTTCGGCAATTTTTCGCTCGACTTTGAAACCGTCTATTATGTCAGGTCTCCAGATTACATCGCATATATGGACATTCAGCAGGCCATCAACCTGGCCATCTTCCGCCGTTTTCAGGAAGAAGGAATCGAATTCGCCTATCCCACCCAGACGGTTTTTGTCGACCGGATCTCCAACCCGGCCGGGAACCAGGGATAGGCATCAGAATGGCTGACCGGTCTTTTCCAGATTGCCCCTCCATAGGACTTCGTCCGGTTTGACGACGGGAGCGATCCGGCAAGGGACGCGGGCGTCACTTGCGGCCGGGCGGTCCCTCCAGCCGCAGCATTGCGATCGTTTCATAAGCATGTCTCAAATGGGGGATGACAATGCTGCCTCCGACGATCAAAGCGATATTGAGGGCGTCCTGAAGCTCGGCGTCTGTGTAGCCCTCTAAGACGCACTGGATCAGATGATAATCGATGCAGTCATTGCAGCGGAGGACGGCCGAGGCCACCAAGCCCAGGAGTTCCTTGGTTTTCCCGGACAAGGCTCCATCCCGGTAGGCGGCCGTATCCAGGTTGAAAAAACGCTTGGTCCCCAGATGTTCGCCGGCCAGGATCTTCTCGTTCATCTTTTCCCGGTAAAGCCGGAATTGTTCCAGCCGCGAAGTCATTTCATCACCTCCTTCGGACATCTCGACGGTCTTTCGGCGCTCATTGTACGCTTTGCCGAGCCGTCATAACAAGGGCGCTTCTTCTCAGCCATTCTTTCCGTTTGTGGCAAGCCCGATTTCTTGACTCACCGCCGCGAGGGACATATACTGGCTCAAGGGATCAAGGTTCTCTTCACAGGATGATGCCAGTGCGAGCGCGAGGTTAATCATGAAGCCAAAATGGTTTTGGCTCATTTTCCCCCTCCTGATATTTCTCTTTTGCCTGGTTTTGCCGGTAGAGCTCGGTCCGCAGGCACGGCCAAGGACGGCACCGGTCCGCCCGGTCGACCCGCGCGGACCCCTCCGGCCGGAGGAACAGACGGCCATTTCCATCTTTGAGCAAGCTAAGGCTGCGGTCGTTTACATCACCACCCTGGTTTATAGACGAGACCTCTTCACCTTCAACGTCTTCGAAATTCCTCAGGGAACGGGCTCCGGATTCATCTGGGATGACGCCGGACACGTCGTCACCAATTTTCACGTCATCTCTCAGGCTGCGAACGTTCAGGTGTCGCTTTCCGACCAAACCGTCTGGAAGGCCGATCTCGTGGGCCAGGCTCCGGATAAGGACATCGCCGTGCTGAAGATCTCGGCCCGCCGGGAGACGCTGAAGCCGATCCGCCTGGGAGCGTCCTCAGACCTCAAGGTCGGACAGTCCGTCTATGCCATCGGCAATCCTTTCGGCCTCGACCAGACCCTGACGACCGGAGTCATCAGCGCGCTCGGCCGGGAGATCGAATCCTTAACGAGAAGGCCGATCCAGGGCGTCATCCAGACGGACGCGGCTATCAACCCGGGGAATTCAGGCGGGCCGCTGCTGGACAGCGCCGGCCGCTGCATCGGCGTAAACACGGCCATCTACAGCCCCTCGGGCGCCTATGCCGGTGTCGGCTTCGCCGTCCCCATCGACACGGTGAATCGGATTGTCTCCCAACTCATCGCTTTCGGCAAGGTCATCCAGCCGGGGCTCGGCATCCAGATTGTCGAAGACTCAGTGGCCAGGCAGGTCGGAATCAAGGAGGGAATTCTGATCCTCGATGTTGACCGCAGGGGCGCGGCCTCCGAGGCGGGCATGATGGCCACCCGCTATGACCGGGAGGGGAACGTTGTTTGGGGCGACATCATCGTGGCCATCGACGGCCAGAGTATCAAAACCTCGGATGACCTCTATAAGATACTCGAACGCTACAACGTGGGTGACGAGGTCCGCGTGGAGGTGTTGAGAGGCGGCCGCAAGCGGACCTTGACCGTGCGGCTTCAGGAGGTCTGAGGTCCGCTGCAAGACAATGCTGAGGGACAGAGCCGCCATCCTCTTCAATCCCGCCGCGGGGAAGGGAGCGGCCAAAAAAAGAAAGGCCCGGTTGGAGTATGTGCTCCGCAAATGGGAGGTCCCCTACAATCTCATCATCACTCAGAGCGCAGACGACTTGCGGACGCTGACCCGCGAAGCCGCCGGCCGCTACCATGCCCTCGTCGGAGCCGGCGGCGACTCAACCTTCCAAATCATGGTCGATGAGCTGGCCAAATCAGGCGCCGATGTGGACTTGGGCTTAATCCCCCTGGGTTCCTCTAACGATATCGCCAGAGAATTCGGTCTCATCGATCTGGAGAAAGCCTGCCGGATTTTGAAGCGCGGGAGGACAAGGACGATCGACCTGGGAGCCGTGCATCACCAGGGCCGGCTGCTCAATTATTTCGTGGGGCAGGTGAACATCGGGCTGGGTGTCCAGGTCAACAGGTATGTCGAGGAATTCTCCAGGCGATGGCCGCCCTTCGCCTCCTTCCAGAGCTTGGCCGGGACGCTGGGGGTCTTTCGCGCTTACCGGCGCAACGAGGTTCCACTGTCGTTGTCCATTCAGGCCGGGGACCAGGAGAGCCGTGGCCGCTTCATCCTCGCCAGCTTCAATAACATCCGGTTCTGGGCCAGCGGCAGAATTCTCAGCCCTTCGGCTCAGCCGGATGACGGCCGCCTGGACGGCTGCTTGATCGAGAACTGCTCGTTTCTCCGTCTGGCCCGTCTGGCTGCACTGGCGCGCCGGGGAAAACTCGCCGCCGCATCTGAGGCCGCGTTCCTGATCGCGCCGGAGTTTCGCATTTCCTCGGAGCGCGGGTTCGATGTCCAGGTGGATGGCGAGATCATCGGCGGATACGGAACTCCCCAGCTTTTCCGCGATATCCAGGTCGGCGCCGTCCCGAAGAAGTTGAGGTTGATTTGCTAGGAGTTTCAATGCCCGAGAGGAAACCCTTCTCCGTCTTTAAGAAGATTCGAGTCAAAGCCTCATTGTATGTCCTGGTCCTGCTCATCTCGACCACTCTCGCCTTCTCGATCATCGCCCTGAGGATCATGAACAAATTCATCCTGACCGAGGTGATCAAGCGGGTCGAAACACTCAGCCGGGGGACAGCCTCCGTAGCCGGTTACAGCCTGATCTCCCAGGACCTCCTCGGGCTTGATAACATCGTCTACCGGGTCAAAATCACAAATCCCGATATCGAGTCCATGGCCATCATCAATCCGGAGGGGGAAATCCTCGTGCATAGCGATACCCGAAGGGCAGGGGAAATGCACCGCCCGGCCGCCGGCGATGTGTTCCGGAGAGCCGAAGACGGAACGACCATTGCTGAGATTCCGGGCCAGCTCCGGGAAGTGTATGAAATCCAGACTCCGATCGTTTTCATGGACAAAGCCGTTGGTTCGGTCATCCTGACATTCAACAAATCCGTGGTGATCGAAGCCCAGCGGGCGGCCCGAATCAGGATCCTGGCGGTCTTCGGCCTTCTCCTTCTCATCGGCGTGACGAGCAGCGTCCTTCTGACGGCATTCCTGACCAAGCCCGTCCATGAACTCTCGAAAGGAGTCGCCGAACTCAAAGACGGCCGGCGGAGCCGGCCTCTGCGCGTCTATTCCCAGGACGAGCTCGGCCGGCTGACCGAGAGTTTTAACGAAATGACGGCCCTGATCACTTCCCAGAAGAACAGTCTCAGCCAGTACGCCAAGGAGCTGGAGGAAGCCTACGTCTCGACGGTCCGGGTTCTCGCCGCGGCTATCGACGCCAGAGACACGCATACCCTCGGTCATTCCACACGTGTGGCCGGGCTGTCCGTGGCGCTCGGCCGGGAGCTGGGCTTGAGTCCCGCGGAGCTCGAGGAACTTGAGATCGCCTGCCTTTTTCATGATGTCGGGAAGATCAAAATTCCCGATTCCATCCTCCAGAAAAAGGGCCGGCTCAACACGGCCGAGCAACGGGAGATGAAGAGGCACCCTGAATACGGGGCGGAGATCCTGTCCAAGGCCCCGTCGCTCGTGAAGTACATTCCGGCTGTCAAGTATCATCACGAGTGGTTCGATGGAACAGGATATCCGGACGGGTTGACCGGCGACAGGATTCCGAAAGCCGCCGCCATCATCTCTCTGGCCGACGTCTATGACGCCATGACCTCGGATCGACCATACCGTGATGCCTGGAGCGAAGAGGAAACCCTGGCCGAAATCGCAGCCTTGGGCGGCCGGCAATTCGACCCGGAGATGGCGGCCCGGTTCATCTTGCTTCTGAAAAAAAAGGCGGCCGGTGAGATCCCCCGGCCCGGGGAATAAGCCATGAAAATCCGTTTAGGCAGAGCTTTTCTCGTCGTCATCCTCTCCTGGGGGGCCTTCTATTCCTCCTGCGTCCCTCCAAAAGAGCCGTCCCTCCGGCCGGATACGTCCCAGGCCCAGCGCTATGTCGTGGTCGGGGACTACGAGAAGGCCATCGCTTCCTACGCAGAAATCGCTGAGCAATACCCCGGTCACAAGTCCGTGCTGAACGAATACGCCGGAGTGATCGAGGAAATGAAGGCGGAGGCCGATCGATCATTCGATTCCGGGGATTGGAACGCTGCCGAAAAAACCTATTCGTTGCTATCCGCAAATTTTCCCCGGTTCGCCGCCTTCGAGAGAACGCTTTCATTCGGAGCGCCCCTCCTCAACCAACGCATCTTGGAATGCCGGATCCAATTGAGCGAAGGAAAGGCCCGGCAGTCCCTGGCAGCCGGCGATTATCAGAGAACGCTTGACAGCTACAGAATCCTCCCCCCCGAAGTCCTCCGGGAGCCGCGCGTATCCGCCGGTTTGCGGCGGATCATGGAAGAGCTCAAACGCCTGGCCGATACGGCCGTCGCCAGAAAGGATTTCCCGGCCGCCGGGAAAGCGTACGCAGCTCTCCGGAGCGGCTATCCCCTGGTCGGACAGGCCAACCTTTCGCTCACCTTTGCCAAAAATGTTCCGGAAGAGGGCATCAAAAAATGCCGGGCCCAGCTCACCAAGGACGGCCTGGACCTGTACAGGAAGGGCCGTCTCAAAGAAGCGATCGCTATCTGGCAGGGCCTTCTCGAATTCGACCAGGATAACGCCGAGATCAGGAAAGCCGTGGACACGGCCACCGAACAGCTTGAAAAACTAAAGAAAGGGTGAAGGGGAAGACCCGCCGTGAATTCCCGGGAGAGAGTGCAGCGGGCCATCCGCTTTCAAAATCCCGATCGCGTGCCGATTTCCCATGCCGTCTTGCCGGCTGCCCAATTGAAATACGGTCCGGCGCTCGCCGAGATCTTGACCGAATACCGCGAGGATTTCGGGTGGGATTATATGGAAGACCTTCCGGTCGGACAATTCCCGCCCGTTTATAAGCAAGGTCTGAACCAGGACGACTTCGGCACCCTCTGGAGGGTGGAATGGATGGGCGTCTGCGGTATTCCTGTCGATTGGCCGATCAGGGAACTCGACCGCTACACGAAATACGGGTGGCCCGAGGATTTCCCGGCCGGGCCGCCGTCCGGTCGCCAGTACAGCGGCCACATGTGCGGATTCGACGACCGCTGGTACGCCCGCGGCGCCTGGATCACCTATTTCGAACAGCTCCAGCAGCTCCGGGGCATGGAAAATTTGATGATCGACCTGGCATCCGAACCGGCCCCGCTCGGAAGACTCCTCGACGACCTGCTCGCCTTCAATCTGCGCTGGATCGAAAAGTGGAACCGTCTCGAATACGACGGCCTCCACTTCGGCGACGACTGGGGCGGCCAGCACAGCCTGCTCATCCGGCCGGAAACCTGGCGCCGGGTTTTCAAGCCCCGCTACGCGGCCATGTTCGCGGCCGTCCGGGAGGCGGGCCGGGACGTCTGGTTCCATACCGACGGGTATGTGAACGACATTCTGGGAGACCTCATCGAGATCGGAGTGGATGTCATCAATGTGCAGGTCGCCGTCCTCGGTCATGAGTGGATCGCCGGCAACGCCCGGGGCCGCGTCGCCTTTCGGACGGATATCGACCGCCAGCGGGTCCTGCCCTTCTGCTCCCCGGCCGAAGTCAAGGAAGAGGTCCGGCGGACGTTCGAGGCCTGCGGCACCCCGCAGGGCGGGCTCGTCGCCTGCGGCGAGATCGGCCCCGATG
>JBAUIH010000193.1:0-1880 GCA_049682755.1 Candidatus Aminicenantales bacterium | reverse complement strand
AGCCTGGACCATGGGGCGACCCGAAGCCGCCGGTATTGATTTTCTTGATTCCGGATGATAGGATGATTCCGGAAACCGAGGTCAACGAACGATGAATGAAGTCGAGGAACTCTCCAAGCTGGACGTCCAGAACCTGCCATCGCTGCGGCCCATGGTCTTGGATGACCTCCACTCCAAGGCCTTGAAAAATCTCCACTTGGAGCTGGGCACGGGTCCCGTGCTTTTTCTCCTGTCGCCGTCGTATTCCGTCCTCAGCCCCACCCCGAACGAAACGATGACCGACTTCCTCACCAAAAAAGAAAATCTGCTCGGCTACGTCAAGCAATTCATCATCCATAATCTGGCCATCTATTCGGTCCTGCTGGACATCAACAGCTATTTTGTCGAACAGAACAGCTTCCTCGTCATGGCCCGGCTGCGGGGGAAGGATTCGGGCGGCCGGCGCTTTGAGATCAAGTTTTACACCAACTCGCCGCAGGAGCTGACCACCCACTACGAGGACAAGATCTATATCGGCCGCGATTTCATCGACCTTTTCAATTTCAAGCGCAAGCACTTCGGCGTCAAGGAGATGATCGTCTCGCTCAAGGACCAGAACGAGAAAATGATCGACAAAGCCCAGGAGAAGCTGAAACATCCGCTCGAATACAAATCCTTCTTTCAGGAAATCAAGGAACTGGCCGGCGAGCTGCACTCGGAGAGCTCGCTCATCCTCCAATCCCTCCCGCCCCATCTCGATTTTGCTAAGCTCGGCGAAAAAGAGTTGATCGATATCAATGCCCAGTACCGGACCATCAACCACTACATCATCGAGCTTCGCGACGAGGTCGAGGAGTTCGAGAACCTCCTCCATTTCCGGAAAGAGAACGATTTTGCCCGCTACGTGACCAAGTACAAAAAGGACGTCACCAACCTGATCTCCTATTTCAACATCAAGATCACGGGTTGCCTGACCCAGAAGATCTATCAATACAAAAGCAAAGAAGAATAGGGGACGGTCCTATTTTTTATAAACCTCTCCCCTCAAGGGAGAGGAGGATAAATAGGGCCGTCCCCTTTATTTTTTAGCGGTGGGGGCCTTTCTCGACGAGGATGTCGCCGTAGGTCGTGAACAGCAGGATATGGGGGGCGTCGGAGACATCGGAAAAGCCCTTCGCCGTCGTCAACCCGTCGGTCCGCTCGATGGTCACGTCTCCGGGGAGCCGCCAATGAATATCACTGCTCTTGGTCTGGGCTTCGAAGGGATAGCGCTCTTCTCCGGGCCAATAGAAGGTGATCGGCGCGTAGCTGGCCCGGACCTCGAGGGGGCCGGTGAGGGCCAGGGGAGTGAGGGTGATGTTTCCGTGCGAGAGAAGGACCGTCGTCTTGCCGGAAAAATCCGCCAGATCGACGTTCTCATAGGTCGAAGAGATGAAGATGTCCTCGCCGCTGATGTCCCGCCCTGAGAGCTCGACATGCTTTCCGTCCAGCCGGAGATTTCCTTTTAAAGAAGTGAGGCGGACTGAGGCGTAGGCATCGATGATCTCAAGGTCGCCGTTGATTTCCGAAACTTCTATCGGAGAATGATGGCCGTCGATCCGGATCGGGCCGACCCGGCGGAGAGCAATCTTTTCGTAGGTATTGCGGACTTCGATCGGCCCGGGAAGGTCCTCGCCTATGATCTCGCAATGGGGTCCCGTGATGGTGATCCTTTGGTTCCCGGCCCGGACGTTCACCAGGCCGTAGGAGTTCTCGATGTTCATCTCTCCCTCTATCGACCTGGCCTTGATATCGGAGTGACGGCTCCTGATCGTGCAGTTCGACTGAATGCCGGAGATCTCGACGTCCTCGTAGCTGTTTTCAACGACGAGGCCGCCTTGGATGTTAGTGGCGGTCACTTC
>JBAUIH010000192.1:0-2221 GCA_049682755.1 Candidatus Aminicenantales bacterium | reverse complement strand
CGGCTACATCCGCAGAAGCAAATGGCTCCTTTTCCACGGTCACTTCTCGATTAAGTATCCTCGGTGAGACTCTCCAATTCCTTGAAGTGGCAATAATGTTGTCCTGTTTTATTTTATCTGTTGTTCGGTCTTTTCTAGAGGATACTTCCAGTTCACGCATCAAGACTTCATCAAGTGCCATGTTGAATACGGCGTTGTTATATCCCGTTTCTAGAAGTCTAATACTACCAACCCGTTTATTACGCATGATTTTCGTCTCCTTACCCGCCCTCTAATAAACAAACAAATCGTATTATCTAATGTATCGTTTTGTCTCTTCTGCCGGAGTATTACCAGGAATTAAACGGGAAATGTACAAATCCTTCTCTCTTTTGGACTATTGGGTTAGCCCAGTATAATATTGTTTCACGCATAAAAGTATAGCTGCAGTTAAAGATTTGGTGTCAAATCCGAACGGCTGTGAACCTACTAGGGATTGAGCCACTGACTTCTGTATGTTACCCTCTGTTGCTATTACTCCTATGAGATTATTTTCAATTCTTTCTAATGTCCGCTCCGGATAAAGGAAGAAGTCCCCGGTTATGAAAATTGACTGTATGCAATTATGCTCCTCATCATAGATAAGACTAATCTTCAATAGCTTGCCCGATTTGTACACACAAGATAACTGCTTCATATCTGATCCTCAGGTGAATTAGATATAAGTGAATGCATGGTCATGAAGCTTGTAGATATATGAGACAAATTTCGTATGTGTTCTACAGAGACACAGAGACCGGCTAGTCAAAAAAGATACGTGCATGAGTGAAGTTACCGTTTAATTTCACCTTGAATCTGGATACCATCGTAAATTCGGATTCCTAGCTGCATATACTTCGTCTAATCGCGCGACATAAGTTGTATGAGGCGCGCCCACAATAACGTTTGGGTCAGTCTCAAGCTCATTTGCTATTTTTATTAAAGCGTCAGCAAAGTCATCCAAAGTCTGTTTACTTTCAGTTTCCGTTGGCTCTATCATCAAAGCTTCAGGTATTATCAAAGGAAAGTAAATTGTCGGAGGATGGAATCCATAATCTAAGAGCCTTTTTGCTATGCCTAATGCGCTTTTACTTCCAAACTTCTTTGATGTTACTACAAATTCGTGTGCGCACGCTCTCTTAAAGGGTACTTCATAAGTGTCTTTTAGCAAGCTCATCAAATAGTTTGCGTTCAAGATTGCGCCTTCAGAAACCTTGCTAATATTTGAACCCCATGCCCTTAGATATGAGTAAGCTCTGACTATTGTCCCAAAATTTCCATAAAAGCATTTGATTCTTCCGACTGACCGTCGCCTTGTGTAGTCTAAAACAAAATCATGTTTGCGCTTATCTTCCTCTTCTCGTTCTTCCTCCTGTTCCTCTTCTGATCTTATTTCTTGAAAATCGACCCCTTGTTCTTCTTGTTTCTGTTGTTGTTGTTGTTGTTCCATAATGTTATGCCTTGTACTCACTACTCGTGGTACTGGCAAATAGTCTGATAGATACGATCTAACTCCTAATACGCCTGCGCCAGGTCCACCCCCTCCATGGGGAGCAGAAAAGGTTTTGTGCAGATTTAAATGAATCATATCGAATCCTTGGTCTGCTGGCCTCGTAATTCCAAGGAGGGCATTCATATTAGCTCCATCACAATACATCAAGCTTCCGTTTGCATGGGCAGTATCAGATATTTGCAAAATATCCTCTTCATAAAGCCCTAAAGTGTTTGGATTGGTCAACATAACAAAAGCGACACTATCATCTAAGGTGGCCTTGAATCTTGTAAAGTCCATATTTCCTCTAGTATCTGTTGGTACCGACAAGGTCTGATATCTTAACATTGAAGCTGAGGCAGGGTTACTTCCATGCGCTGAATCAGGAATAATAACTTTAGATCTCTTAGTTTCTTGACGTTCAGCAAAGAATGCCTTGGCAATCATGAGACCCAAAAGCTCAGCCTGCGCACCGGCCGAAGGCTGAAGAGTAAAGGATTCCATACCGGTCAATACTTTCAGATACTGCTCTAGTTCCCACATGATCTTCAAGGATCCTTGTGTAAATTCGGTGCTCGAGTAAGGATGCAAGTCTTTAAATCCTTCAAGAGATGAAATGTCTTCATTTATCTTCGGATTATATTTCATTGTGCAAGAACCCAGGGGATAGAACCCTACATCAATGCCATAATTCAACCTCGAAAGATTCGT
>JBAUIH010000191.1:0-17950 GCA_049682755.1 Candidatus Aminicenantales bacterium | reverse complement strand
CAGATCGAGGCCGGCCGCATCACCATCACCCGGTATATGAAGAGGCGGGGGAAGCTCTGGGTCCGGGTCTTTCCCTGGAAGCCCGTCACCAAGAAGCCGACGGAGGTCCGGATGGGAAAAGGGAAGGGCGATCCCGAGTTTTGGGTCGATGTCGTCCGTCCCGGACGAATCATCTTCGAGCTCGAGGGCGTCCCGGACAGCATTGCCAAGGAGGCGATGAGGTTGGCCGCCCACAAGCTGCCGATCAGGACCCGCTTCGTATCGAGAGAAGGTCGAGAACTGAGATGAAAGCGCGAGAACTGAGGGAATTGACCGATGACGAGCTCCTGCAGAGAGAGAAGGAGCTGACCGACCAGCTTTTCAAGCTGCGGTTCCAGCACACCTTGGGTCAGGTGGAGAACGCCATGAAGCTGAGGAACATCCGGCGCGACCTGGCCCGGATCAAGACCATCGTCAAGGAAAAAGAAAAAGTCCGGAGAAAGGATTAGCGATGGAAGCGAAGACCTCCCCGAGAAAGACAGCCAAGGTCGGTGTCGTCGTGGCCAAGAAGATGAAGAAGACCGTCACTGTTCAAGTCGAGCGGCAGATCCGCCATCCGCTGTACAAAAAGATCATCAGAAGACGGAAGAAATTCCTGGCCCACGACGAGTACGGGAAGTGCAAGGTGGGAGACGTCGTCCGGATCATCGAGACGCGGCCCATCAGCAAACGTAAGCGTTGGCGGGTCACCGAGATCATCGGCCTGTCAGCGACCGAGATCGAGCCCGAGATCGAGGAGATGAACCTATGATCCAGATGCGAACGATGCTCAAAGTGGCCGATAACTCGGGCGCGCGGATGATCATGTGCATCACCCCTCAAGGGGGCGGCGTCGGCCGGCTGGCCTCTCTCGGCGACATCATCTCGGCGACGGTGAAGGCGGCCGAGCCGGAAAGCAAGATTCCCAAGGGCAAGGTCGTGCGGGCGGTCGTCGTCAGGACAAAAAAGGAGATCCGCCGCAGGGACGGCTCTTATATCCGGTTTGACGATAACGCCGCCGTGATCATCGACAAGGCCGGAGAGCCCGTGGGGACCCGTGTTTTCGGTCCCGTCGGCCGGGAGCTCCGGGAGCGCAAGTTCATGAAGATCGTCTCGCTGGCCCCGGAGGTCATCTGATGAGCAAGATGGCGCTGAAAAAGGGCGATGTCGTGGTCGTCAAAAAAGGGAAGGACAAAGGGAAGACGGGCAAGATCCTGATGATTTTCCCCGAGTCGAACCGGATCATCGTCGAGAAGGTCAACTTTGTCAAGGAGTTTATCCGTCCCGACCGCAGCCGCAACATCCAGGGCGGGATCATGGAGAAAGAAGCCCCCCTCTCGGTGGCCAATGTCATGATCTACTGCACGGATTGCGGTCAGGGCGTCCGGATCAGGAAAAAGGTGCTGGAAGACGGCAGCCGCATCCGGGTCTGTCAAAAATGCGAAATGAGCCTGGAGAAACAGAAGTAAGGAAGACGCGATGAGCCGCCTGTATGAAAAGTACAAAAACGAGGTCGTGGCCGAGCTCCAGAACGAGCTCGGGATTGCCAACAAGATGGCCGTGCCCCGGTTGGAGAAGATCGTCCTCAACATGGGTGCCGGCGACGCCATCCAGAACATCAAGGCCCTGGACGCCGCCAGGGCCGAATTGGGACAAATCACCGGTCAGCTCCCGGTCATCGGCCGGGCCCGCAAGTCGATTTCGGCTTTCAAACTGCGCAAGGGTCAAGCCATCGCCTGTTTTGTCACGCTGCGGAGCCGGCGGATGTACGAGTTTTTCGACCGCTTGGTCAATATCGTTCTCCCCCGCGTGCGAGATTTCAAAGGGGTTTCACCCAAGTCGTTTGACGGCCGCGGCAACTATACCCTGGGCTTGAAGGACCAGCTTGTCTTCCCGGAGATTGATTATACCAAGGTGGAGCGCTCCCGGGGGATGAATATCACGATCGTCACATCGGCGCGCGACGATCGGGAAGCGCTCGCCCTGTTGAAGAAACTGGGCATGCCCTTTCGTGAGGCCTAGCGAAAAAGGAAGGACACCATGTCAACAACATCGGCCTATGCCAAGTACCTGCGTCAACCGAAATACGCGGTCCGCAAACACCGGCGTTGCCGGATCTGCGGACGGCCCAAGGGCTATTATCGCAAATTCGACATGTGCCGGCTCTGCCTGCGCGAATTGGCCCTGAAGGGAGAAATCCCCGGCTTAATCAAAGCCTCGTGGTAGGCCGACGAAAGGTTCGAACAATGAGTCTAACCGACCCGATTGCAGACATGCTCACGAGAATTCGGAATGCCGCCCGCGTCAAGAAGCGGGACGTGGTCATTCCGTCCTCGAAGCTCAAGGTGGAGATTGCCAAGATCCTCAAGGAAGAAGGCTACATCCGGAACTTCAAGGTGATCGACGATAACAAGCAGGGAGTCTTGAACATTGCCCTCAAATACATGGAGGACAACCAAAGCGTCATCTCCGGACTCCGCCGGATCAGCCGGCCGGGCTGTCGCCTCTACTGCACCCGTGACTCCGTTCCGAAGGTTCTGGACGGCTTGGGCATTGCCGTTATCTCGACGTCGCGAGGGATGATGACCGGAAAGCAATGCCAGGAACGGGGAGTCGGAGGAGAGGTCCTGTGTTATATCTGGTAGCGTCGCCGGAAGGGAGATCCTGAAGATGTCGAGAGTCGGACGGAAGCCGATAACGGTGCCTGAGGGTGTGAAGGTGAAGATCCACGCCGATAGGATTGAATTCGAGTCGTCGAAAGGAAAACTCGAGTCCCCCTTGCTCCCGGGAATCCGGGCGGAACTGGAAGACAAGAAACTCGTTTTCAGCAGGGCGGATGATTCCAAGACGATGCGGACCAACCATGGCCTCATCAGAAGCCTGGCCAACAATGCCCTCTTGGGGGTAACGGTCGGTTTCAGCAAACAACTGGAAATCGTCGGCGTGGGATACCGGGCCAAACTGGATAAGGACAACCTCGAACTGAGCGTGGGCTATTCAAAGCCCGTTCTCTACAGGATCCCCGCCGGCATCCAGGTCGTCCTTGAGAAGCCGACCCTGATCACGGTCAAGGGGATCGATAAACAGAAGGTCGGTCAGGTGGCTGAGGAGATCAAGCGGTTCCGCCGGCCCGACCCTTACAAGCTCAAGGGCATCCGGTATGCCGGCGAGCGTCTGATCAAGAAAGAACGGAAGGCGGGGGTGGCCGGTGCTTAAAGACAAGTCCAAAACCCGAAAAACGATCAAGACAAGGATCCGCCGGAGGATCCGGGCGAAGATCCGCGGCACTGCGGACAGACCGAGAGTGTTCGTCTTCAAGAGCAACCGCTATATCTATGCCCAGGCCTTCAACGACGACACCGGGACGGTCTTGGTTTCCGCCTGCACGCTGGAGAAGGCTTTCAAAGAGAAGACCAAAAATGCCAAGAACGCGGCCGCTTGCCAGAACCTGGGTCAGGTTCTGGCCGAGCGCCTGAAGGAAAAGAAGATTGAGCGGATTGTCTTTGACCGAGGCACGTATCCCTATCATGGGCGGGTGAAAGCCCTGGCCGAGGCCTTGAGGAAGGGCGGGCTGGGGTTCTGAAGTCAGGCCGAGGGAGAATGAAGGAGGACAGAAAGTGGACGAGCACAAACCAAAGGGGCTGGAGGCGGAAGAGGAGCAGGAGTTCGAGCTTAGAGATCAAGTCATTTCCATCCGCCGTGTCACCAAGGTCGTGAAGGGAGGGAAGAACCTCAGCTTCTCCGCGTTGGCCGCTGTGGGCGACGGGCATGGACAGGTCGGCGTCGGTAAAGGGAAGGCCCGAGAGGTTCCCATGGCCATCTCCAAGGCTGTCGAGGCCGCCAAGAAAAAGATGATCCGTGTTCTTCTGAACGGAACGACCATCCCCCATCTCGTCCGCGGGGAAGATGGAGCCGGCACGGTCATCCTCCGGCCGGCGTCCAAGGGAACGGGCGTCATCGCGGGCGGGGCCGTCCGGGTCATCGTCGAGCTGGCCGGGATCAGGGACATCCTGACCAAGTCGGTCCGCAGCAACAACCCTTTCAGTGTTGCCAACGCCACGCTCAAGGCTTTGAGACAACTCCGGAACCCTGAGGAGGTTTCCCAGAAACGGGGCAAGACGAAGGAAACGATATGGCAATGAAAAAAACAGCAGCAGGTAAGAAAGAGGGGGGCCAGCACGAATGGCGCATCACCCTGGTCCGCAGCCTGATCGGCTATCCCCGGAGGCAGAGGGAAACGGCCAAGGGGCTGGGATTGAGGAAAATCAACTCCCAGGTCGTCCGTCCCGACAATCCCGAGATCCGGGGGATGATCGACAAGATATCCCATCTCGTCAAAGTGGAGGTCGAGGAGAAATGAACCTGAGCAATCTGCATCCGGCCGACGGCTCGAGGAAACAGGACAAGCGGCGAGGGCGCGGCCCCGGCTCCGGGCTGGGTAAGACGGCGGGACGGGGCCACAAGGGGCAAAAATCCATCGCCGGATACTCCCGGAAGAAGGGCTTCGAAGGCGGCCAGATGCCGCTTCACCGGCGGCTTCCCAAGAGAGGTTTTACAAATATTTTCAGGACGGCATATACGGAGATCAACCTCGACCAGGTCACCAAACTGGCCGGACAGGAGATCGGTCCCAAGGAGCTTTTCACGGCCGGCCTGATCAAGAAGGAAACGGAAAGAGTCAAAATCCTGGGACGGGGAGAGATCTCCGTTTCGAAAAAAATACAGGCCCATAAGTTTTCCCGGTCGGCGCAGGAGAAGATCGAGAAAGCGGGCGGCCAAGCCGTTGTCATTGGAAATCCATAATGTTAGACAGCATCAGAAATATCTTCAGTATTCCCGAGCTTAGAAGAAGGGTTTTATTCACCCTGTTTCTTCTGGCCGTCTACCGGATAGGCGCCCAGATTCCGAATCCCGGGATCAGCGCCAACGCGTTGGCCGAGTTTTGGCAGACTCAGCGGGGAACGATCTTCG
The DNA here is from genome assembly GCA_049682755.1 of Candidatus Aminicenantales bacterium. Lineage (GTDB taxonomy): Bacteria > Acidobacteriota > Aminicenantia > Aminicenantales > UBA8522 > UBA8522. Next base: position 12,961 of record JBAUIH010000191.1, on the reverse strand, counting down.
GATTCATCGATCTGTTTTCGGGTGGCGCGATGTCCCGGATGACCATTTTCGCCCTTGGCATCATGCCTTACATCAGCGCATCTATCATCCTCCAGCTCCTCCAGGTCGTTTGGCCCTACCTGGAGAGGCTGTCCAAAGAGGGAGAGCTCGGTCGCAAAAAGATCACCCAGTACACTCGCTACGGCACGCTCCTGATCTGCTTCATCCAGGCCATGGGGATCGGGGCGTTTCTGCAGAGCCTGAGGAGCCCCGGCGGGGCCCGAGTCGTGCCCAATCCGGGGCTGGGTTTCCAAATGCTCACCGTCCTCACCCTGACAACAGGAACCATTTTCATCATGTGGCTCGGCGAACAGATCTCCGAGCGGGGAATCGGCAACGGCATCTCGTTGATCATTTTCGCCGGGATCGTCGTCGATATGCCGCGCGGCCTTCAGAGCATCGTTTCGAGCCTCAGAACGGGGAATATGGACCCGCTGAGGGTGATCTTCCTCATGGCTCTGATGCTGGCGGTCATCGCCGTCATCGTCTTCGTGGAGAGGGGACAGCGCCGGCTCCCCGTATCCTACGCCAAGAGGGTCGTCGGCCGGCGGGTCTACGGCGGCCAGAGCACCCACCTTCCCCTCCGGGTCAATACCGGAGGAGTCATCCCGATCATCTTCGCCGCTTCGATCATCACCATTCCCCAGACCATCGCCCAGTTGATCAAAGTCCCCGTTTTCCAGAAAATCTCCGAGCAGTTCAACCTCGGCATGCCGCTCTACAACCTCCTCTATGTCGCCGCGATCATCTTTTTCACCTATTTCTATGTATCCATCGTCTTCAATCCCATGGACGTGGCCGACAACCTGAGGAAATATGGCGGCTTCATCCCGGGGATCCGGCCAGGGAAGAACACCTCGGATTTCATCGATGCCACGCTTTCGCGTCTCACCCTGATCGGCGCCATCTATCTGGCGGCGATCGCCATCCTGCCCGAGTTTTTGATCACCGGAATCAAGGTTCAGTCGCTTCCCTTTATCGGTAACTTCCTGGACGCGAACCTGCCGCGTTGGTTTACCCAGGGATTGAACGTCGATTTCTATTTCGGAGGGACCTCCATTCTGATCGTCGTCGGCGTGGCCATGGACACGATGCAGCAGATAGAAGCCCAGCTGGTGATGAGGCACTACGACGGGTTCATGCGTCGCAGCCGGCTCAGGGGGAGGAGATAGTCGATGAGGGTCATTCTCTTCGGTCCTCCCGGGAGCGGGAAAGGAACGCAGGGGGACCTCATCGCCGGCCGCACCGGTTACCCCAAGATCTCCACGGGCGATCTCCTTCGCCGGGCGGTCCGGGAGGGAACGGCCCTCGGCAAAAAAGCCGAAGCGCAGATGAACCAAGGGACGCTTGTCAGCGATGATATCGTTGAAGAGCTAGTCCGGGAGAGGATAGCCGCCCCGGATGCCCGGAGCGGTTATCTCTTGGATGGCTTCCCGCGGAATCTGGATCAGGTCCGCAGCCTTGAGGCCATGGACGGCGGGCGGCCCGAGGTGGCCATCGAATTGGACATCGACAAACGCGTCCTCCTCGAGCGCTTGCGGAGCCGGCGGACCTGCCGGTCCTGCGGTGCGGTCTTCAATCTCCTTCTCAAGAAACCCAGGGTCGAGGGACGGTGCGATATCTGCGGCGGCGAACTCTACGAGCGAGCGGACGACCGGCTTGAAGTCATCGAGAAACGGCTGAAGGTTTATGAAGAGGAGACCGAGAAAATCAAGAGCCACTACCGGGCAAAATCCGTCTACCGCCGGGTGGACGGCTCCGGGCCGGCGGAAACCGTGTTTGCCCGGATCTCGGAAATCCTGGACCGGCAGAATGCCGGAAGAGAGGCGGAACAGGATCGGAAATGATCATTTATAAGACGTCCCAGGAGGTCGTGGCCATGAGGGCTAGCAATCGGATCGTGGCCAGGATCCTGAGTGAATTGAAAGCACTCGTCCGGCCCGGGGTGAGCACCCGGGATCTTGACGTCTACGCGGAGAGCCGAGCCCGGGAGATGGGCGCGACTCCGGCCTTCAAAGGCTACCGTGGGTATCCGGCCTCGCTGTGCACGTCGGTCAACGAGGAAATCATCCACGGGATCCCGTCCTCCCGGGCCCTGAGGGAAGGGGACATCATCGGCCTCGATTTCGGTGTCCTTTATCAAGGTTTTTACGGGGATGCAGCTGTGACCGTCAGCGTCGGCGAAATCAGCTCCGAGGCGCAAAGGCTCATCGCCGTCGCGGAAACGGCCTTCTCCAAGGGTGTCGCCCAGATGAAGACGGGAAACCGGATTTCGGATATCTCCCACGCCATCCAGATGTACGTTGAATCCGAAGGATTCTCGGTCATCCGGTCCTTTGTCGGACACGGCATCGGGCACTCCCCGCATGAGGAGCCCCAGGTGCCCAACTTCGGCCCTCGCGGGCGGGGTCCCAAGATCAAGGAAGGGCTCACTCTGGCCATCGAGCCGATGATCGCGGCGGGAGACTGGCAGGTAGAAATCCTCGACGACGGCTGGACGGCGGTCACCAAGGATAGAAGTCTTTCCGCGCACTTCGAGCACACCGTGGCGATGACCTCCGACGGTGTGGAGATACTCAGTCTGGGAGAGCCGGATGATCCAGCGGATTTATCGCCAGAGGTGAAACGCAATGCCTAAGCAGGATGTCTATGAAGCGGAAGGAACGGTCCTGGAGACCCTTCCCAACGCGATGTTCCGGGTCGAGCTGACCAACAAACACCGGATTCTGGCCCACATATCGGGCAAGATGAGGAAACACTTCATCCGCATCCTGCCCGGAGACCGGGTTCTGGTCGAGCTCTCTGCCTACGACCTCACCAAGGGACGAATCACCTACCGATTCAAATAAAGGAAAGACCGATGAAAGTCAAAGCGTCCGTTAAGAAAATATGCCGAAACTGCAAGATAGTCAAACGCAAAGGCGTCATTCGGGTGATCTGTATCAACCCGAGACATAAACAAAGACAAGGTTAAGTGAGGGTGATATGGCGAGAATAGCAGGCATCACGCTTCCTCCGGAAAAAAGAATCGAGATCGGACTGACTTATATCTTCGGGATCGGTCGCTCCAAGTCGGTCCAGATCCTTGAAGAGGCCAAGATCGATAAGAACAAGAAGGTCAAGGCTCTGACCGAGGATGAGGTCAACAAGATCCGTCAGATCATTGAGAAGGGCGAGAAGATCGAGGGAGACCTCCGCAAAGAGGTGAGCGATCACATCAAGAGGCTGGTCGATATCGGCTGTTACCGGGGGATGCGTCACAAGAGGAGATTGCCCCTGCGCGGCCAGAGGACGCGAACCAACGCCCGCACCCGGAAAGGACCGCACGGTCATTCCATCCGGAAGATCAAAGCCCAGACAAGCTAAAGAGAGGAAGAGCCCATGGCCAAGGCAAAAACCAAGAAGAAGAAGATCCGCAAGGAAATCGGGTTCGGAGTCGCCCACATCCGATCGACCTTCAACAACACGATTATCACGATCACCGATCATGAGGGTAACTCGCTTTGCCAGACGAGCTCGGGGACGGCCGGTTTCAAAGGGGCGCGCAAGGGCACTCCTTTCGCCGCCCAACTGGCGGCCAAGGAAGCGTCGACAAAAGCCCGGGACTTGGGAGTGAAATATGTCGATGTCCGGATCTCGGGACCCGGCGCCGGCCGCGAATCGGCCATCCGAGCCCTGCAGGTCTCCGGTCTGGAAATCAAGTCGATCCGCGATGTCACTCCCATCCCCCACAATGGCTGCCGGGTTCCCCGCCGGAGGCGGGTCTGAGGAGATGAGCCGAGGAGGAGAGCAAGATGTCAAAAGACAGTGATTCTGTATGCCGACAGTGTCGGGTCGAAAAAACCAAGCTATTTCTAAAGGGAGACAAGTGTCTTTCGGAAAAGTGCCCGGTGGAGCACCGCGGCTACGCGCCGGGCGAGCATGGACGGGCGCGCAAACGCATCCTCGGCTATGGGCTCCAGCTCCGGGAGAAACAGAAGCTGAAGAGATATTTCGGCATGACCGAGCGCCAGTTCCGCCTATTCTTCAAGAGGGCTGAACAACAGAAAGGAGTCACCGGAGAGAACCTTCTCACCATGCTCGAGAGGCGGCTGGACAATGTCGTCTTCGTCACGGGCTTCGCCCGCTCACGCAGCCATGGACGACAGTTGATCGGCCACGGTCATTTCATGGTCAATCAAAGGAAGGTCACAGTGCCTTCCTTCATCGTCAAAGAAGGCGACGAGGTCAGGATCCGGCCGCGATCGGCCCAGATTGAGGATATCAAACAATATATCGGCCAGAACAGGAACAAGAGCGTGCCCGGCTGGATCACGGTCGATTGGCAGGACATGAGCGCGAAGATCGCCGCTCTGCCGACCCGTCAAGACGTCACGCTCCCCGTCGAGGAGCACTATATCGTCGAGCTTTATTCCAAATAGCCGGAGCGAAGAAACGGCCCTATAAGGAGGGACTATGAAAGAGACCGGTTTTCAAAGACCCAAATACCTGGAATGTGATTACGACACCCTGACCGAAAAGTACGGCCGCTTCTGGGCCCAGCCCTTTGAGCGCGGCTACGGCGTCACGGTCGGGAATGCCCTTCGCCGAGTCCTTTTGTCTTCCATCCCCGGCGCCGCGGCCACGGCCGTTCGCATCCAGGGCGTCCTTCATGAGTTCTCCACCATCCCCGGCGTCGTCGAAGACGTCACCGACATCATCCTGAATATCAAGAGCATCCCCTTGAAGCTCAAGGTAGACCAGCCGAAGAGGATGACTCTGAAAATGGAAGGTCCGGCTGCGGCCAAGGCGTCGGACCTCATCCATGACGGTGACGTCGAGATCCTGGACAAGGATGTCCACATCGCCTCGCTCGACCGCGACGGCAAGCTGGATCTGGAGATTGTCGTTAAGAACGGCCGCGGCTATGTTGCAGCCGACCAGAACCTTGACGAAAGCCTGAGCGTCGATTATATTCCCCTCGATTCTTCTCATTCGCCGGTCCAGAAGGTGAACTATCGCGTGGATCAGGCCAGAGTGGGCAAGAGAATCGACTACGAGAACCTCACTCTGGAGATCTGGACGACCGGAGCCATCTCTCCTCAAGAGGCGCTTTCCCAATCGTCCAAGATCATACGGGACCACCTGACCATCTTTCTAACCGTCATTGATGAACCCCTGGAGAGGGAGCCGGCGGCCGCCAAGAAGGAGATCCCCTATCTTTCGCAGCTGGATGTTCTCCTCAAGCCCATCGAACATCTCGAGCTATCGGTTCGGTCCTCGAACTGCTTGAAGTCGGCCGGAATCGAGCGGATCTTCGAGCTCGTCCGGAAAAGCGAAGACGAACTCCTCAAGACGAAGAACTTCGGCCGAAAGTCGCTGGCCGAGATCAAGGAGACCCTGTCCAATCTGAAACTGGGGTTGAGCGTCGATCTTCATCCCAAACTTCTCGAGCGGATTCAAAACGAAGTCCAGGAAGAAAAGAAACGAAAGGAGCCGGCTGAATGAGGCACCAGGTCAAGGGCAGAAAACTGAGGCGGCCGACTTCCCATCGGATGGCCATGCTGCGCAACCTCGTCACTTCCTTCTTGGAGAAGGAGCGTGTCCGGACGACTCTGGCCAAGGCCAAGGAAGCCAGGCCCCTCGCTGAGAAGATGATCACGCTGGGAAAGAAAGGCACCCTCCATTCCCGGCGTCAGGTTATTGCCTTTATCCGCAAGGAGGGGGTCGTGACCAAGATTTTCGACGATCTGGGACCGCGCTTCAGTCAGCGGCCGGGCGGCTACTCGCGGATCGTCAAGCTCAGCCTGCGCGGAGGCGACGGGGCTCAGATGGCCATGCTCGAGCTCATCGGTGCGGAGTATAAGAAGAAGGCGAAGAAAAAGAAGGAAAAAGGCAAAGGCGTCAAAAAGACATAGCCCCGCCCGAGAGCAGAAGTCAAAAAAATGCAGAAGGGGCTAGTGGCGGGTTTCTACGAAGGGCTCGGTGAGGAGATTTACGAGACGAAACACTAGTGTAGGGGGAGCACCCACAGCTTTTGGCCGGGATAGATCGTGATCTCACGGGAGACGCCGTTGAGCGCTATGAAATCGTCCAGCTTCATCGAAAAACTCTTGGCGATGCTGAAGAGGGTGTCGCCCGGCTTGACGACATAACGGACTTTGCCTTCGCTCTCGGCCGAAGAGAGGTTCGATTGGGCTCGAGACGAAGCGACGGTCGCACCGCGACCCGGGATCTTGAGCCTCTGCCCGATTCTGAGGTAGTGCTTGCTGCGCAGGTTGTTGAGCCTGACGATCGCGGACACGGACGTCCTGTTCCGGACCGCAATGGTGGACAAGGTCTCTCCCTTCCGAACGGTGTGCCAGGTGTATTGCGCTTCCGGGGGAATCCACTTGGCCAGGCCGGCGGCGGCCAACAAGGCCCGATCCTGTTGTCCGGCGGGGACGCGCAGCGAATATTCGTAGGAAGGCGTCGAATCGTGCCGGAGCTCGGGATTCAAGGCGACCAATTCGGCGGCGTTTATTCCGAGCGCTGTGGCTAAGGTAGCCAACTTGAAGGGCTTGTCGACGGCAATGGTATCAAAACAGAGCGGCGGATCAAGCGGGGGAAGCTCGAATCCATATTTATCGGGATGTTTGATGATCAGGAGTGTCGCGATGAACCGCGGCACATAGCGGGCCGTCTCAAACGGAAGCTGCCGGAAGAGGTCCCAAAAGTTGTCGAGGTAATTGATCCGCTGGGAACGAATGACGTTCTGGACCCGGATCTCGCCGCAGTTGTAGCCGGCCAGGGCGGTCAACCAGTCGCCGAAAAAGGAGTGGAGTTCGATCAAGTACTGGATAGCCGCCCGGGTGGATTTGACGGGGTCCATGCGCTCGTCGATGTAGCGGTCCCGGTTGAGCCCGAAGCGGTAGCCGGTCGAAGAGATGAACTGCCACATGCCCAGGGCCCGGGCCCTGGATAGCGCCCGAACCTTGAAGAAGCTCTCGATCATGGGCAGCCAGAAGAGATCATCGGGCAGACCTTCTTTTCTCAGTTCCTCTATGATCATGTCGCGGTACAGACCCGATCTCCTGTAAGCATCAAGGAAATAGCTCCTCTCTCTGCCCTGGAAACAGGCGATTTCATTCAGCACTTCCTTGTTTTCTTCGAGGGGGATGCTCTTGTGGTTGTCTCCGGCCGGCATCAGGCGGGCCGCGTAGATCTGCTGGATGCGCTGGGCAATCAGCAGACGCAGGTCTTTTTTCTCCTGGAGGAGGGGGGAGTCCTGAGGAAGCTGGGCTCTGAGGATGAAGCCATAGGCTTCGTCAAGAGCCTGCAGGGCCGCTTCGCTTTCTCCCCTTTCCCAGGCAGCCTGAGCGTCCTGATAGGTGCTGAGCGCCGCTTCCAGAAGCTCGGCGGCCTCCTCCTTTTCCCCGGATGCTTCCTTATCCTGGTCCGAGCCTTCCGGAAGAGGCACACCGTCGCTGACGGGAGCGGTCTCGGCCTGAATAGGCTCGCTATCCTGGGGGACCGGCTCCAGGGGCGGCGTCTCTTGAACGGAAGGGAGGGACGCCGGTGGGGCCATCTCGGGGGGAGTTTTGGACGAGGAGCAAAACCAGGAGAGAAGGGCCAGCCCGAAAACGAGGAGGACGGTTCTTTTCGGCTTCATTGTCTCCTAAGATCCTTGTTTATATCATTTTAGTCGGCGAGCGTCAACCCTTTTCGAAGAAGAAAAGCTATTTTAGCCTTGTGTGTGTCAGAGACCGGGCGCTTTCTGATGCCATTTCCAGGCTGTGCCGATAATCGTCTCGAGCTCGGAAAAACGCGGTCTCCAGCCCAGCTTTCTTTCAGCCTTCTCCTTGGAGGCCAGCAGAACCGGCACATCCCCCAGCCGCTGGGATCTAGCCTGGAAACGAACCTTCCGGCCGGTCACCTCTTCGGCCTTTTTGATGACCTCGAGAACCGAGTGCCCCCGGCTGGCGCCGAGGTTGATGGCCTCGCTTTCCGGTGTCCTCAGAAGCCTCTGCAAAGCCGAAACATGGGCCTCAGCCAGGTCCGTGACATGGATGTAGTCGCGGACGGCAGTTCCGTCCGGAGTCAGGAGGTCCGTGCCGTAAAGTTCGAAGGCCTTCTTTTTCCCGAGCAGAAAGAGGAGAATGTTGGGGATGAGGTGGGTTTCCGGATTATGCATCTCGCCCAGCTCGCCGTCCGGGTCGGCGCCGGCGGCGTTGAAGTAGCGGAGCGAGATGAATTTCAAACCGTAGGCCTTTTCATAATCCTGGAGGATCCTCTCGACGAAAAGCTTGGTGTGTCCGTAGGGATTGATCGGGCTGAGCGGGTGGGATTCGGTGATCGGCGTCTCCTGGGGAATCCCGTAAACGGCGGCGCTCGAGGAAAAGATGATGGTCTTGACGCCGGCTTCGAGCATGGCCTCGAAGAGGTTCAAGCTCGTGCTGAGGTTATGAGTGTAGTAACGCTGGGGGTTGAGGTAGGATTCCCCCACCTGGATGAGCGAAGCGAAATGGAGGACAGCCCCGATGTCTCGCGATCGGAAGGTCTTCCGGATCGGTCCCTTATCGTCCAAGTCGGCCCGGATGACCTCGCCTCCGGTAAGCAGCTCTTCCCGGCCCGAGGAGAAGTTGTCGAAAACGACGACCTCATAGCCTTCTCTGAGCAGCGCCTTGACCGTGTGAGAGCCGATGTAGCCGGCCCCTCCGCAAACGAGAACCTTCATGCTTTTTTCTCCTTGAAGAGATGCTCGGCGGCCCGGACGCCCTGGGCCCTTGTTTCAAAGGCGTTGTCGAGCTGCATCTCGTACAGCCGCTTGAGGATCTTGCCCATGGCCGGGCCCGGGGCGACACCCAGCCCGATCAGATCCCGGCCTTGGACGAGGGGCCGGATGGTCTCCCGGCTGACGTTGAGCTCCTCGAATTTCCGGAGGAACCATTTCCCTTGCCGGTCCAGGGATTTGACCACCCGCTCTTTGCGCCCGGCCCGGTCGGCGGCATCGAGCAGGATCAGAAGCTCGATCTCCCCCTGGGTTTCCGCGGCCAGGCGGTTGAAGGCTTTCTTGGTGACCGTGTCCCGGTTCGTCCAGATCTCGGAGAGGCGGTGATGGGTGCGGATGAGGAGTGGAACCGTTTTCCTGAGGTTCAGCCCTCCCCAGGAAAAGAGACGAAAGCGGGCCAGGACCTTCTTGACGATCCGTTCGCTGGCCAAATCGTGGCCGTTATTGGTGATCACCATGCGGCCCCGCTTGTATTCCCAATGGGCGGTCTCGGGCTTGCCCACGTCATGATAGAGCGCGGCCAGGAGCAGGCAGAGAGCCTTCGCCTGATCCAGGCCGGCCTGCCCTGAAAGAGCCTTGGCCTGGTCGACCGTCAGAAGGGTGTGAGACCAGACGTTGTGGTGGCCGAAGTCGTCCTTCTCCGGATGAAAGAGGGAGTCCTGGATAGAAAGGGTGAGGCGATAGAGTTCCGGGAAGAGCTGCCTAAGTGCTCCCAGCTTGAAGAATTCGTCCAGGCCAATCGAAGGACGCTCCGAGAGAAGGAGGATTTTGAACAGTTCCTCGTTGATCCTCTCCACGCTAAGGCCGCTGAGGTCGATCTCCTTGGCGATGACATAGATCTCGGGATCGGCCGAGAAGCCGAGGACTGAGGCGAAGCGGGCCATCCTGAGCACGCGCAGCGGGTCGTCGGGGAATGCCCGGGCATTGGTCAGCCGGATGCGGCGGGCCCGGGTATCTTCCAGTCCCCCGAAGGGGTCGAGGAGCGCTCCGTCTGCCAGCCGAAGGGCCATGCTGTTGCAGCGGAAATCGCGACGCTCGAGGTCCTTTTCGACCGGGAGAGCGGGATCGGCCGAGATGAGAAAATCCTTGTGGCCACGGACGGGATGGTCAGCGGGGATATCCTTCCTGGGCAGGGCGATATCATAGGTTTTCTTCCCGACCGTGAACTTGATGATCCCGAAGCTCCGGCCGACCAGGTCAACCTTGCCAAGAGGGGCGATCCTCCGGATGATCTCCTCCAGGGGGAAACCGGTGATGAGGATATCGACCTCCTCGGAAGGTCTGCCCATGACCAGGTTGCGGACGTATCCGCCGACCGCATAGACATTCCCGCCGAAAAGCCGGACGAAAAGATCCTTATCGGCGAAGTCCGCTTTGATCGTTTTCATGGCCCTATCGGCTCAAAAACCCATTTTAGCACGTTATGTCTCTAATATGAACAAAGCGGAGGGATCGATCCGGGCTTGTCTCCCGGACGGCCATCGTGTATCCTATAATCTTCGGAATGAACACGAAAAAGCGGTTTCTGGGAGCTTTGACCTGCTGTCTTCTCTCGGCGGCGATCATCCCCGGCGCTGCACCGGCCAAAAAGGAAATTGCTATTTCCCTGGATAGAAAAGAGATCCGGCAAATGGACGCGTCCGGGCTTGTCCTTGTCTTCTATCTGCAGATCGCCAATTCCGAGCGCACGGCCTATTCTTTGATCGAATACGATTACCGGGTCGTCGTCCAGGACACCGATTACTTCGCCTTGAGAACGGCCCTTGAAGAGCCGATTCCCGTGCCCGGGGAGGCGGCTACCCGGATCTCGCTTCCCCTGAAGATCACCTATCCTGACCTTTTGGAAAGGGTGCCTGCGGCCGCCGCCGGGCCCAAGGCCCTTTGCTATGTCATCGGTCAAATGGTTTTCGCCGACAGCCGGGGCCGTCAGGAAAAAATTCCGTTCGCTTTTTCCGGGGAGTTCCCGATCTATCGCCAGATCGAGGCCGAGATCCGGCCGCTCGAGGTGAGAACGCTCACGATCGGAGGTGCCGATTTCACGGTCGCTTTTTCCTTGCGGAGCATGAACAGCTTCGAGATGATCCTCGGACGGTTGACCTACCGCCTTGATCTCGAGGGCCGGACCATCGCCGAAGGTGTCGTCGCCCCGGGGAGAAGGATCGAGAGCCAGGGCGAAATCACCTTCTCCTTGCCGCACATGCTGGAATTCTTCGAGGTGGGACGGGAAGTCTTCGATATTTTGCAGCAACCGTCCGCCGGCGGCGAGCTAAGTATCAAAGCCCGCGCCGAGTCGATCTGGGGGGAGATCGAAGTGGATTGCATTCAAAAAGGCGCTATCCGGATCACCCGGGCTCAATGATTTCGGTCATCATCCCGACCTTCAACCGCGCGGCCTTTCTTGGAGACGCCATCACCTCTGTCCTGGAGCAGGATTATTTCCGCCGTGCCGGACAGGGGCATCGGTTCGAGCTGCTCGTGGTCGATGACGGATCGGAAGACAAAACCCGGGAGGTGGTCGAGTCTTTCGGCGGCCGGGCGGCCTTCCTCAGTCAGCCTCATCGGGGAGTCAGCGCCGCCCGAAATTTGGGCCTGCGGTCGGCCCGGGGAGAATTCATCGCTTTTCTGGATTCGGACGACCTCTGGGAGAAGGAGAAGATCGGCGCCCAGATGGGTTATTTCAAGGCTTTTCCCGACGCCAAGGTCTGCTACACGGAAGAACTCTGGCTGCGGCGGGGAAAGCATCTCAATCCCCACCGGAAGCATCAGAAGCACTCGGGTTGGATCTTCGGCCGAGTTCTGTCTCTCTGTCTGCTCAGCCTGTCATCATGCCTGTTCCGGAGCGAGATCTTCGAAGAAGTGGGGATTTTTGACGAGAGCCTGCCGGTCTGTGAGGATTATGATCTGGGGATCCGGCTGGCTCACAGGTTTCCGGTCCACCTTATCCCCAGGCCGCTCATCATTAAGCGAGGAGGCCATCCCGACCAGCTTTCCCGTCGCTACTGGGGAATGGACCGGTTCCGCGTGCTGGCTCTCGAAAAAGCCCTCAGGCTCGATCTCGCTCCCGGCGAGGAACGGCTGGTCAGGGAAGAGCTGGTCCGGAAGTGCCGGATTCTCAGTCAGGGATTCTCGCGGCGCGGAAATCTGGCGGAAGCGGACCGCTATCGGGCTTTGCTCCTAAGGTATGGCGGCGGCAGGGACGCCGAACCTCAGAACCAGTAGTTGACCCCTACGGAGATCTGATAGCTGCTCAGGTCGAAGTCGTCGAAACCTTCGAAGGTGTCGCCGAGGCTTCCCTTTCCGTAGTTGTACTTAAACTCGGCCTCGAGAGCGAGGCGGCTGGCGATCGGGAACATGATTCCGGCGAATCCCTGGAAGCCCACCGAAAACCGGGACTCCTGCCGGGCGTCGGTCGGGTAAACGCCGTAGATCGGAACCTCCCCGAGGTCCGGATCGTCATAGAACCATTCGTCGGTGAAATCGATGATGTCCCCCCGCATCTTGACGCTCCAGATGTAAAGAGAAAGGCCAGCGCCGATATAGGGGATGAAGCCGGAGCTGCGGCCGAGCGGCGTCAGCTTTAATGACGCTTGGATCGGAGTAATGGAAACGTTAAACTGATGGCTGATGTCGAAATCCCCGTCATAGTATTGATACGGAAAAGCGAAATCGCCCTCGGCAAAAGAGTAGCCCACATAATCCCGGTAGGCCCCGAGGTTGATTTTGTTGTAGACGTCGAGACCGATGAGCAGGCTGATTTCCCTGGAGAAAAAGTGTTCGTAGAAAATGCCCAAGGTGGCATTCTGGAAGTCCGATTTCTGGAAACTCATATTCTCAAACTCGATCGTCCAGAGTTCGCTCTCCGCTCTGGGAATGAAATAGGCGAGCCGCACGGAGATCGCATCCGAGAAGCCGAGACCAGGCAGTAAGAAGATAAGGATGGCGATCAGGCCGATTGTTTTTTTCATTGTCTTTTTCCTCCGCCTTGATAATAGCAAAATCCATGCCAAAATGATCCTCTCCAAGATAGCGGCCTGTTGAGGCGTCGACTGTGCTCGAAATGGGTCAAATGTCACCTTTTTTAGGGGCTTCAGACCCGTTTTTTCTTATATCCCAGGGGAAAACGGCTGTCAAGAGAAGGCGAGGGGTATAGGCTCGAAGGCCCGGGAATTTCCC
>JBAUIH010000190.1:0-27305 GCA_049682755.1 Candidatus Aminicenantales bacterium | reverse complement strand
GTTGGACATCCATCGGTTGAGACCTCCTGATTGTAGTTATATAACTACAATATCATGGTCTCTGACAGATGTCAAGTCCCTTTCCCCATTTTTATGACGTAGGCCCCTTCTTCATTGTGTCCTCCTTTTTTCCTTCTCCTTCTTATATAATAATAAAAAGCCTCTGTAAAGAACTTTTTTATCTTTCCTGCGTCAAATTTCACTTGGCCGGCAAACGCTCATCTGGCCGGCGCATCAGAAAATAGAATTCTTGCTTTCGACAAGATCTTTCAAGTCCATCGCCGCTCTGCCCACTCTATTTGACGCCTTTAAAGAGGGAACAGTATAATGGCCTATTCTTTGAGGAGGAATGAATGAAGCGCTGGAAGTTGCTGTTCACGATATTCGCCGTCACCTTTTCCACCATGCTCGTTGAAGTTTTGCTGACCCGAATCTTCTCTGTGATTTACTTCGGGCAATTTGCTTTCTTGATCATTTCTCTGGCGCTTTTTGGATATGGTTTGAGCGGCGTCTATCTGGCATTGCGCAAGGTAACAAGACAGGCCAACCAGGCGGCCCTGCTGGCCCGCTTCCTTCTTTATTTCACAATTTCCCTTCCTCTCGCCTATAAAGTCACCCTGGTTTTCAGCATCGATTTCCTCCATCTTTTCAATCCGTTCAGCAATTTTTTATATCTCCTTATCAATTTTCTGGCCCTGCTAATCCCCTTTTTTTTCGGCGGCCTCGTCCTGGCATTGATATTCTCGAATTTCTCCGAAAATATCGGCCGTCTCTATTTTGTTGATTTGGTCGGAGCGAGCCTTGGTTCCCTGGCCATTATCCCCCTCATCCCCCGGTTGGGACCGAACCGCATCCTGATTCTTCTTTTCTTGATCCTGGCGCTGGCCTGGTTTCTTATGGCCGGAGGTCGCCGAACCTCCCGCATCTTCGTTTCCGCCGGCTTGGTCGTTTCTTTAGTCGTCATGTTTCGCTATGAAGAAAATATCTTTCCCATCGTTCCCAAGCTTGTCGAAGTGAAAAGGCTCTACAACGCACAGTTGGAAAAAGATCAGATTGAGTTCAGTCGTTGGAGCACAATCAATAAGATTGACGTGGCGTCATGGGGTCCGGAGCGAAAAATCATCTGGATCAACGGCGGCACAATGCAGTCTTTCATCCGAAAATTTAGGGGCAAGCTCTCCGCTTTGAAAAAGATCGAATGGGACCCGGCTTCGCTGCCCTATCAGGTGGCCCGGCCCGGCTCGACCGTCATCATCGGATCGGCCGGAGGTTTTGAAGTTCTGTGCGCTCTGTCCCACGGCTTCAGAATGATCGTGGCCATTGAGATGGATCCCGTCATCTGCGACTTGCTCAAAAAGGAATACGCCGATTTTACGGGAAACATCTTTCATTTGCCTCAAGTGACCCTGCTTGCCGACGAGGGCAGAAGTGCCCTGAAGCGCATGAACCGCAAATTCGACGTCATCCAGATGGTCAACTCTCATAACGCCGATTCGCTGCTTTCCGGAGCCCTCAGCATTGCTGAAACCTATATTTATACCGTGGAAAGCTTCAAGGACTACTGGGATCATCTGCAACCCGGCGGATTTATTTATATCCTCCATTGGAACGGTGAGCGGCTCTTCGCCACGGCCTTAAAAGCTTTAAAAGAAATGGGCATCGATCGCCCGCAGGACAAATTTTTTATCGTCCAGTATGCCGGTGGCTTCAACCATTTTTTTTTGAAAAAAGGCGAATTCACCTCCGCCGACTACGAAACGCTCAAGGCTTCGGTCGGAGAAAACGGCCGAGTCGTTTACTCTCCTGATAGGCGGGAGGACAATCTCTACTACCGCATGATGGACGATTTGGCAAAAACCACGCGACTCTCGTCCGTCAACATCGCGCCGGTCTTTGACAATTCACCCTATTTCAACCAGCCGAACCGAATCGGCCAATTCCGTTTCGGCAATATCCAAATAGAGGGGATGGGAAAGGCCGTCGTTCAATTCGCCCTGGTCTATTCCAATTCCATATACCTGTCCATTCTCGGCCTGTCTCTTCTATTTTCATTTTTACTCATCTTTCTGCCTTTGAGACGAAAATCTGCGGGAGCGGGCCAGAAGTCCTTAATCGCCTACTTCTTCTTCATCGGCCTGGCGTTCATCATGGTCGAAATTATCTTCATCAAAATCTTTCAGTTGTTCCTCGGCAGCCCGGCCATCTCCATTTCGATCATCATCTTTTCGCTCCTGGTTTCAGCCGGCGTCGGCAGCTTGTTTTCGAAGCGTCTCAGCCGGCGCTTGGGAACGCGGCTAGCCACGATTTTTTCCCTCTTTCTGGCGGTCCTGCTTATCGCTTACGGGTTCGGCCTTTTTCAGCTGCTCGATCACTTCATCTTTTTTCCCTTTCTCTTGCGCATCGCCGTATCCTTTGTCCTCATCTCGCTGACTGGGTTCTTCATGGGCGCGTTCTTCCCTGAAGGGATACGCCGGCTTGGAGAAACGGACAAAATAATGATCGGCTGGGCCTGGGGAGCCAATTCATTCGCTACGGTGTTGGGATCGATCCTGGCAGTGATCGTCTCCATCAACTGGAACTTCACGGTCGCCCTCGTCCTGGCCGGGGTCGCCTACCTGGCAGCAGGTTTCAGCAGTCTGGTCGCGGGGCGGAGGGAAGCAGCCTGACGGCTGCTTGACATTGCCCATGGACTGAGCTTCCCAGGACTTCATCTTGCCGGGATCCGGATTCTCCTTGGCCGGCCGCGGATCGGCCCGCCTCTAGGGCTTTTGATCGAGGGACCTGAGGAGCTTCCAGAAGCGGGCGTTATTCGGGCTTGACCAGGCATGACCTTGAGGTGGAAGGTCCCGGAGGAGGATCGTCCGGTATCCCTCCTCGCGATAGACGCGCTCCGATTCCTCGCAGAAGGCGATGAGGTTTTTGAAGTCGCCGGCATTGTAACAGAAGACCACACCGAACTGTGGTCCCTTTTTAGCGGGGCGGAGGACAACGCCTTCGGGGCTCACGTAGGCCTGGGAGTGGGACAGGACCGCGCTGTAAGAGCGCGGCCGCCGGTTGGCCAGGTAATGGCTGAACACGGCCCCGGCCGAGATGCCGGCAAGATAGATGCGGCCGCCGACGACCGGATAGCGTTCGACCACCGTATCGATGATTTTCTCGACGCCGTCGATCTCTTTCGGGATGAGCCACCCTTTAGACGGGCATTCCAGGAATGTGTATTCATACAGGGCAGTGGGCACGAGCAGAGCGATGCCGTGATCGCCGCAGAACGGGATGAGGCCGGTCTCTTCCACGGGGCTCCCGGTATAATTCTTCAGGGAGGGGATCTTCTTGAAGCCCGGAGAGATAACGCCGTGGAAATAGACGATAAGGGGGACCGGGCGGCGTCCCCCGGGGAGGAACAGGCGGTAATCCCGGGGATTGCCCGAGTCGTCGGTCACGGCGTAGGGGGTTTCCAGGGACTGGAAGTCCTGCCCGTCCCGACACCCGGTCACGGACACCGCCGCTAACAGGATCATGGCTGTCGGGATAAGTCCCGGAGAAACGGGGGGTCTCATCGCGGCCCCCGTGATTGGCTTTTCGGCGGCTGGCGGATGATCTGGGGGGGGTGGACCCGCCGTTTGTCCCGGCGCTTTTCGGCGGTGGTGTAGACCCGAGTGAAATCGCTCTGATATCCGGCCATGTCGACTGCCTGGACCCGGAAATAGACGTCCTTCGATGGGAATCCCGGGAAGACAATCCAGTTCGCGGTCGTGAAGACGACATGATCGAGGCCGCCCGGAAAAGGCCCGAATTCCACCCGATAGTACGAGAGGTCGGATTCGCAGCCCCGGTCCCAGCGGAACCGCCGGACGACGGGCCATTCTGTCGAGACGTTCTCGATGCCGCTCGGGACGAGCGGGGGATAGGCGGCCAGGACGTCCGCGAACAGGCCGGCGATGACGATGTGACCGGTCGGGCTCGGATGATTGCCCCCGATGTCTTCGAGGAGGGCCTTCCACCCGTCCGGGGGATCGGTCTCCATGAAGGTCCCGTGCGTGTCGATGAACCCGATCCCTCTCTCGGCAGCGAGAGCGGCGGTTGCCTGGTTGAACGCGGCGATGTTCGCCAAGACGAACGGACTTTCTCCGAAAATGTCCTTGCGCGGCGGGATGGTCGAGACAATAACCCTCATCCCCCGTTCCGCGGCGGCATCGATGATATAGGCGAGGTTCTCCATGCTGGAATCGACGGAGAACCAGCCGGAGATGCAGTCGTTCGTCCCCATCATCAGGACGAAGTAAAGGGCGTTGAGGGCCTCAAGGTCGCGATCGACCCGCAGGGCCCCGTCATAGGTCGAGTCTCCGGGAATACCCAGGTTGAGGGGAAACGCCGGGCCGTAGAGCGTCGATAGCGCCTCCCTCATGCGCTCCGGGTAGGCCAGCTCGGGATGAATCTCGCCTTCCAGGTCCACCATGCGCATTATCCCGTAGGTGATGCTGTCGCCGAACGCAGCATAGGTGTTCGCGGGCCGGCAGTCCTGCTCGATGGTCGCCGGGAACTCCGCCCTCGGTTCTGGGCCTCTGAGGGATTCGCTGCCTAGCCAGCGGAAAGCCATCTCCCCGGGGCGCAGCAGGTATTGGGCTCGGTCCCAGAGGCTGTTGGCCCGGAGGAGAATCCCCTCCGGACCGGCCTCTGTCGCGAACCATTTCTCGGACCAAGGCGTCCGGGTGATGTTAGTGAGGCTATTCGCCATCAAGTTGAAGAAGAAAATATCGTCGTTGTCGGATGCATTGCCCAGGAAGACCAACCCGGCGGGCTGTCCGTCCTGTTCGACGAGGATGGGCGATCCGGCAAATTTCAATCCCGGGAGGGGAATGATGAGGGACAACCTCGTCTCGGAGTCGTAAAGCCCGAGGCCCGTATGTCCATCCAGGTAGTGAACCCAGAGGATATGGAAGCGGTCCCCGGAGACCTGGGCGACGGGGAATAGGCTTTCACTTCCAGCCCAGCCCAGGACGGTCTCCCTCTTCCCGTCGGAAAGGACGACGAAGCTTCCTCCAGACGGCATGCAGCGGACGACCAGCCGATAGTCCTTTCCGCCGGAGGTGAACGAGATGGGATTCCATGGCTCTGTTTGCGCATAGGCGGCGGTCGTCAGGACGAGCAGGAGGAGGGCACACCGGCCCACGCTCAGCGCAGCCATGGGATCATTATATCGGAACACGAGTCCAACACAAAGCGATGCTTCCTGCTCCACTCCGGGACGCGATACAGGGTCATGGTCGTGTCCCAGAGATTGAATTTCCAGACCGGTTCGAGGCGGGCCGCCTTCCCTTACAGGTCTTTTTTGACTCCGGAAACAAAGACGTGCTCGATGTCGAGTGTTCCCGCCTTCATCTTCACGAACGGCTTCCCGGCTTTCAACCCGGCCGTCCCGAACCCCGAAGCCGTCGCTAAAAACGTCCTGAAATCGTCGCCCACCCGTGAATCGATATAGAGCGCCTTGGCGACGGCATCGTACCGGACTCCCGTCAGGCCCTGGAGAAGGCCGTAGCTGCTTAGGGCCCGGGCGTACCAGTGGCCGCACTCGTATTCGTTAAACGGGTTGCGGACGGCCCCGTCATAGCGGTCGCGGCAGACCCGGACTATTTCCAGCCCTTCCTCGACCATCCCTTCCAGCATCAGATGGGAAGCGACCTGGTATTCGATGCCCGTCCAGACCTCGTTGCTGTAGACGAAGGGGAGCGAGAGCTCGCCTCCCCGCGGCCAGGTGCAAAGGAGCAGGCCGCCCTCATTCCCGGCGGCGAAGGCGGGCCGCTGGGGATTGGCGAACTCGCTCAGGTCATGCTTGAGGTTGTGTTTGTGGACGGCTGCGAGATGGCTCCGGACCTTGTCGGGGCTGACGATCTCTCCTATCCCGCACACTCTGGCCATCCAGAAGCCGAGAACTCCGTCGGAGAGGCATCCGTCCCCGTACTGGTATTTGGGGCCCTCCTGGTTGAGGATATTGATGGTGTCATTATACCCGGGGCCGTTGGAGGAATAATCGATCGGTTCGAACTTAGCGTCCAATCCTTCCGTCTGGATCTTCTGGATGAAATATTCGCCGTTGTAGAGCTCGTTCTCCAGGACCTGGATCCCCTTTTCGAGAAGGCCGCGGTATGAGGACACATCCTCCCCGAGAGCCGTACCTATCTCGACGGCCGCCTGCAGTGCGCCCAGGTAAAAGCTGCTGCAGTGGCCGTCCGGCCCCCAGTATTCGATATCATAGGTATTGTGATGGGGCTCTTCGAGGACTCCCCTCCCCCGGGGGTCCCAGGTACGGATGCAGTAATCCAGGCTGATCTTGACCTTGGGCCAGAGATTCTTCAGCCATTCCGTGTCCCCGGCGATGCGCCAGTCACGGTAAACCTTCATGATCCCCCCGAGCTGCCCGTCCGACGCGGCATGGAAATCGTGGGTCACGGGGCGGATCGGCAGGGCCGACCGGAAGGTCTGATGCCCGTGCTCGTCCTGGCTGTCGGTGAACTCCGTTTGGCGGAGGCTCCTTTCCAGGTCCGGGAAAAGATGCGGGATCGCCTGGGCGTAGTTCCAAACATGGGTGCATGATCCGTGGCAGCATCCCCTGTCGTCCGAGCATCCCTCGAAACACCAGAGGCGTCCGTCCTTTTGCCTGAGGATCGTCGGCGACTTGAGGATGGTCAGGTTGGCCGCGACCGCCTCGATGACCTCGGCGGGAAGCGTCGTGTCATAAAACACGTCCCTGAACAGGGCGGATTTCTCGCGCAGGAGGTCATACTTGAGGCGCCAGTAGTCGGCGATCTCTTCCAGGCTGTTGAACTTGCCGGCGTACCAGGGCACATGATAGGCAGACGAAAAGCAGGACGCCTGCTCCGCTTTCGGGGCGCCTTCGGGATCCCGGCCGTAGCGCAGATTGGTGACGGGAACATACCAGGCCAGCATGACCCGGACGGTTTTCCTTTCACCGGGAGAGATGGTGAGGGGAACAAAAAGCGACGCTCCGGGGCTGACTCCTTCCTGGGGAAGGTTGGCCATCCGCTTGGCTTCCTGGATGTTCTTCCAGGCCAGGGTCACGGCATCCCACCAGCCGCCCCTGAACCAGCCGTGATCGACAACGGCATTGTCATCATCGACAAAGACGGCCAGGGCTCCCTGGTCTTCCGGTTTTTCCTGCGTCCCTTCCTGGAAGAGAACAAAGCCGTTCTTGATGGGTCGGACTCCATTGTGTTCCTCCGCCGTGGCCATGAAGTTCTTGGTGTTGAAGGAGAAGACCGCCTCGACGGCCGTGCCTGTGGGATTGCTGAAGGAGTATTCCAGGCCGCCGACGGGAAGGCTGGAATTATCGGAGTCACCCGGGACGAAGGGACTCCAACCGGTCAGGCTCACCTCCAACGGAATACCGGGATCCTTAAGAGCGACCGAACCGAAGGGAAAGCGGGCCAGAAATGAGGCCTCTTTGAATCTCGGCAGCCCGTAGCTCATCCCGGAGGCGCCATTTCCCGTCCCGGCGGCCCCGAAAATCTTCCATCCCGGGACGGGTCCCTCGAGGACCCTGGCCACATTCGTCTCACCCTTCACACACACGGCGGCGAAGGTGCAGGGCTCGTTGAAAAACTGGATGACATTCCGGACCGAAAGATGCGATATCGCTCCCGTCCCCTCCAGGCAGAACATGCCCGCCCCGATCCCACCGATAGGGAAAGCCACCCGGTTCAAGAAAGCGCCTTGATAAGGGCCGTTGTATTCCCTTCCTGTCTCCCCTTTCCTCTCAGCCTGACAAGCCGCCAAAGCGATGGCCAGGATAACGAGAAAACCGGCCAACCGCTTGTTCTTTTTCATGATCGAAGCCCTCCTTCCAAAAAAATATCCAAATATGGCGCTTATATCACAGCCCCGGAAAAGGAGCAACGATCCATCAGCCAGAGAAAGTAATTTTTTTATTGGGAATGGGACCTGTCACGGCGCGTCCCCGTCCGTCCTCGCTTAAGACCCGCCCACAGACCGCTACGGAGGCACTCACTTATCTAAGACCTCCCCTGATTGCTCAGGGGAGGCAGGAGGGGTTAATGGGCTAAATTCAGAGTCTTCAGGGGCGCCTCCGGAATTTTCGCTGCGGGCGGGCGGGGACTAGCTCCGCGCCACCCATTCCACCTCAAGAGAGGTCTCTCGATAGGCAAGGAATCCCATCCTCAGATGGAGGAACCACGCGCGCCGTATATCACGACATCGGAAAGTCGCAGCCCCAGACCCGGAACAGGGTTCAGCAGTCTGACTCGAACCCGGTGTTGCTCTGGCTTGAGCTGGTAGCGCCAGAAGGGTGTCGGCTTCCGGACCCGGTCGGCAGTCGGCAAGAGAATTTCCCCCCCCCCGCATCCTCATCAAGCCTGACCTCATCACAGATCAGGGCGGCCGAGTTGGGCATACCCGGACTCATCAGGCCGGCGAAATCGGCCTCTATCTGGAAGTCGATATCGTCCGCATGAGGGTTGTTTAACCAGTGTCCGGACTGCGGCGGAGCGAAGCCGTTCAGGATGTTGTAGCGGGTCATCTGACGTCGTTCCCAGGATGGAAAATTTTTTCAGTTCCTCAGACCACATCCATAAACGCCGGAGGATAGCGAATGGTCCCCTTGATTCCCGGCCCAGGATGAGGAATAATCTCGGCGACCAAGAAGGCCCTCTCCGGAACCGGGAACGGCACTTCCAGCCCTTTGGGCCGGGCAGGGACGAATCCAAAACGGGCATAATAGCTCTGCTCTCCCACCACGATCACCAGGCTATGGCCATACTGCCGGCAAATTTTTAGCCCCTGGGTGACGAGTTCGGATCCAATGCCTTTATTCCGGAAATCCGGATGAACAGCCAGCGGCGCCAGGGCTAAAGAAATTTCTTCCGGGAGCTTCGGATCGGCAGGCCGGATCCAGATCCGGCAGAACAGAACATGTCCGGCCACCCGGCCTTCGAAATCGGCCACCAAAGAGAGGCCCGGAACGAAATCGCGACTGCCCCGAATTTTCTCGACAAGAGCAGCCTCGTTTTCCCTCCCGAATGACAGCTGATGAATTTCTCGGATGGCGGCGAAGTCACGAGGCTCTTCGGGCCGGATCAAGATTGCAGCCTTTTCCTTCATTGAGGATCTGATTATACTCCGACTGGACGAACGAAGAAAAGAATTTTAAAATCAACTGATCCCCAAGGAGACTGACCATGGAATCATTGTGGAGCGCCCAGGCCCTGATCGCGCTGGTTACGTTGACCACCCTCGAGATCGTTTTGGGCATCGACAATATCGTTTTCATCTCCATCCTCGCCTCCCGTCTTCCGGATAGCGAGCGCCAGAGAGCGCGAGTCATCGGTCTCGCCCTGGCCATGCTCAGCCGGATCGCCCTGCTCCTGTCTCTGGCCTGGGTGCTGAAGCTCACCCGGCCGCTCTTTGCAGCGCTCGGGCACGAGATCTCCGGCCGGGACATCATCCTCTTGGCGGGAGGCCTCTTTCTTCTGGCCAAGAGCACGTTCGAAATTCACGAAAACCTCGAAGCCCCGGAGATAAAAAAATCCGGCCACGGCGGCCGGACGTTCCTCTTCGTCGTTGTCCAGATCATGATCCTGGACATCATCTTCTCGCTTGATTCGGTGATCACGGCTATCGGAATGGCCAGGCAGGTGGGGGTCATGGTCCTGGCCATCGTCATCGCCGTGATCGTGATGATGCTTTCGGTCAATGGGATCAGCCGTTTCATCGAAAGCCATCCGACGATCAAGATACTGGCCCTCAGTTTTCTCATCCTGATCGGGGTGAGCCTGGTCGGCGAAGGGCTGGATTTTCACATCCCCAAGGGATATATCTATTTTGCCATGGCCTTCTCCGTGTTCGTGGAATTCCTGAACCACAAGGTCAGGCAGAGACACGCCGCGCCCGTCCAGCTGCGGAGGATCATGAACTAGTGCCTCGCAGTCCGGAGGATTGAACCGGGATATGCCGAATTCAAGGAAGAACGGCCTTTCCATAAGTTTGTCGTGAGGAGGTCACCATGAGAAGGATTCGTTTCGTTGTCGTTGTCGTGTTATCTGTTGTCTTCGGCGCAACGGGGGCGGCGGCCGACACACTCGCCTCCGACCCCCGGGTCCAGACCGCTCTCGAAGCGGCCCGGATATGGCTTGAAGCCCAGCGCGCCTATGACGGCATCCCGGGTGTCTCCGCCGCCATCGTCTCTGACCAAGAGGTTCTCTGGAGCGGCGGCTATGGCTATTCAGACCTGTCAAAAAAGACCCCCGCTACGGCCGGAACCATTTACAGCATCTGTTCGATCTCCAAGCTTTTTACCAGCATCGCAGTCATGCAGTTACGTGACGCCGGAAAGCTCCGCCTCGATGACCCTGTCAAGAAACATTTGCCCTGGTTCAAGATCCAGAAGACGTCTCCGGAAGGTCCTGAAATCACCATCGAGGGACTCCTTACCCATGCCTCCGGGCTGCCCCGGGAATCCGAGTACCCTTACTGGTCTGCGCCGGACTATGTTTTCCCGACCCGGGACGAGGTCCGAGAAAAAATCGCCAGCCAGCAGACGCTCTACCCGGCTGAGAGCCATTTTCAGTACTCTAACCTGGGCCTCACCCTGGCCGGCGAGGTCGTGGCGGCCGCCTCGGGTGAGCCCTACGACGAATATGTGAAGCACCACATCCTCGGCCCGCTCGGCTTGACCGGCACGACGCCCGAGATCCCCTCCGACCAGCGGGGAATCCGTCTGGCCACGGGATACAGCATCCTGACGCGCGACGGCGAGCCTCAAGGGATGCCCTTCTTCCAGGTTCGCGGCATCGCGCCGGCGGCCGGATTCGCCTCCACCGCCGAAGACCTGGCGCGCTTCGCCTCCTGGCAGTTCCGGCTTATCAAAAAAGGGGACACTGAAATCCTGAGCGCCAACACCCTTCGAGAGATGTACCGGATTCACTGGGTGGAGCCGGATTTCGAGACCACCTGGGGGCTCGGGTTCAGCGTCTGGCGCCGCGACGGCAAAATCTTCGTCGGACACGGCGGGTCCTGCCCCGGCTTCCGGTCTTCAGTCCTCCTCCGGCCGGAGGAAAAGGTGGCGACGATATTCCTGTCCAACGCACACGAGGCGTCCTCCGGCGCTTATTCGCAGAACCTTTATGACTTGGTAGCTCCAGCCATTAAGAACGCTGTCAAGAAACCGGACGCCCCCGAGGAGCCAGACGCAGAACTGAATAAGTATCTGGGAACATACAAAGCCTGGAGCGGCGAGCTTGCCGTTATCACCTGGGAAGGCGGCCTGGCATCCATGGGCCTACCAACCATGAACCCCCTGAAATCCATTACCAAGCTCAAGAAAACAGGGGAGCACACGTTTCGGCGGATAAGAGATGATGAGGAACTCGGGGAAGAGATAGTCTTCGAGATGGGTCCTGACGGCCGTCCGACACGCCTGAAATGGCACAGCAACTTCTATCCGCGCATCCGCTGAAGCCGCCGATTGACTTTTCGCTCAAAATCGAATATCAAAAAAGAAGCGGGGTTAGGAAAAGATAAAGATGCGTTGTGTCCTTTCTAAGGCTTTTTCGCTGCGATTGTCCCGGAAGGAGAAAACGAATGCATAGAAACGCGATTGCTATCATATCCTGCCTGGTCCTCCTGCTTGGCTTTGCCCCCGCTGCAAACAGCCAAGTCAAGCCGGCGAATAAGGCGGCTCGGATCAGGATCATCAGGTCCAGCGTCGAGCCGGAACTGGCCGGGCGCGAGGCCCCGGGAGGCAAAGCCTACCTGGTCCTCGAGACGGAATGGGAGAATATCCACCCCAAGCAGAAAGTCAAAAAGAGCGATCTGGAAAAGAAGCCGGACCGGACCATGGGTATCGGCGGCCTGACCGGCAAGAAAAAGGAGACAAAGGAAGAATACGTCGATATCGATGTGCCCTACCTGATCCCCAATCTCTTCGATCACATCTATTGCCTGGCCGATGGGCAGAGCGTCTCCCTCGACGGAGCTACCAAAGAAGTCCCGGGCGGAGCGAATCCCCAGGGGGAATTTTCGGTCGCCAAGCTCGGGGAGAAAAAGCGGCTCAGCCTGGCCTTCCTGATTCCAGACGGAAGTGAAAACCTGGCCTTCCAGCTCTTCGACTACTCCAACGGCCACATCCTTGTTCCGATAAGCGGCGATGTTGAGCTGGCCCTGGGAAAGGGCGGGGCGCCGGGAAAAGCGCTGGGAAGCATCAAGGACAACCTGATCGAGCTGGCCGCCCTGAAGATGGATCTCCGTCCGGACTTCGAGGAGGAAGATGCGCCCGCAGGGTGGCGGTACGCCGTTATCGACCTGGGCGGAAAGAGCTTGTCCCAGGGAGGGAACGTCAAGAACATCATCCAGATCGAGCCGACGGCATACATCTGGACGCAGACAAAGGACGGATTCTTATACTATTGCGTCGGGGCGACGACGACAGAGGACGGCTATGTCCGTTTCACGCCCGAGGTTTTCCAGACCCAGCAGCTCCGTTTTCTTGTTCCGGCAGACGACAAAGATCTCGCTCTCGGCATCCGCATCCAGAACAAAGTCTACTCGCTTCCGCTGAGCCCGGATTTCACCATGAAGCTTCCGAAGGCGTTCGCCACTCACCACGATGGAAAGACAATGGAAATCCGAGTCTTTGGGGCCCGGCGGGAAGCAGGAAAAGTCATCCTTGACCTCGGCATCCAATCTCTCGTCGGGAGCGGAATCGAGATCCAGACAGCTCCCCAGTTCATGATCGAAGCAGACGGCGAAAGAATCGAATTCGACGAGTCGGCCACCGCGGAGCTCTTGCGCCGTCCACCCGAGCCGTTCATCGCGCCCCCGCAGACGTTCATTCGCTTTGAATTGGCTTATGACACCGAGGCCGCACCGGCGTATCTTCACTACCGCGGTTATGAAAGCGAGGGGAAGCTGGCGCTTCCCGGTTTGAAATAGGAAGCCCCAAGAGAAAGCTGGAGAGGAGGAGAAATAATGACGACGTTGAAAAAGACTTCGATCTGGACGGCAGCAGCCATTGTCCTCATGTTTGTGTTTTCTTGTTCCGGAAAAAAGCAGGAGGGCCTGCAGAACCAGGCCGCGTTTAATCAGCTAGCGGCTGCTTCTGAACAGGAAAAGGTGGAGGACCGGGGAGCGGACCCTTCGGAGTCCTGGCAAGCCGGAGGCGACTGGGAAGAAGCCTTCACGTTCGTCCGGGATTCCATCCGGACGGAGGCATCCAGGTATCCACTCAAGACCGCCGAAGGCGTCCGCTGGGGCCGGAGCGGGAATTCCCTGGAAAAGGCATCGCTTCTGGCCCAAATCCTCCAGGACAGCGGCAAAACCGTCCGAATCGCCGAAGGAGACCTCGATGATGCGGAGGCAAAAAACCTCCTGGGAAGCCTTTTCCCGGCGACAGAGGCATTTTCTTATAGCTGCGATGTCCCGATCTCAGTTCCGGTTGAAGATGCCGACCTGATCTCGGCGGTGAGGCGTCATTTCTGGGTTCAGATGGAAAACGGCGACGACTGGCTGAACTTGGACCCCAGTTTTCCAACAGCCGAACCAGGACGCGCTTTCGCCTCCCCGAAAGAGACCTATGATTTCTCCGGCGAATCTCTGAAAACATGGGCTTGGATGTCCCTGGAGTCCACGGCCGGCGACTCTGGGGAGGCCGAGTCCGTTTTCTCCTGGGACGGGCCGATGGAAGAGGTGGCCAACCAGCCGCTCTCCCTCGCCATCGTGGCGGAATTTCAGGGTGTTTCATCCGGTGAAGAAGAAGAGGAGGAGGAGAAGGAAGGCGGCGCAGTCGGGGGTCTCTTCGGCGCCCTGGGCGGACGGGCATCCCAACCCAAGAAAGACAAGGCCGAGGAAAAGGTCCTTTACAACGCCGCCCTGACGATCGGCGGAGAGGAAGCGGCTGAAGGCCGGTTTTCCGCCGAGAAAGAACCGATCAGCCGGCTCGTTCTCAGGCTAAGATTCGAGAGCTTGGGAGAGATCGTTTCCCAATCCGAACGGATTCTTTTCGAGAAAGCCGGGAAAGAAAGCGAGCCTCCCCTCTTCCAGAGGCACGCCATCCTCATTGCCGGAAACAGAATACCGCCGGAAGCTTGGCAAGACAAGCTGAATAACGTCTCCGACAGCGACCTGCTCAATGACGTCAAATCAGGCGTTGATGAGATCAAGCGGACTCTTAAATCGAAGGAATTCGACCAAAGCACGTTGGAAAAAAGCGCCGAGCTTGAAGAGAAATTGGGGCCCGAGCTAGGACATTTGATCAACATGATCTTTGCCTCGACCTCGGACGACCAAACCGGGAAAGAGGCGGAGGCCCTTTCCGTTTACGCCTATTACCAAGTCCCCCGCATCCTCATCACGTCATTTGCCGGCGATCAAGAGAGATCCGAGGCGAGCTTCGACCTGAGACAGGACCGGGTGGAAGCCGTCCCCTACCCCGGCCAAGCATTGGCCATGAAAGGCACGTTCTTGTATGGCCGGGGGGTGATGGAATCCACGCTCGAAGGGAAGCTCCTCGAGCTTCTCGCGGGGCAGCCCGCGCTGACCACCGCCGTCCTGATGCAGGAAGCGGAGAAGAAGAACATTCCTATCCGGATGTTTTCGTCGCTCGAAAAGGAGGACCTTCATAAGATCAGCCTGCCCAAATCAGTCGCCCAAAAGATTGATGCGGTCCTGGATTCCGGCCGAATCGCCGTCCTCCCCGAGAAGGGCGTCCCCTGGCAAGGCAAAGAACGCTGGGGATGGTGGGACATCGACCCGGTGACGATGGAAACCGTCGGGGTGATGGACTCCGGCCTCCACCAGGCCATGGTGCAGCGAGCGCTTGTGGATGCCAAAGGTCCCCTCCAGACCAAGATGGGCTTCGTCATCGGCGCCATGGTTGGAGCCGTGGACACCCAATGGCTGATCGCCGGGATGATCCTCAAGCACGGGGAGATGAACAAGGCGGCTTTGCAGGAAGCTAAGGCATACATGAAAAACATCCGGGCGTACATGTGCCCCGGCTTCGAGAAAAAGATCTCGGCGGGAGTGGAATTCATCGCCCTCGAGATGGAGGACTGTTTCAAGCTGGCCTATGAGATCAAGATCGAGGCGGGCGTCAAGATCAGCCAGGGCTGGTGCGAGAATTTCGCCAAGGGTTTCGCCTGCGCCTCGACGACGATCCTCAATTATTATCTGAGCCAGGCCGAAGATTAAAAAAGCCTCGCGCCGGTCCTCCTGAAGAAGAGACGGCGGCGCCCGGCAAGAGAGGAGGTTTTCCATGAGAAACGTCCTTTTCAAAAGGATCCCCATTCTTGTTTTATCGGTCCTCACCATGGCGGCATGGCCCATCGTTCCTGTGAGCGCCCAGCAGGCCGCCGAAAAAGAGCCGAATGACGAGGCCAAGCAGGCCAACCCGCTCACCTTGAACGAGGAAATCAAGGGATTTGTCAATGAAGACGGCGACGCAGACTGGTATGCATTGACCGTCCCGGCGCCCGGGCTGGACATCCTGGTCATCGAGGTTTCCGGCCTCCCCGAGATCGACCTTGACCTGAGTCTTTATGAGGCTCCCGGCTCGGGCGACCCCTTAGTCTCAATCGACAAAAACAGGGAAGGCCGAGGGGAAAAAATCGTCAGGATGAAGCAGCGGCCGGGAAAATATTTTATCGGGATCGAAGCCGATGGAACCAATCCGAATCAACCCTATACCCTCCGCGCCGGAAAGCCGACTGCATCCCCCGCCTCTCCAGGTGAGGTGACCGAAGCCCTCCGCAAAGCGCTCGATTACCTTGTCTCCAAGCAGACAGAAGAAGGTTACTATGACGAGGACCATGTCGGGAAATCCGGCCTGGCCATACTGGCTTTGATCGGAAGCAACTGCACCGGTCAGGATTATTCCCGGAGCATCCGGGCCGGTCTGGGCTATGTCCAATCCCATTTTGACGACGGACTTCTTTACGACGGAGGGCCGCAGGCAAGCTGGGAGGCCGAATCGGACGGGATGTACACCCACGCCATCGCGACCCTGGCTGTCATCGAGGCTCTCTCGGAACTCAAAGAGACAAAGCTCAAGCCGATGGCCGAACAGGGCATTCAGGTCATCATCAAGTCTCAAAACACCGAGCACAAGCCGGCGGATTTGGACGGCCCGATCAACCAGGATGAAGACAGCTACGGCGGATGGCGCTACAGCCCGGAAAGCACCGGCAGTGACATCTCCGTCACCGGCTGGCAGATCCTGACTCTTCGAGCGGCCAAGAACGTTGGTTTCAATGTGCCCGACTGGTGCTTTGAACTGGCGGCGAAATATGCGAGGTCCGTTTACAGCGAAAGGGAACACACCTTCGGCTACCAGTCTCCCGGCGGGGAATCCTGCGCCCGGGCGGGCATGGGGTCGCTGACACTGCAGCTCTGCGAATATCCCGAGGATCCCTGCGTGGCACCGGCGCTCCGCTTCATGCAGGACCACGCGCCCACCTGGAACCTCGAGGAGCCGGGTGACGGCTATCCTTTCTATTACTGGTATTATGGAACCCGGGCCATGCTGATCGCCGGGGGCGACGACTGGCGCATTTGGAAGGACTGGACCTGCCGGATGCTCGTCGATAACCAGAACAGCGACGGAAGCTGGGAAGGCGCGGACAGCGAGGCCGACATCGGGACGATCTACACGACGGCCCTGGGCGCTATGATGCTCGAGTTCTGCTGCGGCTACAGGCCGGCCTATATGCCTAAAGTCGCCGAAATAGCCACCCTCACGGTCGTCTTCGAAAAAGAAGCCGCACCCGAAACCGCCAAGAATGTCGAGTTCGTCTTCGACGCCTCGAATTCGATGTGGGGGCAGATCGCTGGTGAAGCGAAGATCACCATCGCCAGGAAGGTCCTGGCGCAGATTATAAATGGGCTGCCCGATTCCATGAATGTCGGGCTGCGCGTTTATGGCCACAGATACGGCCTGAACGATCCCAAGGCTTGTACGGACACCCAGCTTCTTGTCCCTATCGTCCCGGTCGCAAAGGGGCAACTCATCGACACCGTCAATAAAATACAACTCAAGGGCAAGACCCCTCTCGTCTTATCTGTGCTTGAAGCGATCAAGGACTTCGAGCAAATTCCCAATGGCTCGATCATCCTCATTACCGACGGCATCGAAAGCTGCAACGGCGACATCAAGTCGATCGCGCCGGCCATTCAGTCAGCCGGCCTGGAACTCAAGGTCCATATCGTCGGGTTCGACATCAAGGAGAAAGAAGCGCGGGCGGAGCTTGAATCCATCGCCAAATCCACTGGAGGACGATATCTTGATGCTAAAAATGCGGGTGATCTTCTCTCGGCCCTGGAGCAGACGCTCAAGCTCGAGTATGTCGTGCTCAATGAAAAGGGCGAGGAAGCCGGACGAGGGGTTGTCGGCGGGGAAGCGGTCAAACTCAAGGAAGGCACGTACACCGTGCGTGTCCTGCTCTCTCCGGTTCCTCTCGAGACCAAGGTGACAATCAAGTCGGGTGCGACAGAGACTTACACGCTCAAGAAAGCCCAGGACAAGTGGACCTTGGAGTGAAAAGGAGTTCTTAACGATGGCAAAACCGAGATTCAGAAGCTTCCGACTTTTATGTTTTTCCTCGCTCCTGCTGACATCGTTGTTTTTTTCGTCTGCTCAGGTCCAGGTCAAAACCGAAGCCGAGCCCAACGACAATCGCGACCAAGCGCAGGAGATCCGTATCGGAGACAACATCAACGGCTATTTCCAGAGAGATAATGACGATGATTGGTACAAGCTCACGATCGATCAACCGGGAAAAAATTACCTTCAGGTTGACCAATCCGCCGTGCCGGGGGTCGACACCTATCTGTACCTTCTTGACGCCCGGGGCCAAGGGCTCGTCCAAATCAACGATGCGCCGAAGAGCGAACCCGAATCCATAACACATTTTCCCGTCGAACCCGGCATCTACTACGTCCGAACCTACGCCAGCGGAAAAACGGCCAAGGAAAAATACACTTTGAGCGTTAAAATCACAGGCCCTTGGCAGGAAGGCTGGGAATCCGAATCGAATGACAGCCGCGAGAGGGCCAATGACCTTGAGCTCGGCCAGAGCGTTCAGGGATATTTCAATCACAAGCGCGACGAGGACTTTTACAAGCTGACCATTGACGCGCCAGAGAAGACTCTCGTCCAAATCGACCTCTCGGCGGTGCCGGAAGTCAACGGACAGGTCTATCTCTACAATGATAAAGGAGGGACGATCTGGAGTGTGAACGAGACCGACAAGAACGGTCCGGAATCCATCTTCAACCTGGCTTTGGCCCAGGGTATCTATTATATCAATGCATGGGCCCGGGAGGCTAACACCAAAGATCCGTATACGTTAAGCGCCAAAATCCTGGGGCCCTGGCAGGAAGGGACAGAAGCGGAACCCAATAACCGGAAAGAAGACGCGACGGAACTCCGGCTCGGGCAGAGTCGGGAAGGTTATTTCTTGAATGACGGCGATGAAGATTATTACAAGCTCATAGTCGATCAGCCGGGCAAAAATAATATCGAAATCGCCGTCAGCGCCGTCCCCGGGACAGATAGCCGGCTCCAGATTCTTGACCAGGAGTATAAGACGCTTTGGGATGTCAACGACACCAAAAAAGACGAAGCGGAATCCGTGTCGTATTTCACCGTCACCGAGGGCACCTATT
The DNA here is from genome assembly GCA_049682755.1 of Candidatus Aminicenantales bacterium. Classification (GTDB taxonomy): domain Bacteria; phylum Acidobacteriota; class Aminicenantia; order Aminicenantales; family UBA8522; genus UBA8522. Next base: position 8,618 of record JBAUIH010000190.1, on the reverse strand, counting down.
ATATTTGGGTGAAGGGCTATCAAAAGAATATCACGGATAAGTACATCCTCAACACTCGCCTCCTCGGACCCTGGCAAGAAAATCAGGAAGCCGAGTCGAACAACGATACCGAACGAGCCAACGAGATCAACTTGAACGCGCCCCTCACCGGGCACATCAATGCGAAAGATGACCGGGATCACTACGTGTTGAATGTTCCCGCGCCGGGCCCCGATATTCTGGTCATCCAGCTCTCCGGCGTTTCCGGGGTGATATGGAATCTTGAACTCCTCGACCTCAAAGAAAGCCGGCTGGACGATTCCCGGCAGGGAGAAGCCGGCCAAGGTGAAGAGATCGTCAAGATGAAGTTCAAGCCGGGGACTTATTATCTGAGAGTCCGAGTCCGGAGCGGGCAGGCTACGGGCGCCGAATACACGCTCTACGCCGGAAAGCCGCAAAAATCCCCGGCCTCGCCCGAGGAGGTGCAACAAGCCTTGGTCAAAACGCTCGATTGGCTCGCGGCCAATCAGGAAAAAGACGGCTCCTGGGGGCGCTATCAACAGGCTTACACGGGGTTGTCCGTAATGGCCTTCGTCGGGGGCAAGTGTGTCCAGAAGGATTATTCGGCCAACGTCAAGGCGGCCCTCGCCTTTCTAAAATCCAAATACATCCCGAGTTCGAAGTATCCAGAGGGCTCGAGGGACGCCGCCAGCCGGGGGGGCACGTTCGGCACGCAGGAGATGTATCAGCACGCGATCGCCACCCTTGCGATCATTGAAGCCCTGGTCGACCTGAATGATGAAAGCCTGGAACCCATCGCCCGGGAAGCGGTTCAATTGATCCTCCGGGCTCATAATACCGAGCACAAGCCGGAGACACTCGGCGGACCCATCCAGACCGATAACCGCAATTATGGAGGATGGCGTTATAGCCCGGACAGCACGGATTCCGACCTTTCCGTAACGGGCTGGCAGGTCCTCGCCCTTAAGGCCGCTGTGAACGCAGGCTTTTCTGTCCCTGATCATGTCTTTCCGGCAGCAGCCGGTTTTGTCAGGTCTCTCCAGGGGAAAAATGACGGGTCGTTCAGGTATAACGCTCCCGGTGACGCAGGGTCATCCTGCGCCCGGGCCGGAATGGGCGCGCTCTCCCTTCAGCTCTCCGGATATCCCAAGGACCCGATGATTCCCCCCGCCATCCGTTTCATGCAGGACTTCGCTCCGCGGTGGAATGGAGAAGAGCCGGGTGACGGCTATCCCTTCTATTACTGGTATTATGGGACGCGCGTCATGTACCTGGCCGGAGGGGACGACTGGCGCATCTGGAAGGACTGGGTATGCCGTTTCCTCGTCGATCACCAGAATGCCGACGGAACCTGGGATGGGGCAAGGAACGAAGAGAAACTCGATGTCTACAGAGTCGCCCTTGGCGCGCTCATGCTGGAGTTCTGCTGCGGGCATGTCCCGATCTATATGTCGCCGGTCAAGCGCCTTGGCTCAGGGATGATCAAAGTGGAATTTGAAAAAGGCGCGGAGAAAGAGGCCAGCCAGAACGTCGAGATCATCATGGACGCATCCAACTCGATGTGGGGGCAGATCGCCGGTGAAGCGAAGATCACCATCGCCCGCAAGGTCCTGACCCAGATCATCAACGGGCTGCCGGAGTCCATGAACGTCGGCCTGCGCGTTTATGGCCACCGCCACGGGCTCAACGACAAGCGAGCCTGCACCGATACCGAGCTCCTCGTCCCCATCGGACCGCTGGCCAAAGCCCAGCTCGTCGACACCGTCAACAAGATCCAGCTCAAGGGCAAGACGCCGTTGGTCCACTCCGTTCTGGAAGCGATCAAGGATTTCGAGAAGATCCCCAACGGTTCGGTTATCCTCGTCACCGACGGGATCGAGAGCTGCAACGGCGATATCATGTCCGTCGCCCCGGCCATCAAGACATCGGGCCTTGAGCTCAAGGTCCATATCGTCGGGTTTGACATCAAGGAGAAAGAAGCGCGCGCCGAGCTCGAGGCCATCGCCAAGTCGACAGAGGGCCGCTATCTCGATGCCAAGAACGCCGGCGAGCTTCTCTTTGCCCTGGAGCAGACTCTGCAGGTCGAGTATGTTGTCTTGAACGAGAAGGGCGAAGAGGTTGCTCGGGGGATCGTCGGCGGTGACGAGGTTAAACTCAAGGAAGGCTCCTATACGCTCCGCATCATGTTCGCACCGCAGCCGCTCGATACGAAGATAGACATCAAGGCCGATAAAAAGTCTGTCTGTGTCCTGAAAAAAGAAGGGGAAGTCTGGAAGCTCGGCTGCTAGCCCGGCGGGCAATCAATCGCCGCCGATCGCGACGGCGAACAGGAACCAGGAGGCGTGCGGCAGCCACTGCTCCGTCCAGCGCCAGTCGTCGTCCTTGCCGGTGACCGCGAAGTGGAGGTTATAATCAATATCCTCCTCGTCGGCGTATCCGGCCGTAATGCCGTTGGAGATGCCGCCCGGGGCGTTCATGTATTCATATGAATCGAAGAACATATATTCCGGGTTGTTCCTCCCCCGGCCGTAGAGCATGCAGCTGTCGAAGGGGTTGAGGCCGAGGATCCAGTTCAGCTGATTTTGGGCGAAGGCCCTGATCCCGGCCTGGAATCCCGGGTCCTCGGCGAAGATCCTCGAAGCCAGGCGCGCCGCGGCGGCCAGCGAGCCCAACCGGGCGTTCTCCCCCTGCCACCAGGGAGCCGTTTCCGTGTCGTGGGGGAAGAAGAAAGTCGTCCGGCGGGCGCCATTCTTGTTCTGGACAAATTGACGGCTGTAACCGAAAGGATTGCTTACTTCCGCCGTCACCGCGAGCTCGAAGGCCATCGATCGTCGGACGGCGTCGCGGATCTCCTCCCTCATGGCGGTATCGGCGGATTCGAAATAATTCATCAGGCTGATCAAGGGAAGTCCGGCATCGGCCGGATGGAAGAACGGCCGCTCGCCGTCGTCCGACCGCCAGTAGTCCTCATATTGTCCGCTGGTTGTAAGCCGGGCGATCAGGTTCCGGGCGCGCTTATCCGCAGCCTCTTTGTACCTGCCGGCTTTCGTCGCCCGGAACAGCTCGCCTGCAGCCAAGAGAGCGCAGTAATCGTCGACGATATTTTCCTTCCCGTCGTTGGCAAAGAGGAGGTTGTTTTTCTCAAGGAAAGTGAAAGCGTCCTCGGCCGCTTTGAGATAATCGGCCGGCTTAAAGTCTCCGGCAGCCCCGAGGCTCGAGGCAAGCGCTAGCGCGGCAATGGCCAGTCCCGCGCCTTCCCGATAACCGGCTTCATAGGACGCCTGATCGGTGATCTTCGTTTTGCCGTAGTCGCGGAACTTCTCCTTGGTCTCGGGCGTCAGGATGATGTGCCGTGTTGCCTTGGCCGTGATCAGCCGGTCCTCGGGCTTTTTCTCCGGCCCCCGGCCCGACACCGTAATATAAAAGGAGCCGGCCGGATTTTTCATCCGGACCAGGAAGTCGGCCCCAAAGAGCCCCTCGTCAAGCAGCCTCCGGAGGTACTGCTTGAAATAAGCATCGCCCCGGCGGCTCAACTCCCGGTGAGAGGCCAGTAGACTCCAGGCAGTAAGCGGGATCTGCTGGGGATTGAAATAGGTCGAATAGGAGAGATGGGAGAGGTGTTTTCCATAGTCTCCGCTGGCGTCATACCAGCCGCCGTGGACATCGACGGTCACTCCCTCCTTGCCTTCGATCTTCATGGTCCGGTCTGCCCGGTCGAGCAGCCCGGAGCAACGTTGGCTCTTGAAATAATAGACAACATCCGAGAGAGCGCTTCTCTCCAGGACGTTCTTCTGAATGAGGAAGGGATGGGAACGGAGCGTCTCCGTTGAGGACGCACACTCTATGAAATAGCTTCCTTCCTGGTTCAAGGCACTGAAATCGGCCGTCCAGAAACGCCAGTCCTTCCACTTCCGGACCGCCCCGATGGAGGCGGGGATCCCCGAAAGAACCTCTTTTCCCGTCTCCGCGTCAACAACCTTGAACCCGTCCACTCGGTCCTCAGGGCCGCCCTGGATAACCGCCCACTTTTGGCCGCCCGGCTCATAGCCGATATGATTGACCAGGATCTTGAGTTCCCCGGCCGCAACCGCAGATACAAAACCGATGCCTAAAAAAAAGACCGGTAAGAGACGCCTTTTTCTCATGTCCACTCCTTCCATCCCGGGCTGTTTGGCCTGCCACAGAGGATTTTACGTGCGTTGAGGAGTCCTTGGCAAGCCGAGACATTTACCGCTCTTTGAGATCTGAGCCGTTTCGATGCAGTCAGTCACAGTGTGATAAATCGGAATTATCGGGAAAACAATGAAAATAGCGACGCCGGACCGTTTCAGGCGCTCGGCCTTCGCTTCCGGTAAAGCTTGGCGTCCACAGCCGCGATCATGGCAGCTTCGCTCTCTGCGCCGGTGCCCAGAAAATCGCAGATCTTCCGGATCTCGGATTTCGGATCGGCGACGATCTGGTTGTAATTCACGAACAGGACGTCGATGTCCTCCCTGTTGGTGATCAGGTCTTTGATCATCCCGTTCAGCTTGATGAAGCTGGCCTTCGTCTCTTCCCGGTCTTGGTCCTTTATCCGGGCCATCTTCTCCATGGAATCGAGGACTTCCTCGATGTTTCTTTCCGTGTAAACGACGCGATACTTTCCGGGAGGGAGGAATTTCAGCCCGAAGGCCGTGATCTTGACGAATTGGCCCCGGTAATCAGCCAGGGGAAAGGTGTTGTTCATTAGCCGGCTGATGATCTTCCCGCCCTCGAGCTCGAAATAGCCCCGCGGATTATTTTCGTCCGGAGGACGTGATTCCGTGTCGAAAGACAGGGGCACGCCGCCGGCATGCAGGATCTGCATGAGCAGGGACGTTCCCGACCGTTCCAATCCCGAAGCGATATAGTTGATGGTGTTGTCGAGCTTCATAGTGCCCCATATATTATGGCAGACGTCTCCTCAAATCAAGCTGAGCTCGCGGTTGGGTTCGTCAGTAGCCGGGCTCGGATTCTGCGGCTTTAACGCTGCCAATTTTTTTCCTGAACACGCGGTAAACCCAGATCTGATAGGCGATCACAACCGGGATAAAAATGAGCGCTACGATGGTCATGATCCGGAGCGTGTAGGGGCTTGAAGAAGCATTGAAGGCGGTCAGGCTGTAGGCCGGGTCGAGGCGCGAGGGAATCAGGTTAGGGAATAACCCGATGATCCCGGCGAAGGTCACGAGAACGATCATCGTGCAGGAAGCGAAGAACGCCCCAGCAATTTTTCTCCGAACGGCCAAGATTTTGATCAGAAGCAGAGAAACGACCGCCAGGATGGGGACGACCAGCCAGAGGAGACGACGGAGATAATTGTCCTTGAGCCCGGTGGCAAACGTCGTCCAGCCGAGGAAAATGACCGCGGCGGCCAGGAGCGCAGACCAAGCGCCCTGGGCAAAACGGAGCGCCCTCTCCCCCAGGTCTCCCTCGATTTTCAGCGCCAGCCAGATAGCGCCGTGGACCAAAAACAACAGGACAAAAAAGAGCCCCGTCCAGAGCCCATAGGGATTGAGCAGGGAGAGGAGCGTCCCGTGATAGCCGTCCGCATCGATCGGCAGCCCCCGGAAAATGTTGCCGAAGGCGACGCCGAAGAGAAGCGCCGGCACAAGACTGCCCAAGAAAAACGCCGCATCTGAGCCCTTTCGCCAGGCGGCAGATTCCCCCTTGGCCCTGAATTCCAGGGCCACGCCCCTGAATATCAAGGCGAACAGGATGATGAGCAGGGCAGAATAGAGATAGCTGAACATCGAAGCGTAGGCCGCAGGGAAGGCGGCGAAGGTGGCCCCTCCGGCGGTGATGAGCCAGACCTCGTTGCCGTCCCAGACGGGCGCGATGGACTGGCGGATCGCCCCCTTCTCGCCTTCGTTCCGGCCCAGGAACGGGTAGAGCATCCCAACTCCGAAATCGAACCCGTCGAGCATGAAATAAACCGCCCAGAGAGTGCCCCAGAGAATGAACCAGATGACCTGGAAGGTCATACCACGCCTCCCCTTTCTGGGGACGTCTTCAGAAATCCCGTGAGGTCATCATCAGGTCCCCGGCGGCTGTACTTGGCGAGCAAATAGACATCGACCACGGCCAGAAGCCCATAGACGACGGTGAAACCGACCAAAGAGGCGACCACCTGAGACGGCCGGAGAGAGGAAGAGACGCCGGCCGACGTTTTCATCAGCCCGTAGACGACCCAGGGCTGCCGCCCCATTTCCGTCACCAGCCAGCCGAGTTGGACGGCGATATAGGACAGCGGGATGCCGTAGAGCATGACCTTGAGAAAAAGCGGGCTCGTCTCCAGCCTGCCGCGGAAAGACCTCCACACTCCGATGAAAGCCAGCAGGATGAATAGCAGCCCGAGTCCGACCATGATTCGGAAGCTGAGAAAGGTCACCAGGACGGGAGGGCGTTCATCCCGGGGAAAGGCCTTGAGCCCGACGACCTCGGAGTCGGCCTGGTGGTAGGCCATCAGGCTGAGCCCGTTGGGAATGGGCAAAAACTCGACGGCGTTTCGCTCATTCCTGGGGTTCGGCCAGACGAAGAGAGTGAAGGGCGCTCCGGAACGGGTTTCCCAGAACGATTCGATAGCCGCCAGCTTGGCCGGCTGGTATTTGGCCACCTGGACGGCGCTAAGGTCGCCGCTTCCGGCGACGAGCACCGCTCCGAGGATAAAATTGATTAGAAAGAGCCGCCCCCAGAACTTGGCCATTTTGAGGTACATGGTGTCGTTGGTCACCACGTATCGCGTCTCCATGAAGGCGACCAGGAGAGAAAGGCCGAGGGTGAGCGGCACGAAGATGAAATGGAACATGGCGGTCACCGCGAACTGCAGGCGGCTGAGGGTCAGAACGTCCATCCATTCCTCCTGTTATCGTCAGGAAATCAGGGGGGATCTAGACTAATACGATAGCAAAATCGATGTCAACTCGCGGCGCAATCCGCCTCGGGCCCAGACGCTGAGGACCGTGCCTGGTCCCTTTTCGATTTGAGCCGGCTGACCAGGGCCTTGTATTCCTCGGCGCCGCGGAGCGAACCCAGGTCCCTGTCACCCTCCAGGAACTCGAGGTCCTCGAACCCTTTCTCCACCGCCAGCCTGAGGTTAGCCAGCGCGTCCTTCGTCTTGCCCCAAAGGGCGTAGGCAGCGGCAAGATTATAGTGTTCCCCCGCGTTCATCGGATGCCCGGCGCTCGATTTTACGGCCAGCTCGAAGCACACAACCGCCAGCGGAAAGTTCCCAACCTCCCGGGCCCGAAAGCCGCGCTGGTCGGCCAGGATCGCGATCTGCGAGAGAACCCGCTTGGCCATCTCACTCCGGAAAACGTTTTTCGTCTGCGTTGAGTCGGCGATCAGCCTATCCACGTCCAGCGCCCGGGTGATGTCCTTGAGCCTGACGGCTGTTTGTCCGGACACGAGTTGATCGAAGTTGGCAAAGACCTGGAGGGTTCGCGGCTGAAGGATGGCTTCCCTTTCTAGGGCCGCCCGCTTCTCCTTCTCCAGCCCTTGATACTCCGGCCGGCCCTTGATCTCGCGGATCTTTTGCTCGATTGCGGCGACGTCCAACAGTGCGCTGAAGTCCGACACGATACTCTCGAGTTCATGGAGGCTGCGGACCAGCCGGCCGCCCGCTTCCAGGGTTTGTGACTTCTTCAACCTTTTTCCATATTCCGCTTCGATAAACGGGATTTCTTTGGCCCTGAGTCCGCTCTTCATGGCGATGATCTCAAGCCATTCGACGGCCTCGCTCATTAGTTCTTCAGGCGGCCATTGATGCCAGCCGTCGAAGAAGATAATGCGGTGGGTCACCTCGACTTTGTCGAACTCCTGCTCCAGTCTGGCCATATCACGGTACCTGAAATCGAGATGTCCGATTATTCCGCAATAGGCAGCCGGCTTGACCCACTGCGGCTCATGCTTGGAAGGAAGACCCGCCCCGCAGGAGATGATCCCGGCCACCTTTGTCTCGACAAAGTAAGGAAACAGCACGGCCACCTCCGCTCCCCCAGAGAAACCCGCTGTATAGACCCGTTCCGGGTCAACGGAAAGGCGCTCTCGGACATCCGCCCAGACGGCCTTGGCGGCCTGTTGGGATGGCTCCAGGGGACCGTTCTTCGAATCCAGGGAGCCGGCGGCGAGGATATAGCCGTATGATTCGGCGGCGCGCCGCAGGAGCTCGACCGGCCGCCGGCCCTGGGCCCGCGGATCGAAGCAGATGACGACAGGCCATTTTTTTTCAGCCGCATAGGCGGAGGGTAGATAAAGGGCGTAGCTAAACCGGCTGTTCTTGACGCAAGTGATCTTGTCGATGATCTGGCCTTTAGGGAATTTTTGATCCGCGCTGGCTGAAGAAGGCATAAGATAAAAAACTGTTATGATCGCCAACAGGGCTGATGACATCCTGGGGTCAGATCGTATACCCCATATCTGTGCTGAAACGTAACTAAAGAACCGCGCTGTCAGGGATGATGTCTTTTCCCTAACCGCGCCGGAAACGTTCTCCATAGATACATTTTCCGTCCGCGCATCAAAATTGTAAACGATTATTATGACTCTCCGAGGATGCATCTCAGAATCGGGGATTGGCTTGGGGGCAGGGAGCCGTCCTT
>JBAUIH010000189.1:0-8493 GCA_049682755.1 Candidatus Aminicenantales bacterium | reverse complement strand
CTGGTCAAGTCGCTGACCGTCGGCGGGGTCAGAGGCTGAGGAGAGGAGAAGGACCATGAAGAAAGAACTGTATGACCTGGCGGAGAAAGCGATCAAAATGGCCAAATCGGCGGGCGCGGACGACTGCCGTGTCTCCATCGGCGGCGAGCGTTTTGTCGAGATCGGCTACCGGGACCGCAAGCCGGAGAACATCAAGGAAGCGTCGACCAGAGGGCTGCGGGTTGAAATTTTTGTCGAGAGGCGGTATTCGAGCCAAAGCACCTCGGACCTGCGTCCGGATTCCCTGAAAACGTTCATTGAAAACGCGGTCGCATCGACGAGGCTTCTGGCCGAAGATCCCTTCCGGATTCTTCCCGACCCGAAATATTACGAGGGCCGGGCGAAAGTCGACCTCAAACAATACGACCCGGACTATGAAAAAGTGACTCCCGAGAGCCGGCACGGCTTCGTCAAGGCGATCGAGGAGAGCTGCCTGGCCAAGGGCGGCGACAAGGTCATTTCCGTCACCGCCCGCTGCTACGACAGCCGTTCCGAACAGCTCCTGATGACGAGCAACGGTTTCGACGGCTACCAGGAAGCCTCCGTTTTCTACGGAGCCGCCCAAATGACGGCCCGCGATGAGGGCGACCGGAGGCCGGCGGAATTCGCCGCGGCTGTGACCTTGAGCCGCAAGGAGCTGCCCAAGCCCGAGGATATCGGCGCCGAGGCGGCTGCGCGGACCCTGAGCCTTCTCGGGGCGAAGAAGATCAAGACGGAGACGCTGCCCATCATCATCGAAAACCGCGTCGTCGGCCGATTCGGCGGCGGGTTCCTCCAGGCGATGTTCGGACGGCTCATCCAGCAGAAGCAGTCCTTCCTGGCGGATAAAAAAGGGCAGAAAGTGGCCAGCCCGGTCCTCACGGTCATCGACGACCCGTTCATTCCCGGCGCCCTGGGCAGCGGAACGTTCGATGGAGAAGGGATGACCGCGAAGAAACGGATCATGATCGACGCCGGGGTGCTGAAGGAATTCTACGTCGACTGGTACTACAGCCGGAAGCTGGGCTGGGAGCCGACGACGGGGAGCCCCACCAACCTGTTTGTTCCCCCCGGAAAGCGCTCGGTCAAGGAGATCATGGAGGACTTGGGCCGCGGCATCTTCATCACCGGGTTCATCGGGGGGAATTCCAATTCCACGACGGGCGACACCTCGATCGGGATCGTGGGGCAGCTTTTCGACAAGGGGGAGTTGGTTCATCCGGTCTCGGAGATGAACATCGCCGACAATCACCTCAAGATCTGGCAGAGGCTGGCCGAGGCGGCCGACGACCCCTATCCCTATGATCAGGCGCGCTTCCCGAGCCTGGTCTTCACCGACGTCGTCGTCTCCGGCATCTGAGCGGGCGCTTTTGAAACGATAAGAAACCCGTTTTTTTTCTGTGCCGGCTGAATGAGCGTCTGAGCAGCGATTTCGCCTCACCCCATCGTAGCGAATGATAAATCGGGGCCTCAGCGAACAGAGCTTGGCCCGGATCCCGGTGGACGGGCGCCAGCGATTAGACGTAGAGGCCCCCTAAATTTAAAGCCGTTTCTTGAATTCCTCGATGCTCAATCCTGCGTCCCTAATAATCCCGGCCATGGTGAACGAGTTGATAGGGCTTTCTCTCGGTATGGTGATAATCCTTTCGCCGTTGGTCATTATGATATGTTTTCCTTCTCTTGCTATCCGAAAACCGGATTTTTCAAAAGCACTGACGGCTCGGATATGGCTTATGCCGGGGAGTCTGGGCACTATTGTCTGATCTCCACATAACGCGAGATTCTTCCTTTCGACAATTCTTCAGCGGTTCTAAGGTAGGCCTTGATGGCATCTTTGATATTGTCCAGCGCTTTTTCTTCTGTTTTTCCCTGCGACCAGCAGCCGGGAAGTCCCGGCACCCAGACGGCATATCCTTCATCGGTTTTCTTTAGATTGACCTTATACCTCATGCGAATCTCTGCCTTTTTCTTATTCATAGACGTCCTCTCAGATGGATTATTCTCATTTTAGCCGAGATGGAGCCCTATTGGAAGAGGAATCGGCCTTATTTAAAAAGACAAGAAACTCGTTTTTCTGCTGGGCCGGCTTCTCCTCCCCAGGGCAAGAGAAGATTAAGAAAAATATTCAGCGCCTGTATCAGCGGCCAGCAAAACTTCCTGATAAGCGGCATGAGGGGGCGGCGGCTTGTCTGCGACAAAGGTCAGCTTCAGGTGGTCGATGAGAGCTGGGCAGGTTCGCTGGCAGCCGGAGTGATCCTGGTGATATGGATCATTGTCAAGGTGATAATGCTCCGGTCAGTGGGATTTCTTCATGTTTTGTATTTTGTCTGGGGTATAGCACTTGTCCTTTTGACCTTGGCCCCCGGTGTGCGGCGGCATTGTAAGATTGATTGATAGCGATCTGTTCCACCCCGCCCTATTTTTTTCCTTGACTTTGCCATTTAGCCGGCAATATATTTCTTAAGGGTCTTCAGCCAATGATCGGCAAAACAATCTTACACTATAGAATAGTTGAAAAGATCGGAGAAGGAGGGATGGGGGTCGTCTACAAGGCGGAGGATACCAAGCTCAAGAGGACTGTCGCCCTGAAGTTCCTTCCGGCTCAATTCACGGGGGATCCCCAGGCCCGGACAAGGTTCGTTCAGGAGGCGCAGGCGGCTGCCGCCTTAGATCATCCCAATATCTGCACAATCTATGAAATCAATGAGGCTGAAGGCCAGGCTTTTATCGCCATGGCCTATGTTCAGGGCGAGAGTTTGAAGGAAAAGATGTCATCCGGACCTCTCAATATTACGGCGGCTTTAGGTATCGCCGTCCAGGTCGCCGAAGGGCTCAGGCACGCTCACGCCAGGGGGATCGTTCACCGGGATATCAAGCCGGGGAACATCATGCTGACAGAGGAAGGCCAGGCAAAAATCATGGATTTCGGGCTGGCCAAGCTCGAGCGGGGCGCTGAGCTGACCAGGACGCTGACCGTCATGGGGACGGCGGCCTATATGTCGCCCGAACAGGCCAGGGGTGAGACCATTGACCACCGCACGGACATTTGGTCGCTTGGTTGCGTGCTTTTTGAGATGCTCTCCGACCGGAGGCCTTTTCCGGGCGAGCATGAACAAGCGTTGTTCTATGCGATCCTAAAAGAGGAGCCCCGCCCTCTCTCTCAAGGGGGGAAAGATCTTCCGGTTCAACTGGAATCGATCATCCGCAAATGCTTGGAGAAGGATCCAAGAAATCGCTACCCCGACGCAGCGGCCTTGGCCGAGGCTTTGAAATCTTTTAAAAAGCCCGCTCAGAAATCAGACAAACCTTCCATCGCCGTTCTCCCTTTTGTGGACATGAGCTCCCAGAAAGACCAGGAATATTTTTGCGACGGCATCGCCGAGGAACTCATCAACGGCCTGACCCACATCAGAGATTTGCGTGTCGTAGCCCGGACTTCGGCGTTTGCTTTCAAGGGGAAGGATGTTGACCTGCGGGACATCGGCCGAAAATTGAACGTTGATACGGTGCTCGAGGGAAGCATCCGAAAAGCCGGAAATAAGCTGCGTATCACCGCCCAATTGATTAAAGTCGAAGACGGCTTTCACCTCTGGTCCGAGAAATTCGACCGGGAGATGGAGGACATCTTCGCCGTCCAGGACGAAATCTCCAAGGCCATTGTGGACAATTTGAAGGTCAAGTTGCTGCCCGAAGAAAAAGCAGATCTGGAAAAACATTACACAGATGATCCTGAGGCCTATAACCTCTACCTCAAGGGGCTTCATTTCGCTCATAAGCCAAGCGCCGAAGCCTTGGACACAGCCCTCGATTACTTCCGAAAGGCCATCGATAGGGACCCTAATTTTGCCCTGGCCTACGCCGGAATGGCCACCGTCTATGCGAATTTGGGGATCATGAGCTTGGCCCCTCCTGTGGAAGTGTTGCCCAAGGCCGAGGCGGCTTTCGAGAAGGCCCTGGAATTGGACAGCCGTCTGGCCGAAGCTCATTTTTATACGGCCTATAATGCTCTCTATTACGGATGGGATTGGGAAACCGCGGAAAGGAGCTTCCGGAGGGCCTTGTCCATCAATCCCGGGAATGCGACCACACACGCGATCTTTGCCTGGCAATGCGTGGCCAGGAGACGATTTGAAGAAGCCGTCAAGGAGATAAAGCTGGCTCTGAACCTGGATCCCCTCATGCCCCTATTCTATGCCTTTTCCGTGGGCGTCCACTGGTCTGTTGGGAGACTTGATGACGCCATCTCGGAATTTCAGAAGGCCGTCGAAATGGACTCCAATTCAGGACTCGCTTACTTCCATGTTGGAGTAGCTTATTTTTTGAAAAGGGAAGCCGAGAAGGCGATCGCCGCCTTGCAAAAATCAAAGGAACTAGTGGTTTATTCCGGTTGGGCGGACCAATGGCTCGGCCTGATCCATATCTCTAAGGGCGACAGCGAGAAAGCCGAACGAATCCTGGACGATATGCTGGCGCAAAAGAAAAGAGCGTATGTGTCATCCTTGTGCATCGGGTGGTTATCGGGAGCCCTGGGGAATCTCGATAGAGCTTTTGAATATTTTGACAAGGCTCGCGAAGAGCGTGATACCCTGATGCCATTCGTTCATATCTTTACCAAATTATTTGTTCCCGAAATTCAGAAAGATCCCAGGTTTAAAGCTCTGTTGAAAACGATGAAGCTTGATGAAGTCTAAGTCAGGGGAATTCAATTTTGCCTCATCCCCTGATGGGGAATTATAAAACGTGATACTCAGGGACGTCAAATTGAGTTCAAAATAGTAGAGGGCGAGCCAGGAAGCTGCGGACAAGCCAAAAAGTGCCGGAGATCAGACAGACATGTGCCGATTAACGACTTGTCTCGGCTCGACCCTAATAGAGTGGAAAAAACTACGGGCAAAGCTTGACAAGTTGGGCTCCGGCGTGCATATATAAAAAAAGGGGGGAAAAAATGGCAAATCCAACAAAATCCCTGCGTATCGGTTTCTTTATCCTTCTCATCATCACCTTACTGGCCCTCGTCTACGCCCTGATGGCGGTCGGTTATCCTGATTTCTTCATCAAAAGGTCGTGCCCGGGCTACACGGGCCAAGTTTGGGCCGATATCGCCGCAGCGTCGCCGGGAATCGCGGGCTACATCAAGGCCTTTGAGCGGCAAGTCGGAGGCTTTGGCCTGGCCGCAACGATCGGGGCGCTGTTCGCGCTCTTCTGCGGTTTCAAGAAGGGCGAAAAGTGGGCCTGGTTCTATTTTCTTATCGCCTCCGGCTGCGGTTGGCTCGTCAACATCATCTTTCACATCTTCTCGAAAAGCCCCTTGGGTCTGGCGATGAATCTGGTCGGCATTGGGGTGGTATTCCTGGCTCTCATCATCACAGCCAAGGACTTCTTCGGAAAAAAACCCGTTTAGCCTTACGGAAATTAAGGACGGCTGAAGGGTCATTCTAATCTTGGTCAAGTCGTAGCTCTTGGCCGAGATGAGCATGAGGACGTCGTTGTAGAACGCATCGCCAAGGGCCTTGGCCTGAAGGTCGAGGAGGTCAAGCGCCGTGCCAAGATGTCACAGGAGGAACGCGTAAAAGCAAGGGCTCTCATACTCCGCCAGGAACCGGTCGAAATCCGGGCGCCCAAGGGAATCGAATTCAAGAAACCGTTTCTCGCGCGGAACGACGGAGCCGGCACCCAGTGTGTACGGTCTTCCACACGGGGCGACGGTCGCCATCCCCGAGCCGGGGAAAATGTTCAAGTTCACCATTCATCGGCGCCCTTGAGCCGGCCCGGCGTTCAGGCCATAATACCGCGTCCCATCGGCCATGAAGACCCGCTAACTCTGCTATCTCGTCTGCCCGGTGTGCCCCGGCGGTGACCCGCGTCTGAGCGAGGTCCGCCGCGAAGAGAACGGAGAGGTCATGGAGGGGACGCTTGTCTGTTCCGCCGGCCACACCTTCCCTGTCGCTCTCGGCATCCCGCGTCTCCTTCCCGGCCGCACCTATGATTTGGGCCGCGAGACGCAGCGGCCCCGGCGCCGTCACGGGGACGGTGACCTCGAACTCCCGGTAGGTTCCGGGCGAGGCGAAATCGGACCCGGAGATAAGGAGTGAGCGGAGCGGCTCGCGGCCCTTGGCTGTCCAGAAGGAAAGACCCAGGATGCGGCCGGAGGCTGGGCTATCGATACTAGCCCTGATGCGGAAACTGTAATGGCCGGGCTCGACGGAGGCGGCGAAAGACGCGTCGCCAGTCCGGGCGGCATCGCGGCGCGCGTCGAAGAAGAACGCAGCGCGTTTCACAGCCTCGTCCGGATAGACAACCCGTCCGAACGGCAGCGACAGCCACTCGCCTTCGAGCGCATGGCGGCCGGCGGTCAGCGTTCCGTCCTCATCTCCCCACAGATACACCTCGGACATCCCGTCCTGGCCGCGAAAGGCGAGGCGGTCCGGCTGCCCTTTGATGAAGGCCGCGACCACAGCCAATAGTCCACTCCGCCGGCGTAGATTTCCTGGAAGACCATGTGCATGGCGATGACCCGGTCACCCGGATTCCGATGAGCGCGGACGTATTCGCCGACGCCCCGGTGGTCAGAGTGTTCGAAGCGGCCCGACCGGGTCATGAGGTCGGTCGTGATGGGGTCCTTATACCAGCGGTTGGCCACGGCCCGCGTCGGCGCCCAGCCGGCCCCGTCGGTCAAGAAGAAGACACCGGCCGCGCAGAGGACAGCTGCGAGCCAGGACGAAGCTTTGCCTTCATCGCGGCTTGGCCAGAAGGGCGCAAGGAGGAGAGGCGCCAGCGCCCGCGCCGCCCGCCACAGGGCGATGAGGAAGAGGACGATGAGGAGCGGCCGCAGCTGAAAGAGATATCGCGGGTGGACGTGCGTCCGGAAGAAACCGAAGAAGACGAGCGGGAAGAGAAGGCTCAGATAGAGAAAATACCAGCCGCGCCTGAATCCCGCTTCCGCGTCGTCGGCCCTGTTGCGTCGCGCGGCCTCCCCCAGGAAGAGGAAAACACCTATGAACACGACCCAACCCAGCCGTGGGAAGGCCCGCAGGACCTCGCCGAAGTAGTCCAGGGAAAATCCGGTGAAGAAGTAGCGGACGACGTCAGGCAGTGATGAAGGGACCTTCTCGTAGACGAAGCCGACTTTCCAGAAGAAGATCTCGTGAACCTGGACGAGCGCGTAGCTCAGGGTCGTCAAACCCAATGGCCAGAGGACGTCCTTCCGGAAGAACCTCTTGGCGCCCCGGACGAGGAGCAGGGCGGGGAACGCAAACCAGGTCCCCATGGCGAGTTGCGAGGCGTGCGGCGCGAGAAGGAAAACGATAAGCGTCCAGACGCGGCAGCGTTTCCGCTCCTCGAAGTAGGCGAGATAGAAAAGGTAAAGTCCGCCGAGGTAGACGAGCTCGAGAAAGGAAAAGTAGATCGCCGTCCGGGCATACTCGGTCTCCCAGACCGAGAAGATGAGGATCCCGGCGGCCGCCTGGGTTCCCCGCCCAAATTGACGAGCGGGTCCCCCCATCCAAATTGACCTTGGCGTCCGCGGGCTCTATGATCCCGGCCGTGACCTCCAAAGAACGGATGCTCTGTGCCCTGGCGAAGGGGCGGCCCGACCGCCTCGCCCCATGCCCTTTGCTGAATCATCGAACTCGAGCAAAAAAAACTTGACAAACGATTCTCTGTGCGATATCCTATTTATATCAAAATGATATCATCAAGGAGGCTGGCATGACGACGGAAAAATCCGGCAAGACTTACGGCGGCTGGGCGGTCCTGGCTGTCCATCTGCTGCTTATCGCCCTGATGATCTGGCTGGTCGCGGCGTCGATATCCGGAAACGCCTGGTCGGCTTCCCGGATCGTCGCCTTGGCGCTTCTCTTCATCGCGACGGTCCTCGTCCTTCCCTTCGGGTATTTCACGCTGCAACCCAACGAGGCCAAGGTGCTCATCCTTTTCGGAAAATACAAGGGGACGATCAAACAGGATGGTTTCCACTGGACCAATCCCTTCAAACTGGTCCTGCCTCGGAGCAGCTATACCCTCTCCCTCCGCATCCGCAACTTCGAAGTGGAAAAGCTAAAGGTCAATGACAAACGGGGCAACCCGATCGAGATCGCGGCGGTGGTCGTCTGGCGGATCGAGAATACCGCCCACGCCCTGTTCGACGTCGACCGCTATGAGCACTACGTCAAGATCCAGAGCGACGCCGGGCTGCGCCACCTGGCGAACTGCTATCCCTACGATCACGGCGAGGAGGAGGAGGAAGTGACTCTCCGCAGCGGTATCGACGAGGTCTCCTCCGTCCTGAAAAAAGAACTCCAGGAACGGCTGGCCAAGGCGGGCGTTGTGGTCGAGGAGACGCGGCTCACTCATCTGGCCTATTCGCCCGAGATCGCCGGGGCGATGCTGCGCCGTCAGCAGGCCGAGGCGATCATCGCCGCCCGGCGGAAAATCGTCCACGGCGCCTGCTCCATGGTGGAGATGGCCCTCGAGGAC
>JBAUIH010000188.1:0-26082 GCA_049682755.1 Candidatus Aminicenantales bacterium | reverse complement strand
TGTCGGTGTCGGCCGCCGCCGCTTCGAGAAGCGGGGTCAGGCCGGAGTGGCCGAAAGTCGAATCGCCGATCACGGCGACGGAGGGACGGATCCCCGCTTCGGCGCCGCCCTTGGCCATGCCGACGCTCGCGCCCATGCAGACGCAGGTGTGAACGGCGCTGTAAGGAGGGTAGGCACCGAGCGTATAGCAGCCGATGTCGCTGAAGACAGTGCGCCCGGGAAAGCCGAGGAGGGCCTTGTTCAAGGCGTTGAGCGTGTCGGCGTGGGGACAGCCGGAGCAGAGCTGGGGCGGCCGGGCCGCCGGGCTGAAGCCGCCGAGATCGAACTTCTCCAAAGGTTTCAATCCCAACGCGGGCCGGAGGATCTCCGGCGCAAGCTCGCCGCTTGGGGGAAGGTGGCCGCTCAGTTTCCCGATGAGCGTCTTTCCGGGAACGCCGAAAAGCCCGGCGACCGTCCCCTCGATAAAAGGATATCCGTCTTCGGCGACGAGAACGGTCCGGACGTGGTCGAAGAGGCGGCCGACCATCTTTTCGGGGAGGGGATAAGTTGAGATCTTGAGGATGGAGGGGGGGTCCGCCATCTCCCGGCAATTCTCCTTGACGTAATTGTAGGCGATCCCCGAGGCGATCACCCCGAACTCGCGGTTCTGCAGGTTGAGCTCCAGGGCATTGAACACGGAGTCCTCGGAAAGTTGGACCAGTCGAGCCTGTTTATCGAGGAGAAGATTGAACCGCCGCCGCGCGTTGACCGGAAGGAGAGTCCAATCCCGGCTGGCGCCGTGCCGGAGTTCGTTCTGCCCTCGAGGCTCCGCAGGTTGAACGCTCGACCGGCTATGGGACAAGCGCGTGACGAGCCGGACCATCACCGGGAGGCCGAGCGTTTCGGACAGGTCGAAGGCCAAGCGGGTCATATCGTACGCTTCCTGGTGGTTCGACGGCTCCAGGCAGATGATTTGGGCGAACTGGGCGTAAAAGCGGCTGTCCTGCTCGTTCTGGGAGCTGTGCATGCCCGGATCGTCGGCCACGACCACGACCAGGCCGCCGTTCGACCCGGTCAGGGCCGAGTTCATGAAGGGGTCGGCGGCGACGTTGAGGCCGACATGCTTCATCGAGACCAGGGCCCGCTTGCCGGCGAAAGAAACGCCCAGGGCCTCTTCATAGGCCACTTTTTCATTGACCGACCAGGACGCGACGAAAGACTTCGTCTTGGCGGCCGCCTTGATCAGGTATTCCATGATCTCTGAGGCCGGGGTTCCGGGATAGGAGTAGGCGGCGGTCAGACCGGCCTGGATGGCTCCCAGGGCGACGGCCTCGTCACCGAGCAGAATTTCCGTCTTCATGATGATTCCCTATTTCATTCTTGTTGATCATCCGTCACGGTTAGAAATCAAGCGCCGAGCCCGTGGATGTCGTCTTCAAGCGAGGAAAACAAAGAATACAATCGCCGCCGGGGAGTGTCAAGCGCGCCGCCACGAGGAGGCTTGGATTCTCCGGCCGGAGCCAAAAGCCTACAATTCTTATTAATCCTATAAAAAACGTGTTGATTTTGGCCTAATCAATAATTAGAATAGGAATTGTCATTCCTCTTAAGCTCTCATGTTAAGGAGGTCGGAGTGATCAGAGTATCCACCAAGGGACGATACGGAACGCGCCTGATGGTCAACCTGGCCCGCCATCATAACAGCGGCCACAAGGCCGTCATTCTCAAGAACGTGGCGGCCGAGGAGGACGTCTCCATTCGCTATCTCGAACAGATCATCATCCCGCTCAAGATCTACAAGCTGGTCAAGAGCATTCGAGGCGCCGGCGGCGGCTACACCCTCGCCCGCAAGCCCGCCGATATCACGATCTGCCAGATTCTGGAGGCCCTGGAGGGTTCCTGCGGCCTAGTTGAGTGCGTTGAAGACGAGGAATTCTGCGACCGCGTTTCCATTTGCGCTTCCTTCGAGATCTGGAAAGAGGCCAGCCACCTCCTGAAACAGTATTTTGAAAAGGTGACTCTCCAGGACGCCCTCGACATCTTCGAAAGAAAGCAGAAGGCCAAGCCCAAGGTCCGCCGCTAGCCGGCCCTTTCCCCGCCTTTTAAATTGGTGACAGTTTGCCTTCCCTTGTCCCTTGACAATTGATACTATTTATTTTATAAATTATATCGATTTTATAGATTTATTAGCTTTATGGCCAATTGAGTGTCTTCACTCTTTCGCCCTGCGAATGTCATCCCGCGCTGCGGGATCCGTAGATAGATCGCCCGAGGAGGTATGAGTTTGTCAGCGACACATAAAAGATCTTCGCTCCCCCTCTCGCTGCATTGGCTGGGTGTTGTTGCGCTTGTCGTTGCATCCGTCGGCCTGTTCTCGGCGGCCCGTCCCGCCGGCCAGGAGAAGGATGCCGAGACCTGCGGCGTCTGCCACGAGGATGTGGTCAAGGCGGCGGCCCGGAAACCCCACGACGCTATCGGAGAGAAGAGTTGCACGGCCTGCCACGGCAGCGCCGAAAAGCACCTGGAAGAGGGGGGCGAGGGCGGCATTTTCGCCTTCCGCTCATCCGAGCTTCCCCAGGACAAATCGGCGAAATGCCTGACCTGCCACGCCAAGGACAACCCGCAGTACGGCGCCGGCCCGCACGCCAAAGCCGCGCTCGATTGCACGGCCTGCCACAGCGTTCACAGCGATACCGCCCCGTCCCTGCTCAAGACCGGCGTCAACAAGAACTGCTCGGTCTGTCACCAGGATGTTCTCGCCGAGTTCCAGACCAACGAACGGCACCGTCTTCAGGAAGGGATCATGACCTGCACGACCTGCCACGATCCCCACGCGCCGGCCACGCGCTCGCGGCTGGCCGGGTTCAAGCAGGAGCAGTGCATCCGCTGCCACACCGACAAGGGCGGCCCGTTCCTCCACGAACACGAGGCCTCCCGGGTCGAAGGCTGCACCTCCTGCCACGAGGTCCACGGCTCCCCCAACCGGCATATGCTGACCCACCAGAGCACCGCAGACCTGTGTTTCAGCTGCCACAGCGCTGCCCCCTCCTGGCACGGGTATTTTACCTCCCAGGACACCAATTGCGTCGCCTGCCATGCCACCATCCACGGCTCGAACCTGGACCGCAGGTTCCTGAAATAGGAGAATCGCGATGAAGAACAAGACAATCCTGTGCTTATCCCTGGGAGTCGTCTTGGCTCTCTCCGCGGCGGTTTCCGTTAAAGCGCAAGGCCGATTCACCGGCGATTTCCTGTTCGGCTTCCGCCTGGTCGATACCTCCGGACCCGGCGCGGATTACAAATACAGGGAAGACATCAACCTGCGGCGCGGCGCCCGGCTCTCCAACTTCAACCTTTCCTACCAGCCCGACAACGGCCTGAAGGGCGTGTTCGACCGCCTCGATATCCGGGTGCTCAATTTGGGAGGCGATCCCTACGAGACCATCTCGGTCGGCCTCCAGAAGCACGGCCGCTACCAGTTGCAGTACGACCGCCGGAAATCCGCCTACTTCTACCAAGACCTGACCAGGATGGAATCCGGAGGTTTTTATGACCTTCACATCTTCGATTTCGACCGCATCCAGGACAGCGGAACGGCCAAAGTCCGGCTGAGCAAGGCGGTCGAACTCTATTTTGACTTCAACCGCTATACCAAGAAGGGCGCCTCGACGACAACACTGGACATCAACCGCGTCGAGTTCGAATTCGACAAGCCCGTCCAGGAAGACTCCCGGGAGGTTGCCTTCGGGCTCGATGCCCGGTTCAGCTGGGTCTCCCTGGTCCTTGAAGAAAAGTTCCTCGACTACAAGAACGAGGGCAGCTACTTCCTGCCCGGATTTACCGACGGCGGTCCGGACGCCGATTATCCCTCCTCACTCAATTATTTCTTCATGAACCAGCCCTACGACCTCAGCGGCAACCGCCATTCGCTGCGTTTTAGCGCCCGCCCGGTCGACCGGCTGCTCCTCAGCGGGTCCGGTCAGATTTTTAACCTCGACCAGGACCTGAGCTATTCCGAGTCCGCTTCAGGGCTTGACTATCTCAACCGCAAGTTCGCCTACGATTACAGCGGCCAGGGCCGTTTCGACCGCGATATCCTGCTCGCCGGCTTCGACGTTCACTATCTGCTCTTGACGAAATTTTCCCTCATCGGCGCCGTCCGCTTCCACAACTTCGACCAGACCGGCACCTTTACAATCGATGGTGAAGCGGAGTCCCAGGATATCGGCTACGAGACATGGGGCGTAGATATCGGCGGCCAGTACGCGTTCTCCTCCGCGCTCATCCTGACCCTCGGCTATCGCTTCGAGGACCGTTCTCTCGACAACCTGGAAACCGTGGACTACGGGCTCGACACGACCCGGAACGGTTTCTTCGGAAACGTTCGCTGGGATCCCCTGCGGAAGCTGAAACTCACCTTCGACTATGAACACACCGGCTACCAGAATCCGTACGCCTTGATCTCACCGACCTCCTCTGATCGCCTGCGGATGACCGCCAAGTACCAGGTCAGAGAGTTCAGCTTCAGCGCGTCTTATCTCTGGAACGGCACCAAGAGCGACCTCGGCTATGATGACATCACTCCGTTCAAGACAAACCGGAACCGGTTCAGCTTGCGGGCCGGCTATCACAGGGACAGGCTCAAGGCCTTCGCCGGCTATTCCTACCTCCAGTCGAAGCGCGAGGGCGACCGCACGGTGGAATTCCCGCCTTCCTTCGCCGGACCCGGCGGAACGTTCCTCTGGGACATCCTGTATGAAGGAAAGGGGAGCATCTTCGACGCCAACCTCAGCTACGACCTGACGCCAAGCATCACGCTCGGCGGCCATGCCCTGCTCTACTCGAACTCCGGTTCCTACGAGGTCGGGCGGACCACTCTCAAACTCTACTTGGAATACAACTTTGCCGCGGGCTACGTTGCCCAGGCCGGCTATCGTCGCGTCAATTTCAAAGAGGACCTCGGCGGCGACAACAACTACAAGGCCAACATTCTCGAGCTTTCCTTCGGCTACCGCTGGAAATAGACTCGATCAAGGAGGACGCAACTTGAAACGACTATATATTCTCGTCACCCTGGGTGTCGTCTTCGCCCTGTCCATCTTCCTGGCGGGGGCGAATGGAGACAAGCAAATCAAGATACAGTCCCGCGTCGACCATGCCCAGCGGCTCTGGTCGACTTCGGCTCACGCCGACAAGACCGCCGAGGCGTTCATTCACTGGGACGCCGACGGCTCCATCCCGACGACCTGCGCCAAGTGCCACAGCACTCCCGGCTACAAGGATTATATCGGCGCCGACGGGTCGGCCCCAAACGTCGTCGACAGCCCCGCCCCCCTCGGGACCACCGTCGAGTGCGAGGCCTGCCACGCCGACCCGGAGAGAGGCATCGTGCATAACCACACGGCGGTTGTCTTTCCCTCGAGAGTGGAGGTCAAGGAGCTCGGTCCCGAGGCCCTCTGCATGGAGTGCCATCAAGGCCGCGAGTCAAAGGTGACCGTTGATAGCTCCATCGCCTCTGCGGGAGTCCCCGACGACGATTCTCCCAGCTCGAGTATCCGGTTCCGAAACATTCACTATTATGTCTCGGCAGCCACTCAATTCGGGACAGTGGTCAAGGGCGGGTATGAATACGAGGGCAAGACGTACGATGCGCGATTCGCCCATATCCCCGGCTATAACGCCTGCCAGACCTGCCACAACCCCCACTCCCTCAAGGTCGATCTCGAGGCCTGTCATACTTGTCATCAGGGGGTCAAGGACCCAAAGGACATCCGCTATCTCGGCTCCCTGGAGGATTATGACGGCGACGGGAACATCACCGAGGGCGTCTATTACGAGATCGAGACGCTCAAGGGGATTCTCTATGATAGCCTGCGCGCGTACTCCAGGGATGTCCTCGGCAAACCGATCGCCTACGACGAACACGCCTATCCCTATTTCTTCAACGACAAGAACGATAACGGTATCGTCGACTCGGATGAGGCGGACTCGTCCAACGGCTACGGCAGCTTCTCGGCCCGTCTCCTTCGGGCCGCCTACAATCTCCAGGTGGCCATGAAGGATCCCAACTCCTTCGCCCACGGCGGCAAATACGTCATCGAGCTCCTCTACGATTCGATCGAGGACCTGAATTCGAAGCTCGGGGCCGGGACGGCCGGGACGGCTTTATCACGGGCTCAGGGCACGCTTCGGGTCCAGGTCGACAGGATCAACCGCCCGCTGCCGCGCAAAGGTTTCGAAGCCGCCATAGCGCTCCCGGCCGAGTCCTTCGAGAGGGAAGCTTTAAACACATCGTCCGGCCACGGCAGCCTCCGCCGGACCGACGAAGGTCACTTCGACGGCTCAGCGGAAGCCTGGCGGCATTGGGATGAGGACGGGGAAGTCGAAATGAGCTGCGCCAAGTGCCACAGCGCCGAAGGCCTCCCCTACTTCATCGAGAACGGCGTCAATGACATCGCCATGCCGATCTCGAATGGGCTCCTCTGCACGACCTGCCATACCTCGCCCCCGCACGTCCGGTTCACCGGGCCGGTCGCGTTCCCTTCGGGTGCCGTCGAGGACCTGGGCGACAGCTCGAACCTTTGCCTGAACTGCCACCAGGGACGCGCCGCTAAGCGTTCGGTCGACAGCACGATCTCCCGCGGTCCGGGGCCCTACAGTTTCACCAATATCCACTACTATCCGGCGGCTGCCTCCTACTTCGGCCATGAAGTCCAGGGCGGCTATGAGTTCAGCGGCAAGAGTTACACGGGACGGAATGTCTACACCAATCACGGCGGCATTTTGACCACGTGCATAGAATGCCACTTCGGGACCAAGAGCATCAACCGCAAGCAGGACGACTCGGACGACCTTTTCCATAACGCGGCGCCCAGCAAGGAAGATTGTGTTCTGTGCCACGGCCAGGACATCGCCCAGCCCCGTCCGGGGAGCGACCCCAATCTATTCGAGTTCGGCGGCATCCGGCCCGCCCAGACACCCGATTACGACGCCGACGGCAATACGAGAGAATCCCTGGAGAGTGAGATCGATGGTCTCGAATCCGCTCTGCTGGCCCAGATCCAGGTCTATGGAAATAGCCTTGGAACTCCGGTGGCTTATGATCCGTTGAGTTATCCCTACTTCTTCAATGACCTGAACGGGAACAGTGTCGTCGATCCTGATGAAGCCACCCGCACGAATGGCTACGCCTTCAACGTTACGATTCTCCGGGCAGCCTACAATTACCAGTTCAGCCTTAAAGAGCCCTGCGGCTACATCCACAACCCGTTGTACATCGCCCAGCTGCTTGTCGATTCCATCGGACACCTCGGCGGCAAAATGGAAAAGTACACCTGGCGCTAAAAAAATGGAGATGTCCCCCAAGGTACCACCCTTTTGAAGGGTGTCCCTTTAGGGAACGTCCCTGAAAATCCGAGCGCTTTTTTGAACTCTAAAAGGACGCCGACCCGGGGACACCCGAAGTCGCCGACGCCAAGGCCCGCCTCACCGCGTTCAAATGAGCAATCCGAGAAATAGAGATCCCGTTTTGATTTCCTCAATTTGAAGTTGATAGGCGATGAAGTTTGAGGGATAATGGAAGGCATGAACAGAAGGATTTGGATAAAAATCGCTAACTCTTTCGCTCAGGCTCGAAAGTTTGAAAAAGACTACTATCTGTCGATGAGCCGGGAAGAAAGGCTCGATCTCGTCCAAGTTCTGAGAGAGCGGCCGGCTATCCGGCGAACAGGCGGGGGCCGTGAGAGTCGAAAAGGACTACGAAGAACTATTCAAGTTATTCAACAAACATAAGGTCAGGTACTGCATCATCGGCGCTTACGCCGTCGCTTTCTATGCTCGACCCCGGTACACAAAAGATATCGATATCCTCATCGAGCCCAGTGTCGACAACAGCGGCCGCGTTGTCCAAGCGCTCAATGAGTTCGGATTTGAGAGTCTGGCGCTCTCCGCCGCCGACTTTCGCAAAAAGGGCAACATCATCCAGTTGGGCTATGAGCCCGTGCGGATAGACATCCTCACATCCCTTAAAGGCTGCAGTTTTGCCGGGGCCTGGAAATATAAGGAAACAGCGAAATACGGCCGAGAGAAAGTCTATTTTATCGGCCTGGAAGACCTGATCAGGCTGAAAAAAATGTCCAAGCGGCCTCAAGACAGTGCGGACCTGATTTTCCTTCTCGAAGCCAAAAATTCCAGGAAGAGTTAGGAAGTCGAGCAAATCTCGGTCCCTGCCGACCGCCCATTTGGTTTTGATCAAGATAGACACGGCCTCGCTTCTCGAAGATCACTCTCTCCCCGACCCTCTCCCATCAGAAGGGAGAGGGAGGCAGGGACGATTCGAAACTTGATAGGCTGGCCCCTATTTCCTCTCCTATTTTTCCACAGGCGCCCACTCAGGCCGCTTTTTTTAATTGGGGACAGGGTTGATATTCCTCATTTTTGTGAGGTGAAATTTGAAAATGATATACTGTCTCCAATATTTGCAAAAACGACATTGTTTCCTCCCCTTTTTTATGCTATAGAATAGCCCGCAAAGTGCCGGAAAAGGGCAAGCCTGTCATGGAAGGAGCATAGGGTGAAGCAGAAAGTTTTCCTCATCTGTATCGGATTCTTCCTGTGTGCATTCCTGGTTCCGCCGCTCTTCGGCCAGCAGTGCGTCGAGTGCCACAAGAAGACCACTCCCAACATCGTCACGGACTGGCAATTGAGCAAGCACAGCCAGAACGACGTCGACTGCTCGATCTGCCACGGTGAAGACCACAAAGCGGCCACAGATTACGCCGTCGCTCGCATTCCCACCCCCGAAACCTGCGCCCAGTGCCACGAAGAAAGAGTGACCCAGTTCAAGAAAGGCAAGCACGCCTTGGCCTGGGCGGCCATGAAAGCCATGCCTACGGCCCACGCCCAGCCCGTCGCCATGATGGAGGGGATGAAAGGCTGCGGCGGCTGCCACAAGATCGGCCTCAAGTCCGAGGCCGAGATGCGCGAGCTCCAACAGGCCGGGTCCGGTTTCGGCCGCGCCTCCTGCGATGCCTGCCATACCCGGCACATCTTCTCCGTCACCGAAGCCCGGCAGCCCCAGGCCTGCCAGACCTGCCATATGGGTTTCGACCATCCCCAGTGGGAAATGTATTCGGCCTCCAAGCACGGCGTCCGCTTTCTCCTCAAGCAGAATAAAACTCTCCCCGAAAGCGTGGCCGCACCCACCTGCCAGACCTGCCACATGCAGCAGGGCGATCACGAGGCCCGGACCGCCTGGGGCTTCCTGGCGGTGCGCCTCCCCATGCCGGAAGATAAGCAGTGGGCCGCCGACCGGGCCACCATCCTTCAGGGGCTCGGCGTCCTCGACCCGGGCGGAAACCCCACTCCCCGGCTCGACGTGGTCAAGGCCGCGGACCTCGCCCGCCTGACCCAGGAAGCCTGGCAGGCCGAACGGGACAAGATGATCAAAACGTGTAACGCATGCCACAGCGTCAATTTCGCCAAGGCGGAGTTGGCCAAGGGCGACGACATGATCCGGGAAGTCGATCACCTCATGGCCGAAGCCATCCGCATTGTCGCCGGCCTCTACAAAGACGGGATCATCCTCAAGCCGGCGAACTACGCCTACCCATTCCCCGACTTGCTGACTTTCCATGATGCCCCGACCGAGGTCGAACAGGAGCTCTTCGTCATGTTCCTAGAGCACCGCATGCGCTCCTTCCAGGGGACTTTCCACGCCAATCCGGACTACGCGCTCTGGTACGGCTGGAGCGAGATGCGGCGGTCGCTGAAGAAGGTCGAAACGATGGCCGCCGAGATGCGGGCCGCGCATAGATAACATCCAATGCCCGCCCTTGCGGGGGAAGGAAGAGAGGAAAACCGGGGAATTTCGCTGTCCACCCTCTCCTCGATCCTCTCCCATCAAGGGAGAAGAGATGAAGAAAACGTCCAAAATCGGCGCATTGAAAATATATTAGTATTTCTATATAATTAATAGTCTATTTAAGGCGGAAAGGCATGCTGAAAGCCGTCAAGAAGTTCTTCACCTCGATCAAGTTGGCCATCGTCCTCTTGATCATCCTGATTGTGGCATCTATCCTGGGGACCCTTATTCCCCAAGGCCGGAGCGCCCAGGAATACCTCGTTCGCTATGGCCAACTGGGAAGCCCTCTCCAGAAGCTCCAATTCACCCGGCTGTACCAGTCCTTCTGGTTTATCGCCGTGCTGGCCCTTTTCGGCCTCAACATCATCTTCTGCACCCTCGTCCGTCTCGGTCCTAAGCTCCGCCGGGTTCTTGAGCCGCGCTGTGAGATCGATCCCAAGAGCATCCAAACCCTCAAGATCAAGGACAGGGTCAAGATGGCCCTGGCTCCGGCGGCGGCCGCCCGGACGGTCAAGGCCGAGCTCACTCGCCATCATTACCGCGTCCGCGAGCACTCCGCCGCCGACAGGCACTGCCTTCTTGCCCGGAAAAGAATCCTCGGCCTGTTCGGGTCCGACGTCGTCCATCTCGGCCTGCTGATCATCCTCACCGGAGGCATCATCAGCGGGCTGACCGGTCGGCGCGGCAGCCTATCCCTCTCCGAGAGCCAGACCGTCGCCGTGCCCGGCGCGGATTTTTCCATCCGCCTGGACAAATTCGTCACCGAGTTTTACCCCGACGGCAACGTCAAGGACTGGAAAAGCGAGCTCACCGTGATCGAAGAAAGCCGGGATCTCTTCCAGAAAACGATCGAGGTCAACCACCCCCTCAACCACCGCGGATTCGTTCTCTACCAAAGCGGTTACGGCTGGGACTGGGAGAATCCCACCCTCGAGGTCTGGCTCAAAAAAAAGAGCGCCCCTGACTATCTGAAAAAGACGCGGCTCAGGGTCGGCCAGCCGGCGGCGGTCGAAGGGGAGGATATCACCCTCACGGCCGCCCGCTTTCTGCCGGATTTCGTCCTGGATGAAAGGAAACAACCCCAGACCCGCTCCCTCGAACCCCGGAATCCGGCCGCCTTCATCCGCGGCGCGCGCGACGGAACGGAGATCTTCTCCGGCTGGATCTTCGCCAAGTTCCCCGACTTCGCCCAGATGCATCAGGCCGCCGAAACCGAATTCAAGCCCGAGCTCAAGGATGTCCAGGCTCCCCAGTATTCGGTCCTCCAGACAGCCAAGGACCCCGGCGTCTCTTTCGTCTGGGTCGGCTGCGCGGCCCTTATGATCGGCCTGTTCCTGGCTTTCTATTGGCCGCCGCGGGAAATCCGCTTCGCCCTGGAAGAAAGCCAGAGCCGGACAGAACTCACGGCGGGCGGGATCGTGACCAAGAACCGGGAGGCTTTCCAAGCGGAATTCGACGGCATCATGAAGACACTGAGGAAGACAAAATGAGCGAATCCACGATCTTCACCCTCACCTTTATTCTGTATATCGGCGCGGCCTTCTTCTGCCTGGCTTTTCTGTATTCCAAGCGGGAGAGCCTGGCCCGAACCGGCTCGGCCGTCGCACTTTTCGGCCTCTTCATCCACACTATCGCCCTCATCCTCCGGACGATCGAGAGCGGCCACGCCCCTTTCACCAACATGTACGAGAGCCTTTCCTTCTTTGCCTGGGCGACCGTCTTGGCCTATCTCGTCATCGAGTGGAAATTTCAGGTCCGGAAGCCGGGCGCCTACGTGCTTCTAATTGTCGTCGCCCTGATGGCCCTGGCCTCCTCTCCGCTCATGCCCAAGGAGGCCACTCCGCTCGTGCCGGCCCTCCAGAGCTACTGGCTCTGGCTCCACGTCTCGGTGACCCTGCTCGGAGAGGGGTTCTTCGCCATCGCTTTCGTCACCAGCATCATGTACCTCCGGGCCGACGCCCGGGAAAAGAAAGGCCTGACCTCGAAATCGGCGCTCAGCGCCGAGCGGCTGGACTCGATCAGCTACCGGGCCATCGCCGTCGGGTTCCCGCTCTTCACCCTGGGCGGGCTCGTCTTCGGGATGGTCTGGGCATACAAAGCCTGGGGCAGCTACTGGAGCTGGGACCCCAAGGAAGTCTGGAGTCTCATCACCTGGTTTGTCTTCGCCCTCTATCTTCATACCCGGATCGTCATGGGCTGGAAGGGACGCCGTTCTGCGGCCATCGCCATCCTTGGTTTCTTGGCCGCCCTGTTCACTTACTTCGGCGTCAATTACCTTCTCTCCGGACTCCATTCCTACACCTGAGCTGTGCTATCATAAAGATCCGACCTAAGGAATCGAGACATGCCGGCTGACGAAGAGACTGTAGCGAACTCTCCCCAAACAGAGAAGCCGCGGAAAAAGAGCCGAAAGAAAAGGCGGCTCATCGCCCTGGGGGGTGTCGTCTTCGTCCTTCTCCTTTTCGCCGGCGCGGCCGAGTACACCTCCCACTCCAAATTCTGCTCCAGCTGCCATTATATGAAACCCTTCTACCAGAGCTGGAAGGAATCCCGGCACGCGGACATCGAGTGCAGCGCCTGCCATTACCCGCCGGGGATTCGGTCCTTCTTCCGGGTCAAACTTGAAGGCCTCAATCAGGTCCTCCGCTACTGGACTAAACTTTACGTCAAGTCCAAGCCCTGGGCCGAGATCCCGGACGAAAGCTGTCTCCGCCAGGGCTGCCACGACAAGAGGCTCCTCGAGGGCCGGGTCCAGTTCCAGAGAGTCGTCTTCGACCACAAGATTCACCTCGGAGACCTGCGAAGAGGAAAGACGCTGCGCTGCACCAGCTGTCACTCCCAGATTGTCCAGGGAGACCATATCATCGTCACCGAGAGCTCCTGTTTCATCTGTCATTTCAAGGCGAGCAAACACTATCCGGACATCGCCGCCTGCTCCCACTGCCACGTCCGGGAAGACCTCAGCTCCGACACGGTGCGTTTCAATCACACCATGGCCTATGAGAAGGATTTCAGCTGCGACAAGTGCCACCACCAGATCATCCTCGGCGACGGCGCCGTCCCCCGGGAAAATTGCTATAAGTGCCATTTCGAGCAGGACCGCCTGGACCAATACGATGATACCGACCTGATGCACGCGACCCATATCGCTTCCCATAAAATCGAGTGCAACCAGTGCCACCTGGAAATCCAGCACAAGATCGTCAAGGACATCGAGACGATCGCCGACTGCCAGTCCTGCCACACCGGATTCCACCAGGCCCAGAAGATTCTCTATACCGGCGAAGGTGGGAAGGGCGTGCCCCACGCCGCACCCAACGTCATGCTGGAGAAGGGCCTGAGCTGCAAGGGCTGCCACATGTTCCACGAGGAGGCCGGCGGCAAACTGATCAAGAGCGACACCCTGGTCTCCCGTGAAAAAGCCTGCGAGTCCTGCCACGGGGAAGGCTTCGGCCGGCTTCTCCGCAACTGGCAGGCCTCGACCGAGAAGAAGCTCGGCGAGATCAGAGCCGTCCATAGCCGAGCCGCCCAAGAGACAGCCGTCTCCCGGAGCGCCGAAAAAACCCGGGCCCAAGATCTCCTTGAGGAGGCCGCCTTTAATATCGATGTCGTCGAGAAAGGCAAGGCCGTCCACAATATCACCTACTCCCAGGAACTGCTGCTGGCGGCTTTCGGGAGGATCGAGGAGGCGCTGGCGCTCGTCGGGTCGTCCTACCGCCCGGCGAAATTCCTCATCGAAACGGCGGCCGCTCCCGGAGAGTGCTCGCAGTGTCACGCCGGGATCGAAGAGATCGACGCCGAGATATTCGGGATGTCTTTCCCCCACAAGACGCACGTCGTCGGCCGGAAAATGGAGTGCGACCTCTGCCATTCCAACGCCCGCCGGCACGGCGAACTGACGAGCTCCAAGAAAAGCTGCGCCGTCTGCCATCACGGGGATGCGACCAAAGACTGCGGCCGCTGCCATATCGTTCAAAGGGCGCTTTATGAAGGGGGCGCTTTCGACGTCTGGGACGTGCCCAAGGATATCATGGCCGAAGCGGGAGCGGAGTGCGAGGCCTGTCATGAGCACCGTGA
This sequence comes from Candidatus Aminicenantales bacterium, assembly GCA_049682755.1. Taxonomy (GTDB): domain Bacteria; phylum Acidobacteriota; class Aminicenantia; order Aminicenantales; family UBA8522; genus UBA8522. The sequence goes on along the minus strand of JBAUIH010000188.1, from coordinate 12,164 downwards.
CGGCCGGGTCAGCCGCTCCGACGCCTCCGGCTGCGTCAACTGTCACGAGGAAAGCTACAAAGAGACCTTCCTGGAGTGGCAAACAACCTATCGTGAACTTCGGAACAATCTCGAGGCCGCGCTCGCGGCCAAGAAAAAGGAGGGTCTGAACCGGGAAGGCCGGGCCCGACTGGCCGGGATCGAAAGGTCGATCCAGAAGCTCGACCAGGACGGAAGCTCGGGGATCCACAATTCCCAGTTCGTCCAGGACATCTTGACAAAGCTCGCCAGGGAAATACAATCTATCTCATAAACCAACGGACATGAAGAGGCGACGGTTCGTCAATTGGTTCCTGGGCGGGTCGCTCCTGGGGACGGCGGCTTCGCTCCTCTATCCCCTCATCCGTTACCTCATCCCGCCGCGCCAGGCGGAAGCCGCGGCCAAGAGGGTCGTCGCTGCCAAAGTCGGGGAACTGGCGCCCAACTCGGCCAAACTCTTCCGCTTCGGGAGCTCTCCAGCCCTCCTCATCCACACGGCCGAAGGAGAGTTCCGCGCTTTCTCCGCTATCTGCACCCATCTCACCTGCACCGTCAACTACGAGGGCGATACCGGGACCCTTTACTGTCCCTGTCACAACGGCCGCTTCGACCTCGCGGGGAACGTCCTCTCCGGTCCGCCCCCGCGTCCCCTGGACACCCATAAAGTCGAGGTCTCAGGCGAGGATATCTTCGTCTCCAGGAAAGACTGAGATGAGCACCTGGCGGGAAAAAGCGCTGGCTTACCTCGAGCCGCGCTTCCAGCTCTCCGCGCTCTTGGAGTTCGCCAGGAAGAAGAAGGTCCCCGAACACAAGCATTCCTTCTGGTATTTCTTCGGCGGCATCTGCCTCTTCCTCTTCTTCCTCCAGGTTCTGACGGGAATACTGCTTCTTCTTTATTACACGCCGTCGGTGGACGCCGCCCATGAGAGCATCCGGTTCATCATGAGCCAGGTCCGGTTCGGCTGGCTCATCCGTTCGGTTCACAGCTGGACGGCCAACATCCTGATCGGCGTCATCTTTGTCCATATGTTCAGCGCGTTCTTCCTTAAAGCCTACCGGCCGCCGCGCGAGCTGACCTGGATGACCGGCTTCGTCCTTCTCGTCCTCTTCATGGCCTTCGGGTTCTCCGGCTATCTGCTGCCCTGGAACGAGTTGTCGTTTTTCGCGACGCGTGTGGGCGCCGATATCGCCGGGGTCATCCCCTTTGTCGGGAAAGCTTTGAAGACGTTCATCCTGGGTGGTCCGGAAGTCTCCGGAGCCACCCTGACCCGCTTTTTCTGGCTCCACGTGGCCGTCCTGCCGGCTGTCGCCCTGGTGGTCATGGGCATCCACATCATCCTGGTGCAGACGCTGGGGATGAGCCGGCCGGTCGGCCTCCGCGTCTCCAGGGAAATATCTTTCTTTCCCGATTTCATCCTCAAGGACTCTCTCGGCTGGCTCCTCATCCTGGTTGTCGTCGGTGTCGTTTGCGTTTTCTTCCCCTGGGAAGTCGGGCCGAAAGCGGACCCGTTCGCCCCGACTCCTCTGGGCATCAAGCCGGAGTGGTATTTCACCTTCATGTTCACCACCCTGAAGATCGTCCCCGCGCATATTTTCAAGATCGAGGGCGAGATCCTGGCCATCCTCGGATTCATGCTCGGCGGCCTCCTCTTCATGCTCGTTCCTTTCCTGGACCGCCGGGCGGCGCGGGAAAAGAGAAGCCCGGTCTTCACGGTCATCGGGCTGGCCGTTCTGGCCTACATCGTCATCCTGACGGCCCTGACATACCTGGCCCCCAACCTGGGAAAATGAACATGCCCCAGAAGTTGTCATTGCGAGGAGGGAAGCGCCGAAGCAATCTGATACTGTTTGCGTTTGTATTCATATCAATGCCGTTATCTCTCGGGGCTCAGAAAAACTCCTGCATCGATTGCCACCTGGAAATGGAGGACTCTCTCAGAGCGCCCGCCGAGAGCTTCGCCGCCGACATCCACAGGCAATACGGGCTGGGGTGTCACGACTGCCACGGCGGAAGGCCGGACCAGGGGGACGTTGAGCTGGCCAAGGACAGGTCATTCAAGGGCGTTCCTGACCGGGCCGCGATCCCGGAGCTCTGCGGCTCCTGCCACTCCGACTCCGGCTTCATGCGGAGGTTCAATCCCAACCTCCGGGTCGATCAGCTCACGCTTTACTGGACGAGCCGGCACGGACAGTTGCTCAAGAAGGGCGATGCCACCGCCGCCGTCTGCACGGACTGCCACGGCATCCACGGCATCCAGACGGCCAATTTCCCCAAATCACTGACCTTCGCCTGGAATATCCCCGGAACCTGCGGACGCTGCCATTCCAATGCCGGTATGATGGCATCCTACAGGATCTCCAGCCGGCAAGTCGAAGACTATGAGCAGAGCGTCCACGCCCGGGCCCTTTTCGAAAAAAAAGACCTTTCGGCGCCGGTCTGCAACGACTGCCACGGAAACCACGGCGCGGCCCCGCCCGAGGTGACTTCGGTCGCCTTCGTCTGCCGGCAGTGCCATTCTTCAGCCGGCGATTTGTTTTCCAAAAGCCCCCACAAGGAAGCGTTCGACGGGCTGGGGATATCGGAATGCGAGGCCTGCCACGGAAACCACAAGATCACACCGCCCTCCGACGAGATGCTGGCCGGGGGAAAGGACGATCTCTGCCTGCAGTGTCATGACCCGGGGACCGAGCCCCACGAAACCGGGGTCGAGATCAGGCGTCAGATCGATGGTTATGTCGCTTCCTCGGAAGCCGCCAGGACACTCCTGGCCGAGGCCGAGACGAAGGGAGTCGAAGTGAGCGAAGCCGTCTTCAAACTCCAGGACGGGATGACCGCGCTCGTCTTCGCCCGCAATCTCAGTCATAGTCTATCTCCCGCCGAGATCGAAAAAGAGCTGGGTAAAGGCCTCAAGACCCTGGCCGAGGTCAGGGTCCGCGGCGAAGAAGCCCTCCAGGAAGCCAAATTCCGCCGCAACGGCCTCATCGTCGCCACAGCTTTCATCTTTCTCCTGGCGGTCGCCCTATACCTCAAGATCCGCGACCTCAAGAGGTCGAAGAGCCCGGCCGAATAAGACTGTGCGATCCTCGCCTCCCCAACCCCTGTCTTCCCCGCCTTTTTATTAATTTATCCTATAATGACAATAAAATTTATCGATCGGATTTGAATTGACTTTGCCGGTTAAGTAACCTAAAATAAATTCCATTTTTGCGGATTCGCGGGCAAATGGCCTCGTCTCCGTCGATCCCAGGGAGGACCGATGAAAAAGAGCCTTCTCATCCTCATCGTCGCAGCGGCGGCCACGATCGGCCTGATCAGCCAGACGTTCACCGACGTCGGCGCTGCCAAGTGCGCCGTCTGCCACAAGACCGAAAAACAGGGCCGACAGTATCCAATCTGGCAGGAAAGCAAGCATTCCCAGTCCCTGGCGGCTCTCAGCTCTCCTCAAGCGGCTGAGTACGCCAAACACGCTAACGTTCAGAACCCTGTTGAAAGTCCCGATTGTCTCAAGTGCCACGCCCCGCTTCACGAAAAGGCCGCCGAGCTTAAAGCTGAAGGCGTGACCTGTGAGGTCTGCCATGGCCCGGGAAGCGAATACAAAAAGCTCAGTATCATGAAAGACCGGGCCCTGGCCAAGCAGAACGGCCTGATCGTTTATGAAAGCCAGGATGCCGTCAAGAAACAGTGCCTGACTTGCCATGAGAACGCCCACGGCAAGAGCTTCGATTTCGCCGCGGCCGTCGAAAAGATCAAGCACAATAAGCCGGCCGAGTGACCGAAGGCCCGCGCTCCAAGATCCGGCCTGCTCCGTTCATGAATAAGGCCTGTCGCTGACCCGTGATGAGGGGGAGTCGATCCCCCCCCAGCCGGCAGGAAGGAAGGAAGGAGAATGCTCTCGTGAGGCAAAAGGCGCCGATCCTCATTTTGTCAACTGTGTTCTTGGGATGGTCTTTTCTGAACGGCCAGGAGACCGCTTCCGCCCAGAACGCCGGGTGCCTGGCCTGCCATGGAAAATCCGGGACGATCGAGGAGAGGCTCAGGATTAATGAGGAACATTTCTCGTCATCGGTCCACAGTTCTCTCCGCTGCTCCGACTGCCACGCCGTCAAGGACAGCGCGGCTCAGGGAGAGGTCCCTCACCAGAAGGACATCCCGGCCTGCGACTGCACCGCCTCCTGCCATCGCGAGGACAAAAAACCGCTCCCCGGCCTCGACCCGCTCCTCTACCCCGACAGCGTCCACGGACGCGCCTATCTCGAGCGCGGGGCCAAGGAAGTGGCCAAGTGCTGGAACTGCCACGGCAAGCACAACATCCATGGCGCCACGGACCCGGAATCCTCGGTCCACCGGAAGAACATCCCGCTCACCTGCTCCACCTGCCATGAGGACATGGCGGTCGTGGTCAAATACAACATCCACAGCGAAGCGCCCTACCAGGAGTACATGAAGAGCGTCCACGGGAGAGCTCTGTTCGAGAAAGGGCTCCTCCGCTACGCCGCCGTCTGCACCGACTGCCACGGCGTCCACGATATCAAGGGCGTGGGGGAACCGCACCTTATGGCCAAGCAGCCCCAGACCTGCGGAGCCTGCCACGAGCTCATCTTCAGCGAGTACGGACAGAGCATCCACGGCCGCGAGGCACTGGCCGGAAACATCGACTCACCGCTCTGCGTGGACTGCCACGGTGAGCACGGGATCGCCTCGCCCAAGGATACCGACTCGCCCGTTTTCGGAAAGAATGTCCCGGATACCTGCTCCGCCTGCCACGCCCGGCCCGAGATCATGAAAAAATACGGAATCTCCGAGGACAAGATCGGCACTTTTATCGACAGCCTCCACGGCATTGCCGTTGGATTCGGCTCCAAGACCGCGGCCAACTGCGCGAGTTGTCACGGGGTCCACGACATCCGGCCGGCCTCCGACCCCCTCTCCCGGGTCCATCCCGCCAACCTGCGCTCCACCTGCGGCCAGGCGGACTGCCACCCGAACATGCCCGAAAAGATCGCCCAGTCCAAAATCCATATCGGTCCCGAGCAGAAACAACCGGCGGCCCTTTTCTACGTTCAGAGGATTCTCCTCGTCCTGGTCGTCATCCTGCTGGCCATCACCGTCCTCTGGTTCGTCCCCGGCTTCATCAGGAAATTCCGGCTCCTCAGAAGGAAATAGGGCCGATGAGAATCAGGCGCCTGCTGTCCGGAACCCTGGGCAGCGTCTTCTTTCTCCTCCTCTCTTCGGCGCTCTTCTGTCAAGCGGACGAGGACTGCCTGCTTTGCCACCAGGATAAGGAGCTTGCCTCCGAAGCCGGGAAATCCATGTTCGTGGACAACCAGAAGTTCCAGGCATCGATTCACGGCCAGGCGGGGATAAGCTGCCTCGACTGCCACGCCGACCTCAAGAAGGCCGAGGACTTTCCCCACGCCTCTCCCCTGCGGACGGTCGATTGCGGTCAATGCCACGAAGCGGCCGCCCAGGAATTCCAGGAAAGCGTCCATCAGGCCGCCAACGAAAGCGGAGCCTCTACCGTCCGGGTCGGCTGCAAGGACTGCCACGGGACGCACGAGATCCGGGCCCAGGACGATTTCGATGCGTTGACTTTTCCGCTCAACCTCCCCGCCACCTGTGAGAGATGCCATCTCGAAAAGGTCCCTTCCAAGAAGGGGGCGGACTTCATCAGCGGCTATAACGCCAGCGCCCATTTCAAGGCCCTGGAGAAAGCCGGCCTGACCATGTCGGCCAACTGCAGCCACTGCCACGACTCCCATAAGATCCAGAGGGTAGATGATCCGGCATCGCTCGTTTCCCGCACGAACATCGTCCGCACCTGCGGCAGCTGCCATGTCGGGATCCAGAGGGAATATCTGGAGGGTGTCCACGGCAAGGACTACGTCAAGAGGATCAAGGATGTCCCGGTCTGCACCGATTGCCACAGCGAGCACGCCATCGTCTCTCCTGAGGACATCAACTCGAAAGTCTATGCGACCAAGGTGGCCGAGGTCTGCGTGCGCTGCCATGACAATATAGCCCTGAGCCGCCAATACGGCTTCCTCACCTCCAGGCTCAAGACCTATAATGAAACGTTCCACGGGACGGCCGCCCGGTTCGGCGAGACCCGGGTCGCCAACTGCGCTTCCTGCCATGGTTTCCATGGCATCCGGCCTTCCTCCGACCCCGAATCGTCGATCCACCCGGACAATCTCCCCCAGACCTGCGGACAATGCCATCCCGGCGCCAGCCGCCGGTTCGCCGAAGGCCAGATCCACGCCATCCCCGAGGAGGCTGCGGCCGCAAAGTACAGGACCTCTCACGTCGTCAAAAATATATACATCATCGTCATCGCGGTCATCATCGGGGTGATGCTCGTCTTCATCGGCGTCGATTTTCTCCGCCGCTTATTTGGGAAGGAAAAACATGGATAGCCCGCCGCTCATTCGGGACGATGAAATCTTCCTGCGGATGAACCGGCCCGAGCGCATCCAGCACTGGCTCCTCATCGCGACCTTTTCTCTTCTCGTCCTCACCGGTCTGCCGCTTTTCTTCTACGATGTCAAATTCTTCCAGTGGATGATTCCCAGCGGCCGGGTCTTCGCCATTCGGGGAATAATCCACCGCATCGCCGCCGTGGTCATGATCGGAAACCTCGCCTGGCACATGCTTTATGCGGCCTTCACAGAGCGAGGCCGGAATAACTTCAAAGAAATGCTGCCCCGCTGGAAGGACGTCAAGGACGCCGTAGAGCAGTTCGGTTATAACCTCGGCCTTACCCGCTTCCTTTCTAAGAGAGGAATCGGCAGAAGGTTCTTCGAGAAGCGTCCCTACTGGCTTTTCACCCATCAGCCCCGCTACGGCCGCTACAATTTCGTCGAGAAGTTCGAGTACTGGTCGCTGGGCTGGGGATCGGTGGTCATGATTGTCAGCGGATTCTTCATGTGGAACGTGGAGCTTTCGCTCCGCTTCTTCCCCCTGTGGGTTCACCATATCCTTGTCATCATCCACGGTTACGAGGCCATCCTGGCCTTCCTGGCAATCATCATCTGGCACATGTACAACGTCCACCTCAACCCCGAGGTCTTCCCGATGAGCAAGGTCTGGCTCAACGGCGAAATCACCGGGAAGGAGTTGCGCCTCCTTCATCCGCTGGAATACGAGAAGATCCTCGAGGAACGCCGCAAAACCCTCAGCTCCGAGGCGCTCTGACTTCCGGCCGTCATCCGGAGCCGTGTGCGGTTGCTGCCTATCCCCCAGCTATCTCGTATGAGCTACGGCGAATCGCTAAGCAAATCGTTCAGCTTAGCTTCCCATTCATCCTCAGCTATGACTTCAAACTTCAAATGTTGAAAGAGACCAGCGTCGAGGGTGCGGGAAAGGTGCTGCGGATCAGTTGTTACGAAGCCTGGCAGATCATGGGAAGGGCGGTGGAGAGGGGCCGAAAGCGGAAGGGCCGGCGGAAGGAGAGCCTGGACGGCTATTTTTCTCTGTTGACGCCGCGGCGGCGAACAATTCCATGAATATAGCATGCTAATCTAAGAAGCGCAGCAGCTGCTCATCAAGAAATGCAAATGCATCATCTGCTGAATAACTGACATCTGGCCTCAGAAGGGGAATAGTATCAGCAGTGAAATTACGATCCTTGATTTTTAAAAGGACGTTTTTTCGGAGCTGCTTCTGGGTAATCTCCAATTCCTGGAAATCGATATAGCGCGCGAAGGCCTCGGCAATTCTTCTCGGATTCGCCTTTCCCTTGGTCAATCCATACCAAAGGTCAAAGAGGTCATGCCCCTTTTTCTCTGGTAAAGAGCCCTCAATTTTGTGGCGAGAAGCTCTTCCAGAGAATATGTATTCACCTTGCATATCCCGGAAAACCATCTGGACTGAACCCGGTAAGTTTTTTTCCGAATAGGAAAAACGGCAAAGTGTTCACGAGTGTTGACCTCAATTTTGATTCGTAGTGGCACGATCGGTTGTATCTCTGACTCAACTCGATAAATGAGGATCACACTATCTTCTTTCTGGCGGGTTCTGGGGCTGTTCAACAAGAGATCACAAACGCTGTGAACGGCGGTAAGGACCGGTCCGATTGGAACCGCCTCCTTTTGCACAAAATCAAGATCTTCTGAATAGCGGGTCGGCGGTTCTAAGAACAGCTTATGGAGCGCTGTCCCTCCCCTGAAAAGGAGACTCTGTTCGATGACAGGATTACGAAAAAGCTCCACGAGGAGGCGGCAGATCAGCAGGTCCTGCTCTACCTGGGCATCGCTTTTCCAAGGAGCACAATTTCTCCACTCGACGATATCCGCTCGAGGAATCACAGGAGCTCGGCCTCGACTTTTTGGTTCTCAGATAACTTCCATTTTTTGTTAAACAGAGACTTCCCTTTTTTTTGAGCCGGATCGAGAAGGACAGGATAGGTTTTCTGCCCCGACAGCCACCGTACCAAACCTCCTGTTTTAGACTCAAAACCAAGATGGTCCAGCAGATATCCCAGCCGCTGGAGGAAAACCAAGTTTTTCGTTTTTCGTGCGACCTTAAGCAGTTCGTCAGCGTTGATTCCCTCGCCGAGTTCCGCTATAACCGTAGCTAGACTATTGAGCCCGCCCACAGAATTGGAATACTTCAGCAGGTCAATCGCGGTCAGTTCAGGACCTGAAACCAGTAGATACCCTGTTTCCGCTTTGATTTGAGCGATACCCGACGACAAATCGAGTTTCTTTTTTGAGAAAAAACGGATGCGCAGGCCGTCGATCCGAAGAGGTCGCCGTTGTTGACTAATAATCACCTGGAATTCTTGAGGTCTTTGATGAGCCGACCCATGAAGGGCTGCCGCGCTCAGCAGGCCAATATAATATGGAAGCTTAAGGTAATCCATCAATTGGTGAATAAACCATTCGGCAGGCAATACGCCGCTTTCTTTATATTCCAGGGGGATGATGGTATAAAAACCCCTGGTTATAAGAGAAATTCGGCCCTTTTGCTGCAACCTTTCGAGCGATCTCCTCACCGTGCGGGACGGCTGATCTGCTTTAGCCAAAACATCTTTGATAGAGAAAGAATATTGGCCGCGAGATTGAAGTTGATCAACGAGCAGCCCGACCTTTTCACGTTTCATTTTAATTCTCGTATGCAAATAACGACATATTTTGTCGCCTTTTGCATATATAATTCACGCACCAAGATACCACTTTTCACTTAGGCAATCAAGGATACCGCCCCAGGGGAAATCTTTCCTCTTTTCAAAGATTTTTGACGACGTGCTTGAGCCTCTGCTGGAACTTCAGAGCGACACCCTGGAAAGCCGGGTTTTCGACCGCCTCGTCGAAACTCGATGATAAGACTTTGTTGAAATCGTAACTCATAGGTCTCCCCCGGCACTTTGATTTATTCCGAGGAACATGTAAAATAGCGCAAATGCGCGCGCCGGCTCAAGGCAAAAACCGCGCCCTGAGCCATTCCCGGAAGGCCTACCTCGCTCTCGAGGACGGGTCCGTCTTCGAGGGATGGTCCTGCGGATACGAAGGCGAGGCCCAAGGGGAGATCGTCTTCAACACCGCTATGACCGGCTATCAAGAAATTCTGACTGATCCTTCTTACCGGGGCCAGATCGTCACCATGACCTACCCGCTCATCGGCAATACCGGCTGCAATCCCGAGGACGTCGAATCCGGGAAGCCCTGGGTGGAGGGTTTCGTTCTTAAGGAGATGGCCGCGGCCCCATCGAACTGGCGAAGCAGGGAAAGCCTGGCCGATTATCTGAAACGGCATAACATTCCGGCCATCCAGGGGATCGATACACGGAGACTGACCAAGATCATCCGCCGGACCGGCGCCCAGCGCGGCCTGCTGACAACTCTGAAGAGCGATCTTCCGACTCTCCGGGAAAAGGTCAAAGCGGTGCCCTCGATAGTCGGCCAAGACCTCGTCAAGGAAGTGACCTGCACGGCACCCTATCGTTGGCGCGAAGCCATATACGATTGGCCGCGCGGCTACGCGTCCAGAAGACGGTTCAAGCATTTCGTCGTCGCCTATGATTACGGGATCAAGCGGAATATCCTCCGCAGCCTGGTCACCGAGAAGATGGATGTCCTCGTCGTCCCCGCCGCCACGCCGGCCGAAGAGGTCCTCAAGCTCAAGCCGGACGGCGTTTTTCTCTCCAACGGCCCCGGCGACCCGGAACCGGTAAGCTACGCCGTCGCGAACATCAGGAGCCTCATCGGCCGCGTTCCCATCTTCGGCATCTGCCTCGGCCACCAATTGATGGCCCTGGCCCTCGGAGGCCGCACCTACAAGCTCAAGTTCGGCCATCACGGGGCCAACCACCCCGTCAAGAACCTGGAGACGGGTGCCATCGAAATCACCTCCCAGAACCACGGGTTCGCCGTCGATATCGACTCTCTTGAAGACCTGGGCCGGCTGACTCACCTCAACCTCAACGATATGACCTCGGAAGGATTCTCGCTCAAAGAGAAGTTCCTCTTCACGGTCCAGTATCACCCGGAGAGCTCGCCCGGGCCGCACGACTCCCGCTACCTCTTCCGTAATTTCGCCCGGATGATCGACGCCTTCAAGGGGAAATGACGTGCCGAGACGGGACGATATCCAATCCATCCTGATCATCGGTTCAGGCCCGATCATCATCGGCCAGGCGTCGGAATTCGACTACTCAGGAACCCAGGCGCTCAAGGCCCTCAAGGAGGAAAATTTCAGGCTCGTCCTGGTCAACTCCAACCCGGCCACGATCATGACCGACCCCGAGTTCTCCGACCGTACCTACCTGGAGCCTCTGACGGCCGACTACCTGGAAAGAATCATCGAGAAGGAAAAACCGGACGCCCTGCTAGCCACACTGGGCGGCCAGAAGGCCCTCAACTTAGCCCTTGAGCTCGACGACCGGGGCGCTCTCGAGAAATTCGGCGTCCGCCTCATCGGCATCACCGCCGAATCCATCCGCAAGGCCGAGGACCGGCTGCTCTTCCGCCGGGCCATGGAGCGCATCCATCTTGAGGTCCCGGACTCGGGCTACGCCTCGAGCCTCAAGGAAGCGGTCGACATCGTCCAGCGGATGGGCTTCCCCGTCGTCCTGCGTCCCTCCTTCACCCTGGGCGGGACGGGCGGCAACATCGTCCATGATTGGGACGGCTTCTACCGCTTCGTCCCTCTCGGGCTGGCCATCAGCCCCGTCTCCCGCGTCCTGATCGAAAAATCGATCGCCGGCTGGAAGGAGTTCGAGCTCGAGGTCATGCGGGACAAGAAGGACAACGTCGTCATCGTCTGCCCGATCGAGAACTTCGACCCGATGGGCGTCCACACCGGGGACTCGATCACGGTGGCCCCCGCCCAGACGCTGACCGACAAGGAATACGAGATCCTAAGGGACGCCTCGATCGCCATCATGCGCGAGATCGGAGTGGAGACCGGAGGGTCGAACATCCAGTTCGCCGTCAACCCCGAGGACGGCCGGATGATGGTCATCGAGATGAACCCCCGCGTCTCCCGCTCGTCGGCCCTGGCCTCCAAGGCGACCGGCTTTCCCATCGCCAAGATGGCGGCCAAGCTGGCGGTCGGCTACACCCTGGACGAAATCCTCAACGATATCACCAGGAAAACGCCGGCCTGCTTCGAGCCGGCCATCGACTACGTCGTCGTCAAAATCCCGCGCTTTGCCTTCGAGAAGTTCCCGGAAGAGGTCCGCCACCTGACCACCCAGATGAAGTCGGTCGGCGAGACCATGGCCATCGGCCGGACGTTCAAGGAGTCGCTGCAGAAGGCCATCCGCTCGCTCGAGTTCGACCGCTGGGGCCTGGAGCCCACAGTCCGGAAGGGGGATAGCGATTATCTCAGGGCCAACCTCAGGCAGCCTAACTCCGACCGGCTGTGGATGATCGCCGACGCCTTCCGGCACGGCCTGTCCGTCGAGGAAGTGGCCGGGCTGACGCGGATCGATCCCTTCTTCCTGAGGAACATCGAGGAGATCGTCGCCTTCGAGGAGGAGTTGCGTGCTGCGCGCAAGAAAGGCCTGCCGCCTTCCTTGCTTCGTCGGGCCAAGGAGCTCGGCTTCTCGGACCGGAGGATCGGCCGGCTCGCCGGCCTCAAGGAGGACGAGGTTAGGGGACGGCGGGAGAAAGAGGGCATCCGGCCCGTCTGGAAGGTGGTCGAT
>JBAUIH010000187.1:0-1706 GCA_049682755.1 Candidatus Aminicenantales bacterium | reverse complement strand
TCCTCTTTTGAAACCGCTATTGCTCCCATAATGTTCCTCCTAATTGCTTTTCTTATGACTTGGATAATATAGAAGCGACCGATAGTCAATAAAAAAACGGCGGGTGTGGCACGGGCTTGGCCGTCGGATCGGATACGGGAGTCGAGTGCTCGAGCTGAAATCAGACCAGCCGGTTGCGGAGGGAGGCGCTGAGGTAATCGACCACCGTCACAATCAGGTAGATCGCGAGGAGCAAGGTGAGGAGGCGGTGTTCCAGGAAGAGACTGATGGCGATCTGGATCTGCTGGCCCAGGCCGCCGGCCCCGACATACCCCAGGATGACCGCCTCCCGGATGTTGACCTCCCACCGGTAGAGGGTGTAGGACGTAAAATCCGGAAGGACCTGGGGGAGGATGCCGTAGAAAAGGATTTGTAGCCGGGTGGCGCCGGTCGCCTGCAGCGCCTCGATCGGTTGGGTCTCGACGTTCTCGACGACCTCCCCGAACAGCCGTCCCAGGACCCCGCCCGTATGAATCCCCAGGGCCAACATTCCGGGAAACGGCCCCAGGCCCACCGCAAAGACCAGGATCAGCGCCCAGACGATATGCGGGACGGTCCGCAGGATGTTCAGCGTGGACTTTGCGCCAAGGTAGAGGCCGGTACGGAACGCTCGGACCCACGGTCGCCTCCCTTCCATCTCGAACAACATTCCCGTGAACATCAGGTTGCGGCTGGACAGGAAGACCAGGGCGAGGGCGATGACGACCGCCAGGATCGTGCCGAGGAACGACATGGCGAACGTCTCGATGGTCCAGTATCCGGTCTTGAGCAAGAACTCTTGCGAAAGATCAGGCGGATAAAGCCGCTTGATGTAGGTCCAGATCTGGGCCGCGCTCTCCCCGCCCAACAGCCCGCGCAACGAGAACTCCGTCCCCACGTAGCTCCAGGCCAAGAGGGCGACGAAGCCCCCCAGGATCATCAGATTGGAGACGGAGAGGAGGTCCTGCCTCCTTGGGAGAGCGATGTGAGCAGCCTGAGGAGTGATCTTCGCCATCAGACCCTCTGTCGGCCTAAAAGGGCGCGCCTGGCCCTGGCGCTCAAGGCGTCAACCCCCGCCACCATCACAAACAGGATCGCGACCAGCGTGATGACTTGGCTGAAGTCAAACATCCGCATGGAGATCTCGAGCTGCTGCCCGATCCCTCCCGCCCCCACGAACCCCAGGATGGCCGACGCCCGGACGGCGCACTCCCACCGGTAGAGCGTGTAGGACACCACGTTCGGCAGGGCCTGTGGCATCAGGCCATAGACGATGATGGCCAGCTTTGAGGCGCCGGTCGCCTGAAGCGCCTCCAAGGGGCCTGGGTTCAAGTGCTCCAGCATCTCCGAGTAGACCTTCCCGAGCATCCCCGCATAGGCGATCCCGATGGCCAGGACACCGGGGAACGGTCCCAGCCCAACGGCCCTCACAAACATGAATGCCCAGACGAATTCGGGGATGGTCCGGAACAGGCTGAGGGCCGCTCTGGCCAGAAGATAGGACGCCTTGTAAAACAGGGCTCGGGGTCGCGAGCCGGCCATCTCCCGTTCGTTCAAGATTCCTTTGAACGTGAGCGAACTCGTGGCAAGGAGTCCAAGGGGAAATCCGATCGCCACGGCCACGACGGTTCCCATGATCGAAATCTGAATGGTTTCGAGGATCGGCCGACCTAACAGGCTCAGAAAAC
>JBAUIH010000186.1:0-1527 GCA_049682755.1 Candidatus Aminicenantales bacterium | reverse complement strand
AACGCTTCGCGTCGGTGCCCGTCGACCCCAGGCACCCGAGGCAGCAAGTTGCCAGAAAAAATTGCCACACACTCTTCCTGGCGGCCTCTTGACCGGCGCGGTTCCCGGCGGTCATAATCCAGCCTCAGTAGTTCCAAGTTTGGCCTTTTTCGGATGTCGTGACGCAAGTCACGGCGGCATCGGACGTTCCGCTACGGTGAAGTCGTGAAAGCCGAAGAGCTTTTCGGCGTAGTGTTGGAGCCAGATCAGCATCCGGCGGAATCGCAGCCGCTCCAGACGTAGTTCGATGCGGCCACCGTGGCTGACGCCCAGGCACATCCAATGCAACCAAACCCACACATTGCGAAGAATCAACGCCAGCCCCACGAACAGCAGCCGCAAGAGCGGATCGCGGGTGCAGGTGCGGATGCGGGCTTGATTCATCTGCCGGTAGGTCGTCTCGATGGCGAAGCGGGTCCGATAGGTTTCGCGGACCCACTCGCAGGAAGCCGGCCGAAAGCCCCAGTACGCATAGACAAGCGTTTGTGGCCGTCGGCGTTTTCCTCGCTTCCCAAACCGGCCGTAGACGACACAGATGCCCACCGTCGCCAGGCGTCCATTCTTGTCGCGCCACGCCTGCGCCGACCAGCCGCTGCGTTTCCACGCGAAGAACCGCCAAACGCTTTTCGATTGTTCGGGGTGGCGGGGCTTGCGGCCGCGCCGGGCCACGGGCATCAGAAATGGGTAGTGCGCCGCCTGCAAGTAGCGGACCACCTCGACGCTGTAAAATCCCCGATCCAGCAGCAAATAGCGGGGTTTTACCCCGATGCGGCTGGCTTGCTGCAGCAGGCGCTGGACCACCTCTTGGATGGGTTCGCCGTAGAGTACCCGCGTCATGGCCACGGTGAACCGGTGCCCGTGGCGGACGACGTAGGCCGTGGCGTAGGCGTGGAAATGCGACGTGCCGCTCTTGGGGTCGCCGCGATAGATCTCTTCGGCGCTGCGGTACGGCTCGCCGTGGTAGGGGATCAACGTCAGGTCGATCGCCATCGGATAGCGGCGTTTCCGCAGGGCCTTGGGCAAGTCGGCAGCCAAGCCCGCATTGAGCCGCCGCTGGGTTTCGTCGATCGGCGGCAGGGTTTCCCGCAACGCATCGCGCACGGCCTGATCCGACGGTGCCGCATGCAGACGCCCGCAGGCGTCGAAGACCGAGGTGATCCGCGACGCGGCGTACAAGAGGATCGTGATCAGGACGGAGGCAGTGCATTTGGGGCCGTGTTCCGCAAGCCCAAGGTGTTCTTGGATGGTGCTGGCAGTGCGATCGTGGACTTCCGGGGAACTGATGCTATACTTCGTCCTTGAACGCATAGGTCCCTCCCTGATAATGACCTGGTTGTCACAAGTCATTTACCACAGGGACCTTGCGTTCACCTATATCAGTTCTGGCCGCGATTCCTCAAACTTGGAACTACTGAGACTACATCGTGTGCCACTGCTGGCTCGCCCAGCAGTGCATGGTTGGGCAAGCCAACCATGGCACCCGTGCAG
>JBAUIH010000185.1:0-1614 GCA_049682755.1 Candidatus Aminicenantales bacterium | reverse complement strand
GCGAGACCAAGCTCGACCGCTGGTCGGACGAAAAGGGCCGGTTCGCTATCGTCGGCCTGGGGACGGGAATGTGGCGTATCATCGTTTCCCTCGACGGCTACCAGAGCGCGAGCATAGAGGTGAACGTCCGCCAGCTCTCCCAGAATCCGCCCATCGCTTTTACCCTGAAGAAGCTCTCCGGCATGGCCGCTTTTGCCGCCGACGAAGAGGGCCTGGCCCTTTTCGACAAGGGAAACTCGCTTCTTGCTCAGGGGAATTATGATGAGGCTCTGCTGGCCTTCGAAGAATTCACCGGAAAACACCCCGATGTCTACCAGGTCCGTCTCAACATCGGCACCTGCTATCTCAAAAAGGAGGCATTGGACAAGGCCGAATCCGAGTTCAAGCTCGTCCTGGAGAAGGTCATGGAAACGCACGGCGACTTGAAGAAGGATGCCGATGTTTCCCTGCGGGCCTCGACCGGGTTGGGCGAGGTATTTCTGCGCCGCGGCGATTTCGATTCGGCCCAGAAATATCTCGCCCAGGCTGTCGATATCTCCCCGCACGACGAGGCGGCCGCCTACAACGTCGGCGAGCTTTTGTTCTCCAACCAGCAGGTCGACGAGGCTATCACCTACTTCGAGCTGGCCACTCAAATCAACAAAGACTGGCCGAAGCCGTACCTGAAGCTCGGCTATGTCTATCTGAACAAGGGCGACTTCGCCAAAGCTTTGGAGAATTTCAACATCTTCCTCACTCTCGATCCCGAGAACCCCGAAGCCGCCCAGGTCAAGACCATCATCGAAACCATAGAGAAGATGAAGAAATAACAAGAAAAATGCGCTGATGCCTATTGAACCTGCGCCCGGCGACACCGTGGCCGCCCTGGGTGTTGCCGCTATCCTCTTTTTCGTGAGCTACCGGCTTGGACGAAGAACACTATAGGGCGGCGGCCGGCCGAACTCTTTCTTGCCGTCTCGCGTAGATTAATAAGCGAATTGATCTCTTTTCTGAAGGAGGTTCTTATGAGAAGAAGGTTTGGTGGTAACGTAGCCGGCCCGGCCCTGGCGCTCCTGGCAATCGGTCTTCTCTTCCCCCTGAGCGCGGGCTCGCAAGAGAAACCGGACGCCCAGAAGATCTATGCTGATGTCGCTGGCACCTATGAGTTTGTCTACGAAGGAGAGAGTCTGACCATCGTCTTTTATGTTAAGGACGGCAGGCTGTACGGACGGGAAGAATCGGGCGGAGAGGATTCCGAGGTCATGCCTCTCGATTTGGACAAACTTAAATTTGAAACCACCGTTCAGAGCACCGGCCAATACTATGAGATCGTCTTCACGCGGGATGAAAACGGCGAAGTCAACACGTGCCGCCTGCTTACCGGCGAGATCGAAATCGACGGGAAGCGAGTGAAATAAAGCCTAGCCTTTCTTTTTATAGCCCGCCGGGACCTGGAAGTCGCTCGCCCCAAGGCTGGGAGTGGAGATCTCGAGCACTTCTGTACGGAATGTGAGGGCGGGCTCATTGGCCGCCGCTGCCGGGTCGGCCGGTTTCTTCTTGAGTGTTTTTTTGAGCATGCTGCCAAGGGCGCCCTTGATATCCTTGGATTTCTCCTCTTCCTGTTCTGCTGATTCC
>JBAUIH010000184.1:0-26021 GCA_049682755.1 Candidatus Aminicenantales bacterium | reverse complement strand
GCTGAGGGCCGTATTTTTCAGGGATATCTGTCCCTGAAACCGTCACCATCACTGACCGTATTCGCCGGCAAAAGGACGCTCCGCTGGGGGAAAGGCTACGCCTGGAGTCCGGCCGCCCTCGTCGAGCGCCCGAAAAATCCCAACGAACCGGACCTGGCCCGCGAAGGATATTGGATGGCCACGGCCGATTGGACCAAGAGCTTCGGGGGAGCCCTGAAGACCCTGTCCTTCACACCGGTCGTCATGCCCGTTTCCCGGTCCGTCAATCCGTCCTTCAGCAAAAAGGACGGGTTGAATTTCGCGGGGAAAATCTACCTGCTTCTCTTCGATACCGACATCGACCTGGTGATGCTGGCCGGAGACAGCATACCCGCCCGTTTCGGCCTGGATCTTTCTCGAAACCTCCGGTCGAACTGGGAGGTCCACGGCGAAATCGCCTATATTCGGGATGCGGAGAAAAAGTCCGTCGACACCGACGGGCGTATCCGGAATGAAACTCTGAACGCGACCGCCGTGCTTCTGGGGCTTCGCTATCTTACCGCCTCTGAAATGACGACCATCCTGGAGTACCATCATAACGGAACCGGCTATCGCTCCCCGGACATGGCGTCCTTTTATTCCTTTGTGGACCGGGGCTACGATGCCTACCTGGACTCGGGCGATGACATGCTCTTGCAGGAAGCGGCGGGGCTCCCCGCTTTCGGCGGTTTTACGCCGATGGCCGATTATCTTTTCCTGCGGGTCATGCAGAAGGACCCCTTCGGAATTCTCTATTTGAATCCGGCCGCGACGGCGATCCTCAACCTCGCGGACGGGAGCGCTTCCTGGGCGCCGGAGCTGACCTATTCCGGTTTCACCAACCTCGAGATGAGGCTAAAGGCGTCGATCCTAACCGGTGGAAACGGAGACGAGTTCAGAGAGAAGCGCAACCGCTTCCGCCTGGAGTTCCGCGCCCGGTATTTTTTCTAAGACATGGGCGACCGCGTCCTTGACCGAGCCTGAAAACGACACGAACGCGATACCGTGGTTCTCCAGAGCCGCGGCCATCTTGCCCCCAACCTGACCGGCAACGAAAACCGTGACCCCTTTTCCTGCTAGAAGGTCCGCGCAACCGACTCCGGCGCCGCCTCTTGCCTCCCGGTAAGGATTTTCTATAGCCTCTTTGAGTCCTCCGTTTTCGTCAAACAAAAGAAACCAGGAGCAGCGTGGGCCCTGATTGGTAACTTGGGAATCGACGGCCTCCCCCTCTGAGGCGACGGCGATCTTCACCGGCTGCTGCTCCTGGCCATTGAGGCAGATCCATCCTCCGAGGATGATCAGAGCGAGAAAAATGTGTCCGGCCTTTTTCATTGTCATGTTTACCCTCCGTTCTTTTGAAAATGCGGTCATCTTTTTCCGGTTATTTCCAAGCTGGAGACATAGCGCCCGCCCTTGGAGACGATTGACTTTTCGGCCGCCTCGCCTCCGGGGGCGGTTATCGCTCTTGTCGCATCCCGGATGACGACGGCCTTGAAGCCGAGCGACAGGGCGTCGAGCGCAGTATAGAGAACGCAATAATCGGCGGCCAGGCCGGAGAGCCAGATCCGATCGACTCCCCTGGCCTTTAGGTAGCCCTCGAGGCCGGTGGCCTTCTTGCGGGCATTGTCGAAAAACCCGCTGTAACTGTCGATGGCAGGGTTCGTCCCTTTGCGGAAAATGGCTTCAACAGGATTCAGGTCGAGCGCCGTGCTGAAATCCGCTCCCGGGGTGCCCTGAACGCAATGGTCGGGCCATAAGACTTGCTCGAGCCCGTCGAGGACAATCCGGTCGAGGGGCTTCTTTCCGGGATGGTTTGAAGCGAAACTCATATGGCCGGGCGGATGCCAGTCCTGGAGGGCGACGATGAGCCCGAAATGTGGGATCACCCGGTGCACAACCGGAATGATCAAGTCCCCTTCCGGAACAGGGAGTCTTCCGCCGGGCAGGAAATCGTTCTGGATATCGGTGATCACCAGGGCATCCATTTTCAATCCTCCTTTGGGGGGCGCCCGCTCAGTTCATCGCGCAGAGCGGCCAGTCCGACGCTCAAGCCCACCTTGTAGATATGGGGGTTCTCGAGCCGTTTATGTTCTTCGGGGAGCGCCTGCAGTCTCGAGGCGGCATAGGCCGCGATCGAGGGAACGTCGAGCGGCGGCCCGGTCCTCTTTCCGTCTTCCATCACTTCGGCCAGGAGCTCCTCGGCCGCGAACGGCGTCAGGTCGAGCTCTTGTCCCGGCTCGTACGGGTGGACCATGCGGCGGGCAGAATCTTCGGAGGCGAGGCAGACCGCGTCGGCCCGGAAAAAGGCCTCGCGGTCGGAGCAGCGGACGACTTTCTTTCGCCCGGGGAGTGTCGTCTTGGACAGGGAATCCGAGAGTTTCAAACGCGGCCGGCCGTCGATCTCCGCGAGCTTGTAGACCCCGTCGAGCGAGGCGTCGGGCGCTCCGGTCGCGAGCTGCGTCCCGATCCCAAATATGTCGATGGGCGCGCCCTGGGCGAGAAGGCTCCTGACAAGATGCTCGTCGAGCAGGTTCGAGGCGACGATCTTCACATATCCCAGCCCCGCCGAATCCAGGGTCTGCCGGGCGGCCCAGGCCAGGTAGGCGAGGTCGCCGCTGTCGAGCCTGATTCCGCTGAGCTTCTGCCCCCGGCTTTCCATCTCCTTGGCCGTCCTGATGGCGTTGGGCAGGCCGCTTTTAAGCGTATCATAGGTATCGACGAGGAGGACGCAGTTTTCGGGATTGGAGGAGGCGAATTTCCGGAATGCCGTGAGCTCATCCTTATAGCTTTCTATATAGGAGTGGGCCATGGTTCCCACGGGGCGAAGGCCGTACCGACGGGCGGCGAGGACGTTCGACGTGCTGTCGCAGCCGCCGATGACCGCCGCACGGGCCGCATGGATCGAGGCCAGGGAATGCGCCCGCCGCATCCCGAATTCGCTGATATGGCGCCGCCCGGCGACCGAGCGGATGCGGGCGGCCTTGGAGGCGATCAGGCTCTCGAAATTGACGATGTTGAGAAGCCCGGATTCGACGACCTGGGTCTCGATGAGACGACCCTCGACCCGGATGACGGGCTCGCCCGGGAAAACCGTCTCCCCTTCCCTGGCCGAATAGACCGCGCCGCGAAAACGGAACCCCTCAATCTCCTTGAGGAAACCGTCCCTGAAACCCAGGGACCGCAGGTACTCGATATCGTCCGGAGAAAAAGAGAAGCCTTCGAGGAAATCCAGGAGATCTTCGAGTCCGGCGAAGATGACATACCCTCCCTGGAAAGGGATGGTCCGGAAAAAGTAATCGAAGACGGCCCTCTTCCCCATCGTCCCGTCAATAAAGTAGGCCTGGGCCATGGTGAGCTGGTACATGTCGGTGTAAAGCCCGGATAAACACTCGTTCATGATACTTATAGTAAACCACAAAAGTCCGTCTGATTGAAATCCTTCGAAGCGGGGCTGTCAGCGTTTTTCTTGAAGCGGTTGAAGCTTGCTTGGACGTCATGGCAAGAAAAACTTCCTGACCTTCCCTTTCTGATCAGCTATAACTGGTGGACTGATTGCTGGTATGTGGACCTCACGATCATCGTCTATGAAAGAAACGGCGTCGGCGTCAATATCACGGTCATAAAGACCGCGTGGTTTGAGGGGGAGGCTAAAGTCTCCGACTCCATCCACACAGACGGCTATGTCCCGGGCAACGGCTCCAGGAAATTCAGCCTGTATTCATACTGCCCGGCCAAGTATAAGCCGACGCGCTTCACGATCCGCCTTGAAGGGAGCGATTCAAACGGATACCTGGTGGTCCGAGAGAAGCAGTACAGTGTGAACTGGACCTCCGGTGTTCTTTTGGAAATACGCTAATAAAGGAGGAAAAATGAGACTTGGAGGAGAGCTGACGATTCGCAACGTGAGCGCTGCCTGGAAGTAAGCAGGAACGGGACTCGTCGGTTTTCAAGCTGAGACCGGGACAGAAGAGTTCGAGCTCAAACTCAAGCCTAGTGACCTCGAGAAGCTAAGAAAGCTGGAGCCGCAATCCCGGAAGAATGGCAGGAAGAAAGAGTTCCATGTCTGGATTGATATTGAAGACGCAGTTATCGACAAACCTTCGCTTGAAGAAGACCTGATTTTTCTCAGCCTATTTGACCGCTCTGGAAGACGGGGCTTCGAGTTGGCTATGGACTCTGACATGGCCCGGAAGCTCCAGGAGAAGCTTCGTTACTTCGTTGATCACCGCAAGAGCCTACTCGCCCTCAACGCGGAGCTGCTCTAGCCTTACAGCCTGCGGGACCTGATATCGCCGCGGCGCTCGGAGTCTCTTTCTTCTTTTCGCCATCAGAACCGATCGCCTTATTTTTAAAAGAGATTTTGGGACGCTGGATAAGTGCAGTATTGACAAGTCGGCAGTTTTTCTTAATATGAAGAGTGAGTGAGTATGAGACCGAAAAATGAAGAATATCTTCCAGCAGATCGTATTCATTCTGATAGATGCTTCTTTCGCCGTGATCGCCTTTTTCTTTCTGTTCCTAGTCCTTGTCTCCCTATTTACTGAGAGGGCTTTCCAGGAGCTGAGATTGAATCCGGTGGCAAAGTCTATCTCGCGAATAAGGTCGAAATTTCAAGCGAGAATGTACTTGGCGGCATTCGCTGTCGATAACCTGAAAGTCAGGATAGTTCAACTTTGGGAGGCGCGCTATGCCCGATACTTTTATTGGACCAAGAAGACCGGATCCGACCGGCAGATATGAATCTCCCTGGGGCGACATAAGAGACGTAGCAAGTCCATTCGCAGGGGCGGCCGGATTTCCCTGGTTCCTCATACCGATCGCCATCTCCATTCTCGGTTCATTATTCGAAGAAGACCCCGAGGAAAAGAGACAGCAGGATCTTCAAAACCTTCTGATGAATCTTCGCATGGCCGGCATCAAACCGCCCTATCAAAGCCCCTTTGCAAAAGGTCTTGATCCCATTATGCTCCAAGCACTACTGGCCCAACTCAAACGGACTTCCAACTGGGGATGGCTTGAAGGGATGGGAATGCACACAAGTTTCATCGAGGATGCCCTTAAAAACCTTGGCAAGGGGTCGACCTGTGGGACGCTGCCGGGGACAATCAGGCCCAAAACATCCGGACGCCTACTTTAGACGGGAGATTCCTAATAGGCGGATGATATGTCATCCGCTATGGGTGAAAGACTGTTTCTTGCCTTCCGACATCAAGCTTCTCAGGCTCCCTCACTAATTTGAACCGCCGAAGTAGGGATTTTCAGTCCCATAGACCAAATTGAAACCGGCTTTTAAATCAAGAGGTTAGAGAAAACATCCCTCCGACTGTGTCCAGAATTGTGACTACTGAACTGCGAGTCTCATGATCCCAGATTTAGAGCCAATACTTTCCCTTGTGAACGAACCTGAAAAGCGTACGGTCGCCGGGTGATCTCAGCAAGCCTTTTCATTTCTTGCCAGGCCCATATTAATTGCTTAATCTGTTGCCATTTATCAAGATTTTTCCCGATAAGAAAAAAGGCACCTACACCGTATTTTTTCAAAGCCAAGAATTCTGCGCGACGTTTTATAATTTTTCGATCTCTGGTAACAAATACCATTTCGTTTTGCCCCACATATTTCAGCAACTCCTCATCTGGTGTGTTTTGCGGAAATTGGTCCCTCTGATGAGTAACCGATATATCCTCGTCGAGCAATCCCATCGCTGCTGCCAGCCTGTGGGAGACATTTGCATCAAAGAAGAATTTCATGCGGCAAGATATTCTTCGAACTTGACGGCCGCCCTAATCTCTCTAGAATCAAGGTTGAACCATCTAACAGTAGGCACTTCCCTACTTCCCTCCCCAATATAAAAATTATAGATATTTTCGGTGGTAATGCCTTTTTTTTCTATTATCGGTTTGCCGAACGATATCCGAGGATCCAGCACTACTAAGTTATCTCCTTCTTCAGGGAACCAGCGGCGCGCCTCCTTAGTAATATCATCAAATATTATTTGATGAGCCAATTGTTTTACAAGATCACTTATCACCCACTGGCCATCTGATAGAAGTTCAAGGATCGTCTCCCCCCTACCTTTGCCTTTATCCTTGATTTGCAAACAAATATTTTTTCCATCAGTAAAAAATTTCTGATGAGCAAAATGAGAAGTGTTAAGTATTTGTTCAGCTTCATAAAATGCTTTTCGTATTTTCTGCAGGCTTAATCCATAATCAAGAAACCGCTTAACCAGAAGCAAGTCTATGAGGTCATAAAAGGAGGCATAATTGGGACGGAGATAATTATTCCCTCTTTTTTTCACAACTGGAGGCTTTTTTATTATCTTTGTCTCATATAGATATTTATATCCTTCGAGCCAACGATGTACGCGATATGTGGTTATATCGACAAGCCGAGCAACTTCGGCAGAATAGTATAGAGGAATATCATAGGGATCATTGAGTCCTGAGTGCCCTTTCTGAGGAGAAATCATGGAAATCTTCCTCCTTTCTTTTGAATCCTATTATATTCTATATCGTTTCCCAACTGTCAATTCAAGAGTTTCTCTATAGCTGCTTTCTTTTTCTCCCTATCCGTATGCGAATAAATCAAGCTCGTCATAGTCTTGCTGTGCCCCCAAAGCACGCCAGTCGCCAGGATACCATATGTATCCGATCACCGCGTCTACGAATAAGGACTTGGTGCCGGGATTGGTGATCCTGATCATGTCCACGCCCGCGCTGTCTTTAAAAGAATAGACCGCTAGGGGAGCCGGAGAGATGCAAAAGCCGGTCGCCGTCGGTCCAAGGGGTATCCATTCGTGGTGTTGCTCGCCCTCCGAATCCTGCCACGTGAACCGGCCTTCAAGACCGAAGTCCGACTCTGCTTTGCCAACCACTGAGCCGCTATCGAGGCATCCGCCACCGCCAGTTTCGAAGTTGCCGACCATTCGGGAGGGAAACAGTATATTCTCCATTAGCATGACGAGTTGTCCGCCTGGAGAAATCTCCGCAAAGCGACCGTCCGGAGGACCCAAGGAATCCTTTACGCTTTGGACGTCCTTTTGGCAAACGATGCTCAGGGCATAAAATTTCGACCCTTGCGGCTGATCCTGCCCCGAGGGATTTCCAGCAAAATCACTTGGAGCGGGGGCCAGGACTCCGGCCGACAGGAAAAGGAGAAGTCCGGCTGACAGCAATCTTCTTCTTAAGTCCACCATTCCTTTGCTTCCTAAAATATTATATCACGTCAGGCAAGATTTACGATTTCCCCGCTTGGCCCATTCTCCGATGAGAATCATCGGTCTCTGTAATCCTCTTTATCAATGAGGCGATTATCCGCTAACTAGCGTCCCGCTCACTTTGGGAGGCCAGGGCTTTGGCCCGGCCTCTGCACGCCTCAATAACTTGTGCTTGCCTCTTCACATTTTGTCCAAACTATATAATCAATAATCAAGCTGGCTAAAACCTCTTTCGGAAGCTCAAATTCATTGCTTGTCTCGGTTATTTTCTTAATGTTTTCCGTGACTAGTTCTGTCCTGGACTTTTCAAATTCTTCGAATATTTTGTCGAAATCTAGCCTTTGATCGGACGGAAAGTATTTTTCTAACAAAATATAGACCTTGTTTGCTTCAATGTTATATTTCATCGACAACAAAGCGGCTTTCTCTGGATCCGGCTTAAGCATGTTTTCACTCATCCTAAGATAGCGCTCAGCTATCTTTGCGGTAGGGTCGGGGCTCTCTTTCCCACAACTAAAGAGCAAAAGGCATAGAAAAAGGACATGGCATAAGATCAAAGTTGTTTTTCTCTCGAATATTTTCATTTTTGATTCTCTCCCTATAGTTTTCGTTAATCTACTCGCCTATCCTAATGAAGGCATTATTAGACAAAGTCATTAATTTGGGATTAACGAGTAGGGACTTCAGCCTAGTTTCCATTCGTCTCAATTTGCCGACTTCAATTCTGCCAAAATTTGCTCAAGTGAATCTAGAATTTCATCGACTACATTTCCTATTTTCTGCCAAGTGGGAAATATTGAATCGCACTCAGTCTTGGCTTCCTCAAGGCTAATTCTCGCTTTGTTAAGATAAGTTCTGATCTTTTGTTTGGCTTCATCGACTTTTTCGCTGCCGCCAGGCATCATCATGATCTCCTTAAATCTAAATTTTTTTCATTACGTAAAAAGGCCTTCCCAACAGAAGGTTCCACGGCGGATTTGCTTCTCCTCAATGAGGATAATGAACAAGAAGATGCAGCCGTGTCTTTTGATCATCTTCTCGTCATTTCACACGGTGGGAATCCAGAAGAAAACGCGCCAACGTAGATGCAGTTCCAGCGGCTAACCGCGCGTGCCGTGGCAAGAGCCCTTTCGTTCCCGCTGGCCTGCCGTGTCCAGTCCCGTATAGATTTCGTAGCTCGGCAATACCCTGAGGAATTGAGCCTAGATTGCTCAGAAGCCTTTTAATTGTCTTTGATGCCTTCGCCCCATCTGGAATATCCCTCGGTGTTAATCTAAGTATCTTTGACGCTAGCCTTACAAGGTCCGGGATTTCTGCTCCCTTTGGAAAAGTCTGTCCTCTTTCAACTAAAATGGTTTTGCAAACTGTCTCAACCAGTTCTTTGGCAGTGCCAATGGCGAGTTCAGGATCTTTCTCAATTGAATCCTGTATGCGCTTTAGTTGTGCTGCGACGTATGTGTCATCGGCAGATTTAAATCCCTGTTTAACCATCTCCCAATCTGGGCCAGGAATCACCCCAACGTAGACTCCCATGTAGATGGGCTTTCCAGACTTGCGTTCTTTCTCAATTATCTTGAATCCGTCATCAACTAAAATTTCGTTATACCGGCTCAGGAATTTTTGTGCCTCTGTCTGATCTGGACGGACTGCCGGGTGAATGGTCTCGCAGAGAAAACTTAGGAACATATCATCATCAGCGGTCATAAGCTTAAAACGGCTATCATTAAAAATCCAATCATCATCCCAATCAAAGTTAAGGCTCCTATGCTGACGAATATCGGAACGTGCCGTCGTAAACCGGCTATCATGCGACGGCATATTATCTATATCATAGAGTCGAGCCAGAAAATCAGCTTCTTCGAGGCGTCCGCTCCATTTAATATGCTCTAAGATTATAAGGTCCCTAATATCGCACCTAGTGATTTCGCTGATTTTTTGCTGTGGGCTTATCTTAGCCAATTATCGCTCTTCCCCCCGACTGACAGAAGTCCAACCAGTGAGACTAAGATCATGCCATTCTCGTGGCAAGCGGCGACCGCTTCATTTTCCATTCGACCTCTTGAGTTCCAGCTGTTCCCCTTGCTCCTTAATATATTTTTGCGCCTTCTTAAATGTCGCGTCCACTTGCCTGATGGATGGCATGTCGATTTTCTTTCCGGCTAGCAATTCGGCGATGGTCAAAAGTTGAATCTTCGGATGCTTCTTCCCCCATGTCTTTGATTCGAAGAAGCCCGCCGTCACAGCTTCTGTTTTCATCGGCCCGGAAGGTTCATCCATTGATATCAAAACGCCTATTGCCGCCTTCTCTCGGTCCACGACGCCGCGAAGGTCCCGGACGCTGTTTGCGGGAATATGTTGACCCCCTTTGACGGACAAAATAACCTGTTCAAATTTCCCGGCCTCATCGCCTTGAAAAATAATCCGCCCGTCGATTCCCTTGTCCGCGCCTTTTTTCTGCTCTGCGGGTCTCGCTCCCACCAGCCCAAGTGCCCACCATTGAAATTGATATGGATCTGAAGCCGCGAGAGCTTCCGCGTCTGGAACGCTTGTCGGTTCGCCTATGACCTTGTATTCCGCCTCCGTTCCGAAGGCGTCCAGCAAACGTTTTTTCATGAGTGTTATCGCCAGATGCGTTATATCAATTCCAATCCAGCGCCTTTTTAGTTTCTGGGCGACGGCGATGGTCGTCCCGCAGCCGCAGAAGGGGTCAAGGATAATGTCGCCTTCGTTGCTATTGGCCTTTATAATCCGTTCAAGCAAGGCTTCCGGCTTCTGCGTAGGATAGCCCAGCCGTTCGGCAGCCTGGGACTGGACCGGGGGAATATCGGTCCAGGTATCGTCAATCGGCGTCCCCTCTTGTTCGTCGAGGTAGCGCTTGAGCGCCGGGACGCGGCCCGGCGCCGACTGGACGACGAGGCCCTTCTTGTAGGCCTCCGTCATGCGCTCTTTGGTCCAGCGCCATACGCGCGTCACCCCCAAGAATTCATAGGTGAGGTTTGGGCGGTCTTTATTAGGATTCGCCAAGTCGGCGAGTCTGTATGTTCTCCCGGATGATTCCTCTACATGCCGATAAAATTTCCGGAGGTATTCCGGGTCATGTTCCGTATAGGCCGGATTCCATATCCACTTATTACTTTTAGCATAGCGGAGGATGGTATCATGGTCGGCAGCAAAACGAGTAAACGCCAGGCCTTTCGCATTCGTCCTCTTCCAAACGATTTCGTTTATGAACCGCTCCGGCCCAAAAACTGCATCCATCAGCATCTTCAAATAATGGCTGGCCGCTGGATCACAATGCAGATAAATACTCCCCGTTGGCTTCATCACCCGGCTAAGTTCGACAAGGCGCGGGGCCATCATGACAAGGTAAGCGAGCATATCGCACGGACCAAGGAATGTCCGGAAGGCCTGAAGGCAATCGGCCACCTTGCCCCCCCTTTGTCACCAGGTCGGCATATACGGCCTCATCATCCTGGCTCCATGTCCAGGTATCCTCAAACGCGCGAATTTGTGAGGCCGCCTGGTTTCCGTTTTTCTCTTTGAAAAGGATATTGTAGTTCTGGCTGCTCTTGAACGGCGGGTCAAGATAGACAAGGTCAACGCTTTCGTCGGGAATGTATCTTTTCAGGATGTCCAGGTTGTCGCCATAGTAAAGGGTATTTTCAAATGGCTTGGAGTCCATCGCACTTCTCCCCGGTGTCAGGTTATCTCTAAGGATTTTAGACCAAGCTCAAAAAGATAGCAAACAAGTCCGCTCCATTCGTTAGAAACACTGCGCGCTTTGGCTGCCCCGCGGAAGTAAGGCAGAATACAACGGCACAAAAACGTGCGCCAAATACGTGCCAAAAAATGTCTAAAAGCGCCTACGCTAGGCTATTGGAGTCACAAGGAAAAAGGGAGACAAAAACTAACGAAAAGGATTGAAAATACAGAGAAATAAGGCATGCCGGAGGAGGGAATCGAACCCACACCTCCCTTGCGGGAGACTGGATTTTGAGTCCAGCGCGTCTGCCAGTTCCGCCACTCCGGCAAGCGCATCTCAATATAAGGGATTGCCAGCCATTTTTCAACGCTGCGACGGGATCTACCCCAGTTTCCTAAACTTGGCGGCCAGCCAGTAAATAGCCAAGATGCTGGCGATCACGCCTCCCAGAACCATCGCCCAGGCGATCGACAGGAATCCATAGCCGAGCACAAACACAGATATGTACGCAGCCGGGACGGCCACGATGAAGATGCGGACGAGGTTGATGACCAACCCGGGCAGGCCGTAGCCCATCCCCTGGAGGACCCGGCTCGTTGTCATGCTTATGGACATCAGGGGGAAGGTGAAAACGTCGATCCTTAGATAAGCCTTCCCGATCATCAGCAGAGCGCTGTCTTCCGTGAAAATCTTGAGTAGCGGTGTCGGGAAGACATAAAAGGCAACGCCGACCAGGCTGGTCACGATGACGCCGAGCCGGATCCCATACTTGCTGACGTCTTTTAAAACGTCGAACTTTCCGGCGCCGAAAAACATCCCGGCCAGGGTTAAAAGGGATATCGAAAGAGCAAAGATCGGCAGCGCCACGATACTCTCCAGGCGGTTCGCCAATCCGAACGAGGCCACGTAGTCCGTCCCGAAATGGGCCATGAACCGGTTGAGGAACATGACGTAGATCGACAGGGTCAGCATCATCAGGCTGGCCGGCGCGCCGACCCGGCAGATCTCCCGGCAGAGAGCGAAAGAGAACTTGAACGAGCGGAACCGGACCTTGAGATAGGATCTCGTCCGGATGAAATAAACATAAAGCGTCAGGGAGGCCGTCAACGCGATCACCGTGGCGATGGCAGCGCCGCGCACTCCGTAACCCAGGACATAGATAAACACCGGGTCGAGGATGACATTGAGAAGCAGGGCCGAGCTCTGGACGATCATCGGCGTCCTGGTGTCTCCCTGGGCGGCGAAGATGCTGTTCATGGCGAAGGACGGGAACATGAAAAAGACTCCCCAGAGGATGATCCACATATAGCTCAAGGAAAGCCCCTCCACTTGAGGAGCCGCCCCAAAGAGCGAATATAAGGGACGCATGGCCAGCTGCCCGACGATGAAAACAATCCCGGCGAATGCGGTGGTCATTACCAGGCCATGGACGGCGGCGTTTTCGGCCTCCTCTTTATTCTTGGCGCCGAGCCGGCGGGAGATGATCGAGTTGATCCCCACGCCGATTCCGGAATTCAGGCTGATCAGGATGAAAAAGATGGGGAAAGCAAAGGTCAGGGCGGCGATCGCCTCGGCCCCCAGCCGGCCGACGAAGGCCGTGTCCACGATGTTGTACATCGTCTGGACGAACATGGCGATGGTCACGGGGGCGGCCAGGACGAAGAGGGCGCGCCTGGGATTGGCCACGAACTCGTCCACGCGGTTTCTCATGAGAGTGGCCTTTATATTACAGTGCCATTTAAAAGACAATGAGACGGCGTGCCATAGGAAGAGTTGATAAGACCAAAATAGAGGGGTGTCCCCTGGGAGGATGTCCCTTTGGGGAACGTCCCCTGGCTCCGCGATTTGACGTTTTGGCCTGTTTTTGGTAATAAACTGGGCGGACCATGGATAAAGAAAAAACCAGGCTTCTCGCTATCATCGACCGCTTCAAGGGGACAAAGGTCGCCGTCTGGGGCGACTTAATCCTGGACCAATATATTTACGGCAAGACCCGTCGCATTTCCCGGGAGGCGCCCGTTCTGATCATTTCCTACCAGGACCAGGAGTTCTCCCTCGGAGGAGCGGGCAATTCGGTTCTCAACCTGAGGGCCCTGGCAGCCCACCCCCTGCCGATCGGTTTTATCGGCCGGGACGAACCCGGCCGGATGATCGTCGAAATTCTGCGGGTCCACAAGATCTCGACCAAGTCCATCTTCCGGCTCGCCGACTATCAAACGCCCCTCAAAACGCGGGTTCTCGCCGGCGAGGAGAACACCAAGAAACAACAGATCCTCCGAATCGACAAGGAAGCGCTGGTCCCGGAGACGAATTCTCTAAAGACGAGGCTGGTCCGGGCGCTCAGGGAAATCGCCTCCCGATCCGAAGCCCTGCTCATCTCCGACTACAACTACCAGACGGTGGAGGAGGAGGTCTTCAACCGGGCTCTCCCTCACTTCAAGAAAGCCGGCGTTCCGGTCACCCTCGACAGCCGCTACCGGCTGCTTCATTTCCAGGGAATAACGGCCGCGACTCCGAACGAACCCGAAGTCGAAGGCGCCCTCCACATCGAACTCAACGACAATTACCTGATCCTCAAGAGGGCCGGCGATCTTCTTCTCAAGAGCCTTCAGTCGGCGGCCATACTGATCACCCGGGGGTCGCGGGGCATGGCCCTGTTCGAAAAAGGGAAACAACCGTATCTCTTTCCGGTACACGGCCCGACCGACATCGTGGACGTCACCGGAGCCGGGGACACGGTGATCAGCGTGTTCACCCTGGCTCTGGCCTGCGGAGCGAGCTTCCGGGAGGCGACCATTCTGGCGAATCACGCCGGAGGCATCGTGGTCATGAAGAAAGGCACCGCAACGGTCTCTCCGGCCGAACTCAAGGCGTCCGTCTCTGGATAAATTGACCAAGCTCAAGTCCCTCGCCGTTCTTCGCCGGATCATTGCCGCCGAAAAGTCCAAGGGAAGGGTTGTTGTCCTGGCCAACGGCTGTTTCGACCTCTTCCACGCCGGCCATATCCGTTACCTGCGCGCCGCCAAGGCCAAGGGCGATGTCCTCGTCGTCGCTCTCAACAGCGACCGGTCGGTCCGCAAGCTCAAGGGCAGGGGACGGCCCATCCTGGAGCAGGGAGAGCGCGCCGAGATCCTGTCCTCGTTCTCCTTCGTGGATTTCGTGACGGTCTTCGATGAGCCCACGGTCGCCGGGATTCTTCTCGCCCTCAGGCCGGACATCCACGTCAAAGGCTCGGACTACACTAGGGAGTCGGTCCCCGAGAGAGATACCGTCAAAGCGTACGGCGGACGAACGGCCATCGTCGGCGGTCCCAAGATCCGAAACACCTCCGACGTGATCAAAGACATCACCGCCAGGATAGGACATGGGGCCTGAAAAAAGAACCATGGACCGCTTCCTGATCATCCGCCTGAGCTCGTTGGGCGACATCATCCATACCCTCCCCTCTTTCGCCTCCCTCCGTAAGAATTTCCCCCGGGCCGTTATCCGCTGGGCCGTGGAGGAAAAGGGAAAGGAGATCCTCGACCTCGTGCCGGGTCTCGACGAGGTCGCGGTCATCGACAAAAGGAATTGGCGGCGGAGCCTGACGAAGATCAGGGGACGCGATCAGGTCGCCCTGGATTTCCAGGGCCTCGTTAAATCAGGCTTGCTGGCCTATCTTTCCCGCTCGCGGCGGCGCATCGGCTTCCCCAGGAGAAACCTGAAAGAGCCCTGGGCTTCCCTTTTCTACACCGAAAGCCCGGATCCGATCGCCGAAGAGCAAAGGCATGTCATCGCCAAGAACCTGCGGATCCTCGAGCGTCTGGAGATCAAGGAGACGAGCTACGACTTTCCCCTCCGCGTTCCCGACGAGATCTCTCGTTCGCTCCAAACGAAGCTCGACGGGATCGGCCGGACGGAAAAGCAGCGGCTGGTTGTCTTTAACATGGGAGCCGGCTGGGAGACGAAGCGCTGGTTCCCCGACAAATGGGCCGAAACGATCGGCCGGGCCGAGATCGGCAGAGCTTTCCCACTCCTCCTCTGGGGTCATGAGGAAGAAAAGCGGCTGGCCGAAGAGGTCGCGTCAAAGACCGGCGTGGCTGTGGCCCCCTTTTTCACCATCAAGGAAGTCATCGCTCTCATCCGCTCGGCCTCTCTGCTGGTCAGCGGCGACACTTTCGCCCTACAGGTCGCCTGCGCTTCGGATGTCCCAGTGGTGGCGCTTTTCGGCCCCACCAATCCCCTGCGAAACGGCCCTTTTCAATCACGGGACAAGATCATATTCCATAAGCAGGATTGCAACCCCTGTTACAAGAAAACCTGTCCCACGCTCGAATGCCTGCATGTCATCTCTCCGGATGAAGTGGCCTCCGCCGTCAAGGAACAATGGTCGAGCCATGGGTAAGACAACCCTCCAGGAGATATTGAACCGGCTCCGCGTCAGAGCCGGCCTTTTTCTCGCCCTGGCCGTCATTCTTCTTGCCCGTCCCTCCTGGGGTTCAATTCTCATCGGCATCCTGATCTGCGTCCTCGGTCTGGCCATCCGGGCCTGGGCCTCCGGACATCTGCGCAAGGAAAAAGAGCTGGCCGTTTCCGGCCCTTACCGCTACTCGCGCAATCCCCTCTATCTCGGAAATTTTCTCCTCGGGACCGGGATCACGGTGGGAGCCCAATCCTGGTGGGTTCTGGGATTGTTCGTCGTCTACTTTGCCGTTTTTTATCCGCTGATTATCAGGCGGGAAAGAGAGCGGATGAAAGACCTCTTTCCCCGGCAATACGAGGACTACGGGAACAAAGTCCCCCTCTTCTTTCCGAGCCCCTGGAAGCACCTTGCGGTCGGCGGCCGGTTCAGCTGGTCTTTATACAGGCAAAATAAAGAGTACCGGGCCCTGCACGGAACAATCCTGATTTGGGCGGTTATGGCCGCAAAGCTGCTCCTGTTGAAACAGTGACGGCCGTCTGATATATTCGGGGCTGTGCCGACAGACCGGAGGACGGAAAGAGTCAAGAGTCTTCTGTCGCTGCGCCAACCGGACCTCAGAGTGGTCCTCGAAGGCGTCGCCATCGCTCACAATGCCTCGGCTGTGATCCGGACCTGTGACGCCGCCGGAATCCTTCATCTCGATCTGGTCTCCCCTAACCCCGACCTCCTGGGCATCAACAAAGCGATCTCCACCCGGGCCGAAAAATGGCTGGACATCCATATTCACGAATCCCTCGAGGCCTGCCTCCTTCCCCTCAAGGACAGGGGATTCCGGGTGGCGGTCACTCATCTCGGTCAGGATGCCGTCGAATACACCGAGCTGGATTATTCTCTCCCTCTGGCCCTCGTTTTCGGGAGTGAATCCGAAGGAGTCTCGCCCCAGGCCCTTAAACTGGCCGATCACAGGATCCGCATTCCCATGCTGGGAATGGTCCAGAGCCTCAACCTCTCCGTCTCGGTCGGAGTCATTCTCTTCGAGGCGCTGAAACAGCGCCGGGCTAAAGGATTCTATGACCGGAGACGGCTCGGCGATGAGGAATTCGAGCGCTATCTCCGGGAGTGGCTCAGCGGCGAGGAAGAAAAGGGAAATCCGGAAAGAGCAAAAAAAAGGGGCCTTCCCTTGCGGGCCGGCCCCCTGAGAAATGGAGACAAGAGCTAAATGCTCGGTCTCGTCACCGCTTAAACCCTGAAAACGACCCCTTGTTTCTCCAGGATCAGCTTTTTCAGCTTGTTCTTATCCAGCTGCTGTTCGAAGAGTTCCTTGCTCTTCCTGTAGGCGTCCAGGGATTTCCTGGACATCTCCTCGGTCAATTTCTTCAGCTTTTCCCGGGATTCGACGCTCTTCTCTTCAAAAGCGTCCCGCGATCTCTCGTACTGCCGGAGCAACTCCTCCGACATGTTTCCATAGGCCTCGGAATAAGGCCACGCGCCAAAAGAACGGGTGAGGCTCGGCCCTTCCTCCTTCTCGACGGTGACCTCGAGGCTCATCGGTTTCTTGTCCCGGACGATCTCGATCTTCACCTTGTCGCCCTTCTTTTTGCCCTGGAGAAGCTCGCTCAGGCCGCCGGTCGTCTCGACTGTCCGACCGTCCACCCGGACGATCACGTCACCGACCTTGAGCCCGGCTTTATCGGCCGGCCCGTCCTTGGTCAGACGGTTCACGAGGAGGCCTGATTCTTCCTTGACACCGAAGTAGTCCAGAAGGTCCCTCGTCAGAGACTGGAGGTAGACTCCGATATATTTCCTCTCTTCCCAACCGGGCCAGGTCCGGAGCCCTTCCCTCAAAGCCTTGGGGTGTTTAGGGGGCTGCGGCGTCTCGGGTGTCTTCGGAACAGCGGGCGGAGCCGGGAAAAGACGCGGGAACCTCAGCTCGAGCTCCCTCCTGGCTTCCTCTTCCGGGTATTCTCCCAGTTTGACCTTGACATCGACGGACTTGCCGCTTCTCTGGACCTCGAACTTGACGTCCTGACCGGGCTTCCGGCCGCGGATCTCGGAGACGACCATCGGCGCTCCGGTGACCTTCTTGCCGTCGATCGAAACAAGGACATCTCCTTCCTCGAGCTTGGCCAATTCGGCGGGGCTTTCCTTCTCCACGCCGACGACTTCGACCTGCCCATCGTCATTCTCCGCGAACGAGATGCCCACCCAGCCCCGGCTGACCCGGCCTTTTTCCTTGACCTCGGCGACGATCGTTCTGACAATTTCTATGGGGATACCCAGAGCCATGCCCGAGGACGGGGCTTCCGCGCGGTTGAAGACGTAGCCCGAACCGACGACTTCCCTCTCCCTGAACTCAAAGACGACAGGCTGGTCTTCGGAGTAGATTCCCCGGAGCAAGGCCACCATCCGGCCGTCCTTGTCGACGACCGGGCTGCCGCTGGCGCCGCGCGTCACCCAGACGTTAAGCCGCAACTTGTCGGCGGCGACCGAGCTGACGATGCCCTGGGTGGCCTGGGGAGTGTTCTCCGGCGAGACGCTGATCACCCCGATCCAGGAACCGGGAACCAGGCCTTCCGCTTTCCCGAGGGCGATCGGAGGGATTTTCTTTTCCTTGGCCTGGACGACAGCCAGGCGCGTTTCCGGATCCATGCCCAGAAACTTGGCTTCGCTGCGCCGGCCGTCTGCGGTGGTCACAATGATCTCCTTATTCTTCGGCCAGATCAGTCCTGTGGTAACGATGTAGCCGTCTTTATCGATGACCACACCCGTTGCGACTTTCTTGAACCCGTTGCGGGCTTCCACTTTGACCACGCTGTCGAAGACCTTCTTGGAAACCCTCTCCATAATGTTGTCCTGGATTCCGGGCGCTTTCGGTACGGCCGCCTGCACGGTCCAAGCGCAGATCAGGACAAACGCGGCAAGGCCAACGCTGATTTTCCCCTTTTCTCTCATAGTCATACCTCCTCAGTATTTGATCTCTCTCGATGTCGTATCGGAGACTTGTTCCAAGAGATAGATGGTTTCCGGCTCCAGAGACCGGCGCCGAAACTCGGTCGTGTAATCCAGGGTTTCGATGATCGGGATGGCCCGCTCAGCGGCAGCGTCCCGGACGAGCGATGAGGACGGCCGGGCATCGGCTCCTCTGCCGGCTATTCCCAGTGGTCCGCGGTCCCGGAAGACAACCGTGCTCAGCACTACGAAGACGACCGTCAGCGAGGCGAGCGATCCGGCCAGAGACCAGCGCAGGGCCGTCCGTTTCCGTCGTTCTAATCTCTTCCGGAGCGAGAGCCGGGCTATAACCTGCTGTTCGAAGCCGGGCGGAGCCTTGACCTCGGCCAGCTTTTTCAAGATGTCCATTTCACTCATTTCTTCTCTCCCTCGATTCAAACCGCATACTTCGCCCCGGCCACAGCCCTCTCCAGCCTCTTTTTGAGAAAACTCCGGCCGCGGCTGATCCGGGCCTTGATTGTGCCCACCGGCTTTTTCATGATCTGGGCGATCTCTTCCTGCGAGAATCCCTCCATGTCTTTAAGGATGACCGGGATCCGGTAGCGGGGATGGAGAGCATCCAACGCGTCCCGGAGGTTGCTGATCAATCCCGGGTCCGCGGGGTCCTCGGTGGAGGCATTCCGGCGCACATCGTGGGCGGGGATGTCGTCCAAAGAGACGGCCGAGAATTTCCGCGCCTTCTTCATCTCGGTCTTGGCCAGGTTCGAGGCGATTGCGTAGATCCAGGAGGAGAGTGGGGCGACCGGCTTGTACCTTCCGGCCTTGAAATAGACACGGAGGAAGGTCTCTTGTGCGAGCTCCACGGCTTTCTGATAATCCCCGGTGAACTGGTAAAGGTAATTCACGATCCGATCCTTGTAGGCCGAAACGATCTTGCCGAAGGCCAATTCATCTCCTCTCTGAACTTCTCGGATCAGCTCTTGATCATCCATTCTCAACCTTTAAAACCACGGGCCCAATCAAATAGTTGCATCCTCGCCCCCAGCTTGGGTCGTGCCGGATTCATGGATTGCCCGGCCTGTCTCCATGACAAGGACGAGACGATGGCTTCTAAGGAACATCGGGATGGCTCCGTCAGAACATATCTCGCGATGACAGGCCGGCTTCGTGGGGGGATGGATCGTCAGGCTTTGGGCTCGATCTCGACCAGCGGTTTTTCAGAATCGACCAGGTCACCGGGAGAAGCGTAGATTTTCTTGACCACACCGTCCAGGGGAGATTTGATCTCGTTCTCCATTTTCATCGCTTCGACGATGACCAGGGTTTGGTTTTTGCGGACGGACTCGTTTTCGGCGACGCTGACCTTGACCACCTTTCCGGGCATCGGAGCCGTCACCA
Organism: Candidatus Aminicenantales bacterium; assembly: GCA_049682755.1. Classification (GTDB taxonomy): domain Bacteria; phylum Acidobacteriota; class Aminicenantia; order Aminicenantales; family UBA8522; genus UBA8522. The sequence goes on along the minus strand of JBAUIH010000184.1, from coordinate 6,334 downwards.
CCGATTTTCCCTCCAAGGCCGCGTCCTCACCTCTCTCAAAGCGCTTCTCCTCAGCGCCTGGGCGCTTGAGTGCCAGCGTCGTTCCACCGAGAGACACATATATTTTGTCTTTGTCTTCGGCTATATAGATCAAATGGGAGGTTCCCTCGACAATCAAGGAAAAGGCATGGGCAGAGATGACCCGGACGTCGGTCTCGAGGGTTCGAGCTCCGGACCGGAAGACAAGATGTCTCCCTTTTTTCTCCAGGGATACACGGCGGCTCTCCGCTTTGACGATATATTCAAACTCCATCGCTCACTCTCACTCTCCGGACGAGTCGCTCTTCTCTCCGATCCTCCATTTTCCCAGCATGCGCCAGGGCGAGAACAGCTCTTTGGCCCGAATCGAAAGCACTCCCGCTTCAGGGGTTTTCCGGGAATCGAAAAAGGCCGCGGCCGCCAGGCTTAAAATCTCTGTATCCTCGGAACCTTCTTTTTCTTTCCAGTCCCCGAAATAATCCTTGATGAACCCGGTCGTGGTCGCTCCCTCCCGGAACCGGGGATGAGAAATGATGTCTTTAAGGAAAGGGATGGTCGTCTTGATGCCGAGAACGACATAATCATCCATGGCGCTCCGCATCCTCCGGCAGGCGGCCTCACGCGTCTCCGCCCAGACAATCAGCTTAGCCAGGATGGGATCATAGTAAATGGGGACGTCCCAGCCGCTGTAGATGCCGCCGTCATGGCGCACCCCCGGCCCCCTGGGTTCCTGGAGAAAGAGGATCTTTCCCGAGGACGGGAGAAACCCGTTGGCCGGATCCTCGGCATAAATGCGGCACTCGATGGCGTGGCCGCGCTGGCTTAAATCCTCCTGCTTCAGGTCGAGCTTTTCCCCGGCCGCGATCCGGATCTGCTGATGGACGAGGTCCACACCGGTGGTCAGCTCGGTGACGGGGTGTTCGACCTGGAGGCGCGCGTTGACTTCCAGAAAATAGAACTTTTTCTCCCTGTCCAGAAGGAACTCGACCGTCCCGGCGTTGTTATAGCCGGAGACTTCCAGAACCTTCTTGGCCGTCTCCCCCATCCGCTGCCGGAGCTCGGGCGTCAACGCCGGCGAGGGGGTCTCCTCGACGATCTTCTGGTGGCGCCTCTGGATCGAGCACTCGCGCTCGAAAAGGTGGACGATCCGTCCGTCATTGTCGGCCAGCACCTGGAATTCCACGTGCCGGGGATCCTCGATGTACTTCTCGAGATAAACGGATTCATCCCCGAAGGCCGATTTGGCCTCGCGCTGTCCGGCTTCCAGGGCGGGCCGGAGGTCCTCCTCCGAGCAGACGATCCGCATCCCTTTGCCGCCGCCCCCGGCCGAGGCCTTGATCATCACCGGATAAGCGATCTTGTTCGCTTCTGCGGCATACTCGGCGAAATCGGCGGCGACCCGCTTCATCCCAGGAATGATCGGGATGCCCGCCTTTTCCATGGTCTGGCGGGCCCGGACCTTATCTCCGACAAGCTCCAGGGCTCGCGAATTGGGGCCGATGAAGACGATTTTCTCTTTTTCACAGCGGCGGGCGAACTCCGCATTCTCGGCCAAAAATCCATATCCGGGATGGATGGCCTCCGCCCCGGTCGTCCGGGCCGCTTCGACGATCCGATCCATATGGAGATAGCTCTCAACGGCGGGCGGAGGCCCGATGCCGACGGCCTCATCGGCCATCTGGACGTGGAGTCCCGCCCGGTCGACCTCGGAATAGACGGCCACCGAAGCGATGCCCATCTCCCGGCAGGCCCGGATAATCCGGCAGGCGATTTCTCCGCGGTTGGCGATCAAGATCTTTTTGAACATCGGATTATTCTTTGACCCAGCAAGGCTTTCTTTTCTCGAGGAAGGAGGCCATTCCTTCCTGTCCTTCGGGGCTGACCCGCAGGCGGGCGATCATCTCGGCGGTATAGTCTTTGGCTTCTTCCAGGCTCAGACCGGGGACTCTCTGGAGGAGTTCCTTGCATTTGGCGATGGCCTCCGGGCCGGAGCTCAGGAGTTGACGGACGATCTCCCCGACCTTGTCATCGAGCTCGGCATCCGGAACGACCTTGTTGACCAGCCCAATCTCCAGGGCGCGGCGGGCGTCGAACCGCTCACCGGTCAGGAAAAGCTCCCGCGCCGCGCTCTCCCCGATGCGCCGGATGACATAGGGCCCGATGGCAGCCGGGATAAGGCCAATTTTCACCTCGCTCAGCCCGAACCTGGCTTTGTCCGAGGCGATCACGATATCGCAGGCTGAGAATAGCCCTGTTCCCCCGCCGATGACCGCCCCGTTGATGCGGGCGATGGTCGGCTTGGGCAGCGCATAGATCGAGTGCATCAGTTCCGCTATTTCCTGTGATTCCCTGAGGTTTTGCTCATAGGAATAGCGGATGATCTCCCTCATCCAGTTGAGGTCGGCCCCGGCGCAGAAGGATTCCCCAGCGCCGGTCAGGATGACGATGCGCACCCCATCGTCGCATCCGGCCAGGCGGAAGGCCTTGGTTAGATCCCCTATCATCGTCGCGTTGAAGGCGTTGTGAACCCGAGGCCGGTTCATCGTGATCCGGAAGACCTTTTCCTCTCTGGCGGCGAGGATGGTGTCGAATATCTGATCGCCCATGGCTCACATCCTGAAGATCCCGACTTTGTAATCCGGGATCGGAGCATTCAAGCTCATTGAGATGCCCAACGCCAGTGCTTCGCGGGTCTCCAGCGGATCGAGGATTCCGTCGTCCCAGAGCCGGGCGGTGCTGAAATAAGGGCTGGCCTCGGCTTCATAGTTCTCCAGGATCGGAGCCATCAACTTTTCCTTCTCCTCCTCCGTCATCTTCTTGCCCTGCGCCTGCAGGCGCTTGATCTTCACCGTGAGGAGAACGTTGGCGGCCTGTTCCCCCCCCATGACGCTGATCCGGGCGTTGGGCCACATCCAAAGGAGTCTCGGGCCGTAGGCACGGCCGCACATGGCATAGTTCCCCGCTCCGTATGATCCGCCGACGATGACCGTAAACTTGGGAACATCGGCGTTGGCCACCGCATGGACCAGTTTGGCTCCGTCCTTGGCGATTCCCCCGTGTTCATACTGTTTGCCGACGATGAAGCCGGTGATGTTCTGGAGAAAGATGAGGGGGATCTTGCGCATAGCGCAAAGGGTCACGAAATGGGCGCCCTTGAGGGAGCTTTGGGAGAACAGGACCCCGTTGTTAGCCAGGATACCGACGGGGTATCCCATGATACGGGCGAATCCGCAGACGAGCGTCTGAGCGTACAGCTCCTTGAACTCCTGGAAACGGCTTCCATCGACCAGCCGGGCGATGATCTCTTTGATATCGAACGCCTTGCGCAGTTCCCGCGGAACGATGCCGTAGATCTCCCGGGGGTCGTACGCCGGGTCCTCCGGCGCGGCCAGGTCGAGGGCGAATTTTTTCGGCGGGTCCAGGGTCTCGACGATGTTGCGGGCGATCTGGAGGGCGTGTTCATCGTCGTAGGCATAGTAGTCGGAGACGCCCGAGATCCGGCAGTGGACATCGGCGCCTCCCAGGTCCTCGTCCGAGACCTCCTCGCCGGTGGCGGCCTTGACCAGCGGCGGACCGCCGATGAAGATCGTGCCCTGCCGCCGGACGATGACCGTCTCGTCGCTCATCGCCGGGACATAAGCGCCGCCGGCCGTGCACGAGCCCATGACGATCGAGATCTGGGGAATGCCGAGGGCGGAAAGCCGCGCCTGGTTATAGAAGATACGGCCGAAGTGCTCTTTGTCGGGAAAAGTGCCGGACTGGTGAGGAAGAAAGATGCCCCCGGAATCGACGAGATAGATGCAGGGAAGCCTGTTCTCCAGGGCGACCTCCTGGGCGCGGATGTGCTTCTTGATCGTCATCGGGAAATAGGTCCCGCCCTTGACGGTGGCATCGTTGGCCACGACCAGGACCTCACGGCCGTGCACCAAACCGACTCCAGTGACCATGCTGGCCGCCGGGGCTTCATCATCATACAGGCCGTGGGCAGCCAGCGTGCTCAGCTCCAGAAACGGGGTGTTGCGGTCGAAGAGACGGTCCAGGCGCTCCCTCACGAGGAGCTTTTTCCGGGACTTATGAAGTTCCCGGTACTTGGGCGGACCGCCTTCTTTGGCCTTGGCCAGTTTCTCCTTGAACTCGGCCACCACCTTTTTCATCTGGTCGAGGTTGTCCTTGTAATCCTGGCTTTGGGTATCGACCTTGCTTTCAATCTTAAACACGGTCTTCTCTCTTTTCTCTCACTATTGCAATGAGATTGTCCACAATGCCCTCTCTCCCAATCAGGTTTTTAACGCCGTCCCCTCGACGCTCTTCTCGGCGGCTGCGGAACTCGCAAACACATCCTTTCCATTCATCCGTGAATCGTGCTTGCGCATATCTGGCATCTCTTCTCGTCAAAGGCGTGCTCAAACATCCTCGCCGCCCGAAATCCGGGGTGCCCTCGAAGAGCATCTCGGGGAGGCTAAACCTTCTATGTCCGTTCGGGCATTGTGGACAATCTCCTTACTGGGGGACGAATTTGTAGCCGTAGTAGATGACGCCGGCCGCTCCTTCCTCATAGACTTTCCGGAACTCGATCTTGACCCGTTGTCCGATCTTCAATTCCTCGAAGGCGCAATCGACGATCTGGCCGGTCAAGCGGACGCCGTCGTCGAGATCGACAATGCCCACGGCATAAGGAGCCTGATCGGAAAACGGCTGAGGAGGGACACGGATAATAGTGAAGGTGACGATCTTTCCGGCATCGGCCAGGGTGATGGTCTCGAAGGCCCGGGAGTGGCAGCGCGGGCAGACCGAGCGGGGCGGAAAAGCGATGAAGCCGCAGTTCTTGCACTTGCCTGCTTCCAGCCTGTATCTCTGAGGGATCTCCCTCCAGTTTCGCGATGGTGTCGGCATCTCTTTCCTCCTCTCAGTCTCGCTCGAAGATGTGGACGACCGAGCTTCCGCCGCTCCCGCCCATATTCTGGGTCATCCCGACCTTGGCGTCCTTGACCTGGCGCGGACTGGCCTCCCCCCGGAGCTGCTTGACGATTTCGACGGCCTGGGCGGCTCCGGTTGCGCCCACGGGATGTCCTTTGGCCTTCAAACCGCCGCTGGCGTTGACCGGGATCTTTCCTTGGAGCGAGGTCAGGCCGTCCTGGACGGCCTTTCCACCCTTCCCTTTCTCCACCAGCCCCAGGGCTTCCATCACACAGATCTCGGCGATGGTGAAGCAATCGTGGACTTCGACGATGTCGATATCCTCCGGTTTCTTCCCGGCCATGGCATAGGCTCTTTTAGCCGCCTGGTAGGTGGAATCGATCCAGGTGATGTCCTGGCGCGAGCTCAGAGCGATGGCATCCGTCGCCATGCCGCTGGCGATAACGCGGACAATCGGCTTCTTGAATTTCTTGGCCAGCTCAACCGGGCAGATGACGAGCGCGGCGGCCCCGTCGGTGATCGGCGAACAGTCCAGGATACGGAGAGGATCGGCGATCATGACGGAATTGAGGACGGCCTCGACGCTGACCTTGAAAGGATATTGGGCGAGGGGATTGAGCGATCCGTTATAATGGTTCTTGACGGCCACCATGGCCAGCTGCTCCCGGGTCGTTCCGTATTTCTCCATGTGGGCCCGGGCCATCAGGGCGTAGAGTCCGGGAAAGGTGAGCCCGTGGAAGCACTCGTATTCCTGGTCGGCGGCCGTGCCCAGGGCGAAGGTCGCCTCGTGGCCGTTCACGTCGGTCATCTTCTCGACACCGCCGACGAGGACGACGTCCGCCATCCCCGAAGCCACTTCGATGAAACCCATCCTCAGCGCCACCCCGCCCGAAGCGCAGGCGGATTCAACCCGGACCGCGGGGACCGGGACCTGCCCGAGATAATCGGCCAGGAGCGAAGAGAGATGCTCCTGTCCGATGAAGAGGCCGCTGGACATACAGCCGACATACATCGAATCGATCCTGTCGACCCCGGCGTCGTCCAGGGCCAGGAGGGCCGCTTCCGTGAAGACCTGGCGGAGGGATTTCTCCCAGAGCTCCCCCCACTTGTTCATGCCGACTCCGATAACAGCAACGTCTCTCATGGTCTCCTCCTACTCGGCCTTCCGGATCTTGCGGCGGAACTTGGCATAGGCCCCGTATTCGAGATAGTTTATGTTCTTTTCAAGAAGGGCGCGCGTTCTCGGAGCCAAATCTCTGACTTCATCGATCCTCTCAGTCACCTTGAAAACAAAGGCGTCGCTCCCCGCTCCCGATCCATAGGACACGATGAGAACGAGGTCTCCGGGCTTGGAGATATCCAGGGTCGCCGTCAGCCCCAGGGGCGATGACCCGGAATA
>JBAUIH010000183.1:0-15772 GCA_049682755.1 Candidatus Aminicenantales bacterium | reverse complement strand
CATAAATGTCAAGTCCCGGATCATTTGAAAGTGCTTGATCTTCCTATGGTTTTCGGTTATTCGATTTATAGTGTACATTTTTTAGGGTAAAGTCAGGTAGATTGAAGCACAAGAATGGCACAATCATAGAAGTTGAGACAAAAGCGTCTGTGATTTATCGCGTTGGGAAGCCTTATGCCATCCAAGGAATAGCGAGAGACATCACAGAGCGCAAGAAGGAAGAGGAAGAAAAACGCCAATTAACTGATAAACTCAATATTCTAGTCAAGAAGCTCGAGGACCGAAACACTCAGAACATCATTATGAGTGAAATGAGAGAAATGCTCCAGGCCTGTTCGAATATGGAAGAAGCCGCCCCGATTATCAGGGGCTCAATAGAAAAATTATTCCCTAATTCAGAAGGCGCTTTATTCATGATGAGCCCGTCCAGGTCTGATCTTGAGTCTGTTGCCAGATGGGGTGATTTTCCCGAAGATGTGGACGATAATGTTTTTGCACCTGAGGCGTGCTGGGCATTGCGCCGTGGCCGGACCTATATAGTTGAAAACGTACATGTTGGGCCCCTATGTCCGCACTTGAAGCACCCTCCGTCCACAGCGTATATGTGTCTGCCGCTGATAGCAAAAGGCGATGTCCTGGGCTTGCTCCACTTGAGGAACAGACAATCCACACAGATACAAAGCGAACAGAATGTTATATCCGACTTGAAAGACATGGCGGTCATTCTTTCTGAATACTTGTCGCTATCAATAGCAAACATACAACTCAATGAGCGCCTTACGAAACAGTCCATACGAGACCCGCTGACCGGCTTATTCAACAGGCGCTTCATGATAGAATCCCTCGACCGGGAAATCAAGCGCGCAGAAAGGAATCGAACCCAAGTGGGCATAATCATGGCTGACATCGACCACTTCAAGCAGTTCAATGACAAGTACGGACACGCAGCGGGCGACAAAGTGCTCACTCAACTGGGCGGCTTTTTTAAGGCTGGATTACGAGGCGCAGATATCGCTTGCCGATATGGAGGAGAGGAGTTTGTTTTCTTCTTGCCCGAATCTTCCGCCGAGAATACCTTCAAACGCGCTGACCAGATGCGAGAAGAGGTGAAGAATTTGGAAGTCCACTATGGCGGCGAGCTCCTTGCTTCGATTACACTGTCGATGGGCATTTCGACATATCCTGATCAAGGCAGCAACGCGGAAGACCTTCTGCGGGTGGCAGATAAAGCTCTCTACAGGGCAAAAAAAGAAGGCAGAGACAGGGTCATTATCGGTTGACCCGTAAATAACATGCATCGGAGAAGTCAAGATCCTCGATGATCGCAGCCTCGCGGAAGCGGGCGACCCATTCCAGCATGGCCAGAACCGGGTCCTGTTCCGTGATAAATTCCAATAGCACTTTTCTCAGAAGTCCCCTATAATGGTTTGGGACCATCGCAGTAGTAAATCTCCTCTCATTCGGGTTTGTCTTCGAAGAGAGTTTACGATGGCTCCTCTCCTAAGTAAAATTGCGAACATCACTGTACACTAGCGGTCAGGATCCAATGTCAAATTGTGAATGGGGTGTTATGTCTCATTTCGGGGGATGTAAGCCGTGCTCGCAAAGCCGCAAATAACCCGGGCCTCTCCTTCCGGGCATAGAGAGAATCAGGAGTCCTGGAAGTGATCGCGCCTCAGTCGCGCACCTTGAAATAGCGCCCGGCGATAACCGCCAGCACGGCCGCCAGCCCGAGGAGGATGCCGAGGTGAGGCAGGATGTCGGCAAACCCGCCGCTGAAAAAGCGGAGCTTATGGATGGCGTCCATCGCCCAGTAGGCCGGCGAGACCATGCCCGCCTTCCGCAGGCCGGGCGCCACGATCTCGCTCGGCCACCAGCAGCCCCCCAGCGCGGCGAAGATATTGGCCAGCAGCACCGCCAGGCCCACGATCATGTCCTCTTTCCTGAACATCGACCCGATGAAAACGCTGAGCGCCGCCATGGACAGGGCGAAAACGGCGAGAACCAGCAGGGACAGGGGGAGATTCCCCAGGTTCAGCCGGAAGAAGATCTTCCCGACGACGATGAGCATCAGCGCCTGGAGCAGGCCCATCAGCCAGCGCCCCAGGAGCTTGGCCTGGAAAAGCCCGGACGGAGACAGCGGCGAGAACAGGAGCCGTGCGAGGACTCCCTTCTTCCTGTCTTCCATGACGGTGATGCCGCCGTAGATCAGGACCATCATCATGATGAACTGGACGGTCGTTCCCGGGATGGAGTGGTCGAACCCGCTGGGCATGACGGTGACGGTGTTCTCGGGAAACCGGCTTTTCACCTGGACGAGGTCCCGGAACTCCGCGTGGCCGTCCAGGAATTTCGCGAGGTCGCCATCGCCGTAGAGGACAAGCTCGCTGATCATCCGGGCGATGGCCTGGTAGAGGCGGGTCTCGACGCGGGCGGCCGCCTTCTCCGAAGCCCCGGAGCGTTTTTTAAATGACAGGGCCTGGTCGCGCCGGGCCTCGACGTTGGCGGAGAAATCCGCGGGCAGGATGAGCAGGCGGTTGTATTCGGCCGGCTCGGCGTCGGCGATGACGACGCCGATGCCGGGGGATTCTATCTTCTCCACGAAATAAGCGCCCCACCGCCCCTCGTCGAGGTTGACCACCGTGAGCTCCGCGACCGGGGTCGTCCTCTCCTCGGACTTGTAGAGAAGGCCGAAGACGACGATGAAAAAGATGGGGAACGCCAGAGTCCAGAAAAAGAAAATCTTGTCGCCGACCATGATCCGGAGGTCATTTCTGGCCACGTGAAGAATGCTTCTGACGCGTCTCATGGTCACACCGATGTCTTACGCCTGAGAGCCCAAACGGCCAGGGCCATCAGGATGAGGCCGGACGCCGCCAGGACGGCGAGCGAGGACCACGGGAAACGGCCGTCACGGATGAGCTCCGCGCCGTCGATGAACCAGCGATTGGGCGTCAGCACCCCGACCGCGCGGAACGCCCGGGGCATCGCCTCCGGGCTCATCATCGACCCACCGAACAGGCTGAAGGCCAGGATGATCGGCGCGCTCAGGGCGCCGGCCTGATTGCGGTTGCGGAAGAGCGCGTGGAGAAGGCCGAAGAGGGCGGCGGTCCAGAAACAGGCCGCGGCGCCGAGGATGAGGAAATACCCGAACGGGCCCCACTTCACCCGGAAGATCAGGGTGCCCGCGGCGGCCATGACGAGAAGCACGATCATGCCCACGATCCAGCCGCCGAGCAGCCGGGCGGAGACGATCTCCAGCGGCCGGAGCGGCGTCGTCATCATCCGCCGGAGCTTGCCGTCTTCGCGTTCGGAGAGAATGTCGCGCATCACCGTCTGGACGATGAACAGGAGAAACATGATCGCCATGCCGGGCAGGATGGCCGAAAAAAGGTCCGTCCGGGTGAACGTCCGGGCGCCGGCGGCCTGCGTCTCCTCTTCTTTCAGCCGGATGAGCAGGGGGTCCAGGTATTTCCCGGCCGCGATCATCTTTTTCTGGGCTTTGCCGAGCTCGGGCGCGAGCGCCTCCCAGGAGATGCTGTCGAGCGGGCTGTCGAGCATCGCCCGGATGCCCGTCGCCTCGTCGGCGAACGCCTGGACGACTCCCGACAGCATGACCGCCATGGTGTTCATGAATTCCTCGACGACGTCGGGCAGGAACTGTTCGGCCGGATTCTTGACGACGGTCAGGGTGACGGGCTTGATCTCCAGAAGGTCCAGGGTGAAGCGCTCCGGGATGACGACCATGGCCGAGGCCTTGCCGGCATCCATCCGCTTCCGTCCTTCCGCCTCGCCGGTCACCGTGACCTGGAACATCCTCTTTATCTCGTCGACGTCGAAGGCGCCCAGCAGCAGCTTGGCCACGAAGCCTTTGTCCTGGTCGACGAGGAGGACGGGGATGGGCGGAAGCCGGCTGTCTTCGCTCCGGGGGCCGAAGACGAGGCCGATGAGGCCGGTCATGACCAGGGGGATGGCGATGAAGATGAGGATCACCAGCGGCGCCTTGAGATGGCGGCGGATGTCGTTTCGGAGGATCAGGAACGTCCGGCGCACGGCTCTAGTCCCTCAGGCTGCGTCCCGTGAGCTTCAGGAAGACGGTCTCCAGGTTGGGCGACTTGATCTTCATGTCGGTGACGACCAGCTTCCTGCTGAAGAGGAGGTCCATGATCCTCGGGACCCGGCCGGTATCGGAGACGGCAAGAGAGGCGGTCCCGTCGGCGACTCCCAGGAGCTCCACGTCCGCCCCGGCGAGCTCTTGCAGGGCCTCGGAGAAAGGCGCCGCGGCGAAGTCGCCCACGATCTCGACGATGTTGCGCTCGCCGACGATCCGGACGAGCTCGTCGAGGGTCCCCTGGGCCAGGATGCGGCCTCGGTCCATGATGGCGATCCGGGAGCAGGTCGTCTCGACTTCGGCCAGCTGGTGGGTCGTGAAAATGACCCCGGTTCCGGCGGCGCCGACGCTGCGGATGATCTCGAGGATGCTGACCTTGGCCTGGACGTCGATGCCGACCGTGGGCTCGTCGAGAAGAAGCAGGTCGGGGCGATGGAGCAGACCGATGGCCGTGTTGAGGCGGCGCTTCATCCCGCCCGAGAAGTTCTTGACCGGCTCCTTAGCCCGTCCGGAGAGCTCGACGAGCTCGAGCAGCTCGCCGGCCCGGTGTTTCAGGTCGGCCCGCGGCACATCGTACAGACCGCCCCAGAAAAGGAGGTTGTCCATGGCGTTGAGCTCGTCGTAGAACGCCATGTCCTGGGGAACGACCCCCAGACGGTTCTTCAAGCCGCGGTCGGAGAAGAGGTCGCGTTCCAGGAACGTCACGCTGCCGGTGAAGCCGCGGAGCGTTCCCGCCAGTATCGAGATGAGCGACGTCTTTCCCGCGCCGTTCGGGCCGAGGAGGCCGAGCACTTCTCCTTTCTTGAGGTCCAGGGAGAAATGGTCGAGTGCTAAAACATCTCCGAACGACTTGGTCAGGTTCCTGATCTGGAGCATGGCTCTCACCTCGTCGCGGGGGATATTAAATCAGGGCGCCGGCGGTTGTCAAAGGGGGCTCGAAGTGAGCCATCATCTCTTTTCATGTTATGAATATGTGAGACAACTTGGGAATGTCGTTTCTCCATCCCCAAGTTGTCTATCACATCATCATCGAAGACGCATCCTTGAACTGATCGCCCGCCTGCGCGGCCGCGGACGATTGACAATCATTCCCGTTTCCGCCATGCTTGTCCGGCGGGCCATGTGGTATGCGGGGAATCGTTATTCAAGAGTCAAAGAAAACAACGGAAGAGCGACTTGGGCGGTCCATCCAACATCGGGCTTTTCGGAACATGCCGCTCTGGCAATGAGGAGAGAACAATAAAAAAAAGGACATCCGTCATGTTTGAGAAAAAAATCATCGACAAGAAGACCGAAGAGCGGCTGAAATCGCTGGGGTATATCCGGTAAAGCAACAAGGGCTGTCTATTTTTTCTTTGGAGCGGGACGGAAATCGATCCTCCAGGTTCCGCTGTCTTCCGGGTGATGCCCCTGGTAGGGGAGGGTGAGGGAGTGCGCTTTGCCGGCGAGAAGGTCGCGGAAGGGGACTTCGAAGACGATCTTAAAGTCGGAGAGGCTCGCCGTGCCGAATTTCGAGCCCCATCTGATTGGCGCTCGGCTGAACCCGGTCCAAAAGGCCAGCCGGATTTTTGCGGGCGCCGTCCCGGATCTTGCGGCGGACTCGTCCTCTTCCATGGGCTCCGACTCGATGCCCAGGCCGGCCGGGAAATCCGGGGGCCGGGGGGTGAGGAACGAGGCGGCGACGCGTTCATCTCCCCGCTGCACATCGTTCAGGATAAGCCTGGAGATCGTCCCTCTTCCGTTCGAGGCGGTGACCTGGCAGCGGCCGAGAAGCGGGTCTTCGTCGAGATCGAATTCGAAGGTGACGAAGGGGAAGACGACTTTGAGGGAGAGCTCGGCGATGCTCGCCCGGCCGTCCGGGACGAAGGGGGAGTCCGCCTCGAGGACGACCCGGACGGTGAAGGGAGGAGATATCCGGACGGGCGCCGGCGTTTCCATGGGCATCAATGCTGGCACCGTGATGAGCGCCATTATCGCCGTCGCGGACAAAATGCTTTTTTTCATCTCGTCTCTCCAGATTGCCCATTATATACGAAGAACGGCGCAAGCTGAAAATGAGAGCGGGAGGCCAGATCTGTGGAGGCCGCAACTATGGCGACGCTCAAGGCAGTCGCGGAAGTGAGCCTTATCAAATCAGGGGAGGGAATATATAATAGAGAAGGCGCATTTTTGTTCCTGTGACCATTTGAATAAAACGAGGAAAACAATGAGAATCATCATGGTCGTTTTCATGCTGGCATTTCTTGGGTTCGAACCGGCGGCGGCGGAAGAGCGGCCCCTCCAGGTCGTTCCCCGGGTCGACCTGGACCGCTATCTCGGGACCTGGTACGAGATCGCGACGATTCCCCAGCGCTTCCAGAAGGACTGCGTCGGCGTCACCGCCACCTACACGCTGCGCGAAGACGGGAAGATCGAAGTTCTGAACAAGTGCCGGAAGAAAACGCTCGACGGAGAGCTCAAACAAGTGAAGGGAAAGGCCTGGGTAGTGGACAAAGTAACCAACGCCAAGCTCAAGGTCCAGTTTTTCTGGCCGTTCCGGGGGGATTACTGGATCATCGAGCTCGATCCCGATTATCAATACGCTGTGGTCGGCCATCCGGGCCGGAAGTATCTATGGATCCTCAGCCGGTCGCCGCAGCTGGACGAGTCGCTCTACCAGGATCTGGTGCAACGGATAGCCAACGTGGGCTATGATCCTTCCCTGATCAAACGGACGCTTCAGCCGTCCGACTGAATTACGAAAATTGGTGACAGTTCATCCTTTTCCAAAATTTCTGTTCTGCTTGAATGATCCGGAATATCATGTCCTGTCACCGATTTCTATTTAACGGGTTTCATATCGAGGGTTCCTCCCGCGAATTCCCAGAGGAAGTGGCTGAAATGACCCGCCTCATCGTAGACAGCCGAAACCCGGCCGAAATCCTGCGGTGAGAAAAACGTGTCGGCGGACGTCGGGACGAGGAACCACTGATTGACGTACAGCCCGCCCTCGGCCGCCCGGACGGTCATGACCGACCCCGGCCGGAGCTCGTACTCGCCGTTATAAACTTCCAGCTTTTCCCGGGGCACGTCCACCCACTTCACTTCCGGCACCTGCCGGACGGCCTCGTCCTCTCCCTTGACGATCCGGGGCAGGTCCTGCCGGAAGTAATCGTTCGCGCCGGACTGCACGTTGGCGATCAGGACATATGTTTCATCCGTCTCCTTGCTCCAGTCGACCCAGGCGCGGTAGCCGTTCGTGGAACCGTTCCAGACGATGCCCTTCTCGCCGATCAACTCCTGGCGAACCTTTTCCCCCAGCCGGCCGGCTACCACGGCCCTGGCCATCAGAAAAAGATCCCGGGCCGTGGAGTAAACCGAGCCGGCTCCGACCAGGAAGGAAAGGTCCTGCAGGGGGCCGTTGATCTTCCCCTTCCCCCGGCTCATGTAGGGCTGTGCTCGTCCCCTGAGAAGCGCCTGCGCATCGGCAGGGGCGGAGTGGGCCATGCCGAGGGGTTCGAAAAGATAGACATTGAGGAGGTCCTCGTAAGGCTTGCCGCCGGCCAATTCCAAAACCCGGGCGAGCACCGAATACCCCGCCGAGCTGTAGACGCTCCGCGCCCCCCGGGGGAAGCTGAGTCCTTTCTGCTTGGCGAGTTCGACCATGTCGGCTGCAGTCCGCGGCACGGTCTCCTGTTCGGGTGTGGTCACACGGTGTGGAATGCCGGCTCGGTGGTTGAGAAGATGGTCGATCGTAATTGTATCCCCCTCCGGAAAATCCGGAATCCAGGAAGAGAGCTTATCGTCGAGGGAAAGCTTGCCTTCTTCGATCAGCCGAGCCGTGATCACGACGGTCATCGGCTTCGTGATCGAGGCGATACCCGAGGGGGTTTCGGGCGTGAAAGGCACGGCGTGCTCCTCGTTGGCGAGCCCGAACGACCTTTCGTAAAGGACCTCGTTTGCCCTCGCGATGAGGAGGGTGCCCGAGAAATAGCCGGCCTTGACGAACGGCGTCACATGGGCCGTGATCCGGTCGGACAGCGACGGCTGAGAACCGCACGCGCTCAAGAGGAAGGGGACGACAATCAACCCATAGAACCCCAGTCTTGTTCTTATCGTTCGCCGGCTCATATGCATACTTCCGTCAACCAGGCAACGGGGCTCATCGCCTTATCTCGCCCTGCGGATGTAAATGTTGCCTTCGTAGGTGGTGAGCTGGATCTCGGTGCCGCCGCCGTTGATCAGGCCCAGGGTCACTTTTTCATAGGTCACCCGGTAGCCTCCTCCTTCCCGGCGCTCGTCCTCCTCTTTTTTCTGTTGGCTGGGAGTCAACTGGACGTCGAAGTCGGTGAAGATTTGCCCCTCGTCGGTCTTCATTTTCAAGCTGACCTTGGCGTCGGGGGGCAGGGTGATGTCGATATCGCCGTCCATGGCGCTCAAGGACATCGGTTTCCCGGGCGCGATCTTCCCGAATACGACCTTGACCTCGCCGTCAGAGGAGTCGGCAACAACCGGTCCGGAGACGTTGATCAGGGTGATCGGGCCGTCGCTCGTGTCCACTTCGATCTCCCCGTTCACTCCTTCCACGGTCACTCCGTGATCGTCGTCGTCGCAGGACAGCCGGAGCGAGGTCCCATACGGCACCTGGATCAGAAGGTCCACGGCTCTCTTCCCCTCTTCCACATCCACCTGGATGACGTTCTCCTCTTCTTCGATGGACAGGCCCATGCTCTCGACCGTGAGCATTTTCATGCCCCTGGACTTTTCGGCCCGGGCCTTCCTCCTGGCCAGCTCCTCCTCGTCCATTTCTTCTTCCGCTTCCCTCAAGGTCGCCAGGGCCGCTTCGACCTTCTCTCCTTCCTCGGTCAGGGCGCGTTCCCTCCAGCGGGCGTCGATGATGACATCCTTGCCCTCATAGCCCCGGACCGTGATGCTTCCTTCGCTGATGTCGACCTCCACCATTCCGGGTTTTGACGGGTTGGTGAAGCTCACCACGGCGTGGTCGGTCTGGCTCTGCTGGGCGCTGCCGGCCATTCCGAAGGCCCAGAAGAGGACGATGATTCCCGCGAGTCCGATGATTTTTTTCATTGTATCCTCCTGTTTTTTGTCTATGGATCAGCTGAGTTGGACGAGTCCCAACTCGGCGCGCTTCTTCACTTTCGGGTTCAGCTTCTCGTCCTGGATGAGCCGCTCCAGGGCCTCCGTCGCCTTCCTTTCCCGGATATCGACCAGCAGGTCGATGAGGGAGAGCTGGACAAGAGGCGAGGTTTGCCGGGCCAGGGAACGGACGAGACCCTCCTTGACCTCCGGATGATCATAAAAAAGGTAGAGGGCGTCGACGGCGGCCAGACGGACGTTGACGTTACGGTCATGATCTAATGTGTCGAGCAGGGCGGCGATGATCTCGTCCCCCGGCCGGTCGAGCTGAGCGCTCCAGCTCACGCCCATGAGCCTCTCGCTGGGGGAGGCTTGCTTGAGGAGGGAGACGGCCACGGTCCGGCGCATCTCGTCGATCTCCTGCCTGAGGCCGGCCACCTCCGTTCGGGCGGCGATACGGGAGCGGACGTTGAACAGATAGCCGCTCCCGAGGCCGGCGACGATGAGCGCCATAGCGAGGGCGAACTGATAGACCGGCCGCCGGGGCATCAGCCGGCCCAGCCAGATCGGGATGGACCGATAGATCCGGGATGCGGTCCCGCCTTTCTCCAGGCCCGCTTTGTAAGCTCCCAGCATGTCGTAGAAACGGCTGCGCAGGGCGGCGCTGGGCTGCTCCTTGGGGAGGACGCCCAGCTTCGTCCAGAGGGCGCTCAGGCCTTCCATCTCCTCCCGGCAGGCGACGCAGTCGGCCAGATGGGACTGGGCCTCGGCCAGCGTTTTCTCGTCCAATTCGCCGGCCAGGTAATCGGCCAAAAGGTCTTTCATTTTTTCACAGTTCATGGGGATATCCCTCCCTGAAGCTCGAGGTAGATCCGGCCGAGGTCCTTGATGGCCCGGTGAACCGTTGACTTGATCGAGCCGATGTCACAGCCCATCAGCTCGGCGATCTCCCGGTACTTCATATCCTGGAAGCGGCTGAGGAGGAGGACCTCTTTCTTCCTCAGGGGAAGCCGGTCGAGGGCCGTCCTCAGCAGGGAGATATCGATCTCCGCGCTCAGGCGGTCGGCCGCCGGGGTTTCGGCCGAGGCCGGTTCCTCAAACTGGTCGTCGAGCGCCACCTCCTGCTTCTTTTTGCGGAGATAGTCGACGTGGACGTTCCGGGCGATCTGGTACATCCAGACGCTGAACTTGC
Source organism: Candidatus Aminicenantales bacterium (assembly GCA_049682755.1). Taxonomy (GTDB): domain Bacteria; phylum Acidobacteriota; class Aminicenantia; order Aminicenantales; family UBA8522; genus UBA8522. The sequence continues at coordinate 5,393 of JBAUIH010000183.1, read as the reverse complement.
TCTGGCCCTGGTAAGTCCTGCGGTACTTGAGGATCCGGAAGAAGACGTCCTGGACAAGGTCCTCGCTGGAGCTCCGGTTTCCGGTCAGCCGGAGGAAAAAATTGAAGAGCATGACGTGATGCCTCTCGAACAAGATAGCCAACCGTTCGACCCGGCCGTCTTTGATCTCTTCCATCAGCCGGTTGTCGGATGTCGCGTTCACGTATTTCCTTGGATCACTCGGGCTCACTCATATAGACTTGGGTTCCAACAAAAGGTTACACCATAATTCTGGATTCTCTTCCTCCCCCTATTGATGGGGGAGGGCCGGGGAGAGGGTGTAAAATTCCCTGGGGCACTAATTTTGGGGCAGCATATCATTTTCCCAATCTCCCCGATTCCGCCTTCAGAATTCGGAAGACCCTATACTGTCCCCAATTTCCCCCAATTCCTTTGAAACGGTCTTTGGGCTGTCTCAACGGCTGATGAATTTTTCCCACTCGAAAAGGCCGGCTATGTGCTTGTAATGACTCAAGGCGCCGGCCACTTCGGGGGAGAGGTCTTGAAGCCAGCCCCCCAGCGATTCGATCTTTGACGGGCTGATCTCGACCATGGAGACGACTTTGGCGGTGATCTTCGTTTTCTTGTGCCGGCCCCCATATCTCTTTTCGAACAGAGGGTCGGTCATCCGGGAATTCGGGTTGAGTATTTCCAGCGGCTTCACACCCGACTCCTCGAAGGCGTTCTCCCAGAGGGGCAGGGCGTACCCATAATGGGTACAATTCAGACTGATAATGAGAGGGGGAAGGGAGTCCCCGCTTTTCTCAATGTTTTGGAGGGCTTCGCCCACGCAGCCGGCCACCAGCATCGCGGTTTCCTCCCCGCGATGATCTCTTTCGATAAAACTCTCGAGCTCGGGACAGGACTGGGAGTAGATCCGTTCGGGAGCGAATCCCCGCTTCTCCAATTCCCGGGCGTAGGCGCCCTCCGAGATCGTCGTCGGCGTGCCGAAGATGATGACCTCTGCCTCCGGATGGTCCCGCAGTCCCCGGCTGATGAGTTCCACTCCGGCATCGACGATACCGATGACCGGGAGCTTCGTTGTTTTCAGAAACGGCGTATCCTCATAGAGCACCGAGAGGGTATTGCAGCCGATGAGGATGATGTCCGGGCGATATTTTTCCTCCAAGCTTCTCAACGCGCTGTCGAACACGCGGATCTTTTCTTCGCGCGTTTTCAGGCTGTTGTAGCCGCCCCCGGCCGAGAACAGAGAGTTAAAGAAAATGAAGTCTGCCCTTTTGAAAATTCCCGACTCCTTCATCCTCCGGGCCGCCTCGGCCATGACCGAGAGCCCGCCCAGCCCGGAGTCGGTGACGGCGACCGTCACCCGGCTTTTTTGGAAAAGCTTTTCCAGACCGGCCCCGGATCGCTGCGCACCGGCACTGTCCGGCCATATAAGAACAGCCATGGCGATGCACATCAACGACAGGGTGGAGAGGCAAGAAATCGCTCTGATTTTCATCGCCAAGCTCATTCTAGCAAATTCAGGCTCTGCCGGTAAAACGGCCGGACCCCTTTTTTTCTTTCTCCAGCTTCATTTGAATTAAGGTGACAGTTACCTTAATTCACCTCAATTCAGGGCAGACTATTGACGTTCTCTGGAATTAAGTTAACTGTCACCTTAATTCGTCACCTTAATTCATGACTGTGGGTCGCATTATGGCGAGGCATACCGCGTGTCGTTTCCAACCTTTATGTCCGCGTCCGCGTACTTTAAAGTGGGCCGGGACATGTTTGACTAAATCGGCGGTTGCCGATATTTTAGGATAGAACTGTCCCCGGGAATAGATCCGATGAAATGTCCGCGATGCCACGCCGATAACCCGGACGACAGCGCCTTCTGCGCCCGCTGCGGCACGCAACTCATCAAACCGTCCCCATCCGCTTCCTTCACCCAGACGGCTACTTTCCTGGCCTCCCCCCATGAGCTTCCCGTCGGGGGAACCTTCGCCGGGCGCTTTCAGGTCACCGAAGAGCTCGGGAAAGGGGGAATGGGCCGCGTTTACAAAGCCTACGATGCCGAGATCGGGGAATATGTCGCCCTGAAGATCTTGAAGCCCGAAATCGCCGCCGACGAGGGCATCGTCGAGCGCTTTCGCAACGAGCTGAAGCTGGCTCGCCGGATATCGCACCGCCACGTCTGCCGGATGTTCGACCTTGGCCGCAGCCAGGAGACCGCCTACATCGCTATGGAGTTCGTCTCCGGCGAGGACCTCAAAACCCTCCTCCGCAGGGTCGGCCAGCTCCCGGTCAAACGGACGGTGGAGGTCGCCCTCCAGGTCTGTGAAGGAATGGCCGAAGCGCATCGGCTGGGTGTTGTTCACCGGGATCTCAAGCCCCAGAACATCATGATCGACCGCGACGGTAACGCCCGGATCATGGACTTCGGGATCGCCCGCTCCCTTAAAGGAAAGGGGGTGACGGAGGCCGGCGTCATCCTGGGCACTCCCGACTACATGTCGCCGGAGCAGTTCGAAGGCAAAGAAGCGGACCAGCGTTCGGACATCTACGCCTTGGGAGCCGTGCTCTATGAGATGGTCATCGGCGAGCCGCCATTCGAGGGCGAAACGCCTCTCATCGTGGCCGCCAAGCACAAGACGGAAAAACCACGCGACCCGCAGGAGATCAACTCCCAGGTCCCGGAAGGCCTGAGCCGGCTCATTCTCCGGTGCCTGGAGAAAGACAAGGAAGCGAGATATCAATCGGCCGAAGAGGTCGCCGCGGACCTTCGGGCGATCGAGCGGCAATTGCCGAAGACACGCGGCACAACAGCCAAGGTCACGAAAGCCTATCCTGCCGGATTGCGGAAATCCTGGAGGCCGGTCATCGCCATCGCTTCCATCCTGGCGCTGGCCGCTATCGCCTATCTTTTCGTGAACCGCGTGGGAAAAAGACAAGCTCCAGGGAGCGCCGGAGTCCCGACGGTCTCAGCCTACATGAGCTCACTGGCCGTCCTGCCGTTTGAGGACCTGAGCCCGCAGCAGGACCAGGCGGTCCTGGCCATTGGGATCACCGACGACCTGATCACCAAGCTCTCCTCGCTGGGGCAGCTCAAAGTGATCTCCCGCCAGTCGGTCATGCGCTTCCGGGGGGCGAACAAGGATATTCGGGAGATCGGCAAGGACCTGGGCGTCGAAAATATTCTGGAAGGCAGCATCCAGAGGGAAAAAGACAACATCCGGGTCAACGTCAAGTTGACGCGGGTGGCGGACCGCTCGAACCTCTGGGGGGAGACCTTCGACCGCAAGGTGGAGAGCATCTTCTCCGTCCAGGACGAGATCTCCCGGGCGGTGGTCAACGCGCTGCGCATCGAGCTTGTCGCCGGCCAGGATTATATGCTCGTCAAACGGTACACCCAGGATCCCGACGCCTATAACTTTTACCTGCAGGGCCGGATCGAATGGAACAAACGGACAGAAGCGGGGCTGAGGCGGTCGATTGAGCTCTACCGTGAGGCCATCGCCAGGGATCCGGATTTCGCGTTGGCTTATGCGGGGATCGCTGACGCATACAGCTTCCTCGGACGCCTGGGTTTTGCACCGCCAACCGATGTTTTTCCCAAGGCCAAGGAAGCGGCTGAGAAAGCACTCGAGATGGACGATGCCCTGGCCGAAGGATACATCGCCCTGGCTTTTATCAAATACAATTACGATTGGAACTGGATGGATGCCGAGATCGATTTCAACTGGGCCATCGGCCTCAATCCCAACTACGCCACAGCCTATCAGTATTACGGCTCCCTCCTGACCAATCTGGGGCGCTTCGACGATGCCCTGGCCAAGTTCGAAAAAGCGCAGGAGCTCGATCCCAAGTCCCTTCCCATACAGGCCTCGGTCGCCTCGCTCTATTATTACACCCGGCAGTTTGACCTGGCGATCAAAAAATGGCGTGAGATCAAGGAGGCGGACAAAAGCCTGAGCTGGGTTTATTATTATCTCGGTGCGGCCTACCTGCAGACGGGCTCGGCCAAGAAAGCGCTCAAGGAATTCGAAAGCGCGGAGAAGCTCCCGGGCGGGGATATCCTCGGTTCCGTCGGGAAGGCTTGTGTTTATGCCGCCACCGGGAAACGGTCCCAAGCCGAGGCCGAGCTCGAAGCCCTGGTCCAGAGGTCAAAACAAACCTACGTACCCTATTATTACATGGTCGTGATCAGCGCGGCCCTGGGCGACAAGGAAAGGGCTTTCGAATACCTGGCGATGTCCTACGCAGCCAAGGACGCCGAAGAACTCTACCTGAAATTCGACCCCCTGCTCGATCCACTCCGCGACGACCCCCGGTTCGACGACTGGCTCGAGAAGATGAACCTGCGCTGATCTCCTGGCCCTTTCTAATCCCCGAAGCTGGTGCCGATCGAACGGGCGGCGGCGACGAGGGGATGATCGAGGGGAACCGTCCGCGGCCCGCCGGACGCCACCTGCAAGGGGACTGAGGTAATCTCCCCACTTTGAACGGCCACCATCCGGCCGAACTCACCCTGGGTGATCAGGTCGACCGCCTGGGCGCCGAGCTCCGTCGCCAGGATGCGGTCGGAAGCCGTCGGTGAGCCGCCGCGCTGGAGGTGGCCGAGGACGACGGTCCGAGATTCAATGGCGGTTGTCCGCTCCAGCGCCTCCTGGAGGACGAACCCGATCCCTCCCAGCCGCACGGGGTCGGCGCTCTTCTTGACGATCCTTCTGATGACGACGTCACCGCCCTCGGGCTTAGCGCCCTCGGCGACGACCACGATGCTGAAGCGCCGGCCCTGGCGGTGTCGATCCCGGATCTTGGCGGCGACCGTGTCGATCCGGTAGGGGATCTCGGGGATGAGGATGATGTCGCCTCCGCCGGCCACCCCAGCGTAGAGTGCGATCCAGCCGGCGTGGTGGCCCATGACCTCGACGATCATGATGCGGCGGTGGGCGTCGGCCGTGGAATGAACCCGGTCGACGGCCTCAGAGGCGATGGCCACCGCGCTGTCGAAGCCGAAGGTGATATCCGTCCCCCGGAGGTCGTTGTCGATCGTCTTGGGGACGCCGACGACGGGCAGGCCGTCCTGGTGAAGCCGGAAGGCAATTCCCTGCGTCCCGTCCCCGCCGATGCAAACGAGGGCGTCGATGTCCAGGTCCTTGGCCGTCCGGATGGCCTTTCTGGAGACGTCCTTAAGGACGACGGTCTTTCCCTTCTGGATGCCGTATCGATAGGGGTTGGAATTTTTGGAGGCGCCGAGGATGGTCCCCCCGAGGGTGAGGATCCCCGAGACATCATCATAGCGGAGAGGGCGGTGGCGGCGGTGGATGAGGCCTTCGTAGCCGTCCTCGACGCCGATGACCTCCATCCTGTGTTCCAGGATGGCTTTTTTAGAGACGGCGCGGATG
>JBAUIH010000182.1:0-2852 GCA_049682755.1 Candidatus Aminicenantales bacterium | reverse complement strand
GTATGGCTGCCTGAATGCCATCCAGGCGGCTGTTGATGCCTTCCATATTATGTTGGTGTTTTCGAAGGGATCCGTGATTGGCAAACATCCGAGCGTGCTCAGCCAGATGATCATCGTCGGTTATTATGGACCCGGCATCTCCGTAAGCGCCGAGGTTCTTGCCGGGGTAGAAGCTGAACGTGCCGGCAATCCCGAAGGTGCCGACCTTTTGGCTTTTATAGGTCGCGAAATGGGCTTGAGCGCAGTCTTCGATTAGCAAAAGGCGATGCTTCTTGCAGATCGTCTTGATTTCCTCTATGCACGCCGGCTGGCCGAACAGGTGGACCGGGATGACAGCTTTTGTTTTCGACGATATCTTTTCCTCGATCTTCTGGGAGTCGATATGATAGTAGTCTGGATCGATATCAACAAAGACCGGCCTGGCTCCCGTCTGGCTGATAGTTTCTGAAGTGGAGATCCAACTGTTGGCTACAGTGATGACTTCGTCTCCCGGGCCGATCCCTAACGCTTTGAGCGTAATGTAGATGGCATCCGTCCCGTTCGCGCAGCTGATGCAGTGCTTCACTCCATACTTATCAGCGAAGCCGATCTCGAATTCTTGCACGTGAGGGCCACCAACAAAGGCCGCTTTATCAATAACTGACTGAATGGCGGCATCGATTTCGCCCTTCAAAGCCTGATATTGGGCTTTCAAATCGACAAATGGAATATTCATTTCCCTATCTCCAGGTTTCCACTCCTCAACCGGAAGCATATGCTCTTAGGAAAACTCGGCCTATTTTGCAGGCTACCGCCGTTGACCTGGAATTAAGGCAAAAAGCGCATAGCCGTGACTCAAGATTGGCGAGTATATTTATTCCTACTATCCTCATTTCAAAGCAATAAACCCTCATGATGAATCTCGCGAGGGTATTTCACCCTTGCATCTCATCTTTTTTCCACGTGCTTCTCACCCCTAAAGGCTAGCCTTCCGAAGCCAGCAGAAGGGATTCATGCTTTTTGCAGCCTAAAGTCCTCGAATGATATCATGCCGAAGTGAGCAGCCATTTCCAGAGGGGGGAGTAATGGATGCCCTTATCCGATTTCTCGGTATCCTTAGTGACAATGGTCAAATCGGCATCGCGCCTTCCCAGGAAAGACTGAAATTCCAGGAGTGAATTGACTTCCCCCGACCCCAGTTCCCTCCCGTAAGAGACATTGATCCCCTGCAGCTTTCCGTTTTCCCGGGCTACAAAATCGACCTCTCCCCTCTTCTTCCAGAAAAACACCCCGTCGCCGGACCTTCTCAGCTTCTGAAATACCAGGTTTTTGACGAGTCTTTCTTCATAATGAGGAAGCGGAAAGGAGACGGCATTGCGGAGGCCACTGCGCGGCGTGATCAGCTCATCGGTATGTTCAAGCTTGAATGGAAAAATCCCTTGCTGTATCATGAAAACACCCTCCTGGTTAAGGTCTCACCTAACAGGTGATTTTGTTTTTTCATCCAAAACAATCTTATATCAGGAGGCTTCCCGTTTCAATCTTATCTTCTATCGGCAATCTGGGGTCGGGATGAGCTACTATCTTTAATGATCGGGAGGTGATAAAATCGCTCCGATGACACGCGCGGCCGGCGCCGCCGAAAACCAAATTCTTATGTTTAAAGGAGGCTCAAATGTCTATTGCTAGAACAACAGAAATCAAATCCTCTTCTGCACTTAGTTTTGATGATGCAATGAAAAAAGGGATCGCTCGAGCTCGAAAGACTCTTGCAAATGTTAGAGGAGCGTGGATTGAGAATCAGGAAGTTCTAATCGATGAAAAGGGCAAAATAGCCGAGTATCGGGTTCAGATGAAGATCACATTTATTCTTGAAGAGTAGCCTGGTGGTCCTCTTGCTTGGCGGGGGCGGTTACTATTGGAGGAGACGTCGATAGGTGCTCTTGCCCCCGCGCCGGGCGCGCGCTCTAAGACGATGGGCGCGGGTTTTTTTCGATGTCATGAGGACTCCCCGTCCACTCGTGACGATGGTTCTGGTGAATAGCTGGCACCTCTTAAACAAATCAAAGACCTTGTATCTCAATAAGGATTCCATGGACAACACCTGCGGCATCATGCAGGACGACCGGACGGCAAAATAAGGAAACAGGAAGCATGCGCCTTCTTATTGCCGTCGCGGGCGCGGTTTCGATGACGCTCATTTCCTGCGTCGTCGGACCCCCCGCCCCCATTTCGCTCCCGACCCCTCCGAGTCCGACGGTCCGCCCCGGTCCCTGGGACACAACCTACGCCCTCTCCAATCAGGCGCTTTTCGGACCGGAGAGGCCGCTCGGCGACCTGATCGCGGCCTATCGGCTGCGCCTCCGGGACGGAAAACTCAGGGACGCGCGGCTGCTGCTCAACAAGGCCCAGCGCCAGCTCGAGCTCTGGGTCGGCCGGAGAAGGATCAAGGCCTACCGAATCCAATTGGGTCAGAACCCGACCGGACCAAAGCTGCGTCAAGGCGACTCCCGCACGCCCGAGGGCGAGTATTTCATCTGCGCCCACCGCCCCTCCACGTTCTACCTGGCACTGTGGATTTCGTACCCGAACCTTGATGACGCGCGCGCAGGCCTCGAGGCGGGGAGGATCAATCAGCGTCAGCTCGAAGCGATCGCCGCGGCGCTCAAGAAGGGCGAGTGCCCGCCGCAAGACACGAACCTCGGAGGTCTTTTGTTGCTGCACGGCCAGCTCCAGGCGCACACAGCCGAACTGGCGCGAGACCATCGCCGCCGGCCCGGCCGGCTCCGTCCCGGGCTCCAGGTCGGCGATGCGGACCCGTCAAAGGTCCGCGAGTTCTATGAATTCATCCCTGACGGCGCCCGGCTGACGAT
>JBAUIH010000181.1:0-19497 GCA_049682755.1 Candidatus Aminicenantales bacterium | reverse complement strand
CCCTACGACCCAAACAAGCCGTACATCCGCGAACCGTTCGCCGCGGATGTGAGCGAGGGCAAAAACGACCCGATTTACAACGCCCACTCCTACCATACCAAGGTCCCGCACAAGGCTATCATGCGGTACATCCTGCATTACACTGAGCCGGGGGACGTGGTTTTTGATGGGTTCTGCGGGACCGGGATGGCAGGAGTAGCCGCTCGGCTATGTGGGAGCAAACAGGCCGTGGCGTCTATGGGTTATCAGGTCAGCACCGATGGGACGATTCTGGATTCCAAGAATAATCGCATATCGCATGTCGGAGGACGCCGGGCAATCTTATCCGACTTGTCTCCCGTCGCCACTTTTATTGCAAGCAACTATGTTGACTTCTCTTCCCTCGTGACTTTCACAGAAGAAGCTCTGAAGCTCGTTTCTAAGGTTGAGAAGGAACTTGGTTGGCTTTATGAGGGTGTTTCTGGTGGTCAGGTTTTGAGCGCAGTTTGGTCAGACTTATTCCTATGTCCAAATTGCAGCCATGAATTTGTCTTTTGGGAAGCAGCGCTCAAAGACGGAACAATGCAAGAGTCATTTCCTTGCCCACATTGCGGGACAACTGTCGGCAAGGCTGCCTCCAAGACAACTGGTGCCATCAAGCTCGAACGTCCATTCGCTACAGCATTCGATCCGATTCTTAAGAAGGTAGTACGGGTACCGAAGCTTGCTCTCGTAGAGGAAACAACTAAGACCGGATCGACCCGCAAGACGAAAATCATCAAGGACGAAGGAAGGGAAATCTTTGTTTCTCGCTTTGAGGGACGCTCCTGGCCTCATATTCCCACGGACGAGTTTTTCCCGGGGCGGCAAACCAACAAGCTCATTAACGGCTCGGGCATCTCACACATTTGCCATATGTACACGCAGAGAGCACTATTCGCATACGGCTTCTTGTGGCAACAGCGGCTTTCGTCACATAAACACACTTCGCTATTCAGATTCTGCTTGAGTGCCATTAACAACTACATATCCCGGAAGCAAGGCTACTTCGGCGGGGGTGGCGGGGTGTCCGGTACCCTTTTTACGCCGTCCCTTCACCTTGAGAGAAACGTCTTCGACGTTCTGAGGCGCAAGCTCAAGAAGCTCCGGTCACTTGCAGTGAAAGAAGCCGAGCCAGGATGCGTCTCGACTCAAAGCATCATTGATCTGCGGAATATCCCCAGCGGGACAGTTGACTATATCTTCACTGACCCACCATTCGGGGAGTCGCTCCAGTATGCCGAGCTGAACATGTTTGTGGAAGCCTGGTTAGGAGTAAGAACCGTTGTCAAGGAAGATTGCGTTCTGAATTATGTGCACAAGAAGGACTTGCCATTTTACTCGCACATGATGCTTGGAGCGTTCGAGGAGTACGTCAGACTACTGAAACCCGGGCGATGGATAACCATCGAGTTCCACAACAGCCAGAATGCGGTTTGGAGCGCAATACAGCATGCCATTGAATCATCTGGGTTGGTTGTAGCAGATGTACGCGTCCTTGACAAGCAGCAGCGGTCCTTCAACGCGGTCAACAGGTCAGGTGCAGTCGACCAAGATCTCGTTATCTCTGCCTACAAGCCCAACGGTGGCCTTGAGGATCGTTTCAGATTGATAGCCGGGACTGAAGAAGGTGTTTGGGACTTCAGCCGAACACATCTGAAGCAACTTCCTGTATTCGTCTTCAAGGACGGGCAAGCCGAGGTTATCGCCGAGCGTCAGAACTACCTACTCTTCGACCGCATGGTGGCCTTCCACGTCCAGCGCGGTGTGGCCGTACCCCTGTCCGCAGCCGAGTTTTACGCGGGGCTGGCGCAGCGGTTCTCCGAGCGGGATGGGATGTGCTTCCTCCACGAGCAGGTGGCCGAGTATGACAAGAAGCGCATGACCGTCCGAGAGGTACTGCAACTCCAGCTCTTCGTCACCGACGAGTCCTCCGCGATTCAGTGGCTTCGACAGCAGCTCCTGAGAAAGCCCCAAACGGCGGGTGAGTTAAAGCCTCAGTTCATGCAGGAAATCGGAGGATGGCAGAAAACCGAAAAGCTACTTGAACTCGATGAACTACTCGAACAGAATTTCCTTCGCTATGACGGCAAGGGCGAGGTGCCGAACCAGATTCACAGCTATCTGTCCACCAACTTCAAGGAACTACGCAATCTGCCCAAGGACGACGAGGCCCTGCGTGCCAAGGGCAAGGACCGTTGGTATGTGCCCGACCCCAACAAAGCCGGCGACCTGGAGAAACTGCGCGAGAGGTCACTGCTCAAGGAATTCGAGGACTACCGGACCTCCGGCCAGAAGCGCCTCAAAGTGTTCCGCCTCGAGGCGGTCCGCGCAGGCTTCAAGAAGGCGTGGCAGGAGCGCGACTACGCCACCATCATCACCGTGACCCGCAAGATTCCCGAGAACGTCCTCCAGGAGGACCCGAAGCTCCTCATGTGGTACGACCAGGCGCTGACTAGGACCGGAGGTGACGAATGACTGAGGACATATCTAGCAAGACCCCGTTGATAGGAACCTCGGGTGAGGAAACAGAAGCCCCGATGGAAGGCACATCGGGGGCCGATCCTTGGTCCGTGCTCCAGATGTGCACCGAGGCGATATCGAGGTTTCCCAAAGTTTCGCAAGATGCTGGCCGCTGGCAGCCGTGCGTTTTGTACCGGGGCGGGGAGAACTGGCTGGCACGCTTCGGCAAGGGACTTGAAGTTACCGATCAGATCAAGAACATTCGGGAAGAAGTGCGTGCTCTTAGTGCTAAGTGGTTGAGAATGCAGAATGTATGCGTCCTCTTGGGAGCTGGAGCGTCCAAATACGCAACAGGCTTTGTTGGATCAGGCGTCTTTGACCGGGTTCGGTCACTCCTGGAAGGTCGGCCATCCGCCAAAACCCTTGATGCACTTCTCCAGCATTCAAGTAAGCCGGGCGAGGTTGGAAGGCGCTTCGAGCAGTTCTTGTCTCAGGTCTCATCCTTGGTCAGCCTCTCAGAAGTCAGGCGTTGGCCATTGGACAACCTCCCAATAGACGTCACGTTGGCGGGAGTGAGAGGAGCGCACAGACGACGCGAGGCGCTCAAGCATCTTCTGCTTGAGATGGAACGAGCTATTGTAGTCTGCTGCAACGTATTGCTGCCACCGAGTGAGCTGATGTTGGCTGACGGTGCCCCCACACCTCACGAGACTTTTCTGGCGAAGCTCGTAGCGCGTGATCCACAGCAGGGAAGGGCATGTATCTTCACTACCAACTACGACACGCTTGTGGAACAGGCCATGGACAGGCTCGGTATCCTCTATAGCGATGGATTCACTGGGACCGTTCATCGGCGCTTCAACCCAGCCTGCTACGATCTTGACCTTCATTACCCAGGTGAGGTTACCGAAGGGCGTGTCCGCCGATACGACAGAGTCCTTCATCTCTACAAGCTTCACGGAAGCATCAACTGGCGCCGCTCTGAATACTCTATTCCGAACCCATATGGAGTTACCTTCGACGTCCGTCCGCTTCCAACAGAACCACAACTAAAAACGAAGAAAGAAGCTGGCAAGAAGGGCAGAGACTACTTTGCAGAGAGCATTGAAGAAAGACAGAGTCTAGTCATTCTTCCTACCGCTGCAAAATACGGAGAGAGCCTCACCATGCCGTTTGCCCATCTCTTTCGTGCGATGGGGCAGGCCTTGCAGAAACCCCAGACCGTGCTCTTTGTCATCGGCTACAGTGGTTGGGATTTGCATGTCAACCAGATAGTGGAGGACGCCCTCGCAAATCCGGGATTCACTTGTGTCATCAGTGACCCCTTTCCTTCACAATGGGCAAAGCGACTCTGCCGAGCCGATTACTGTGGAAGAGTGTATTGTCTTGGCGGAGAATGGGGGAATTTCGAATTCTTCGCCCAGCAAGTTCTACCCGACATCGAGGTTCTCAAAACGGAACTTGCTGTCGCGCGAACGCTTCGCGAATTGCGAAGAGTCCGAAGCGAAGACACCGAATCCGGTGAGACTATGGACGCGGGAGGAATCAATGGCGGAACCGTCCGGACGAAATGAGCGAGAAGTCGGAAGGGTGACCGGAGTATCGAATTTCCGGGTCACGGTTCTCTTGGCCGAGGATGTCCGCAGCCAAGTCCGAGCCTATCCGCACCACATCACTCTTGTCACTCAAATCGGCGGGTATGTGCTCTTTCCAGTGGCTCCAGGAGAATCTGCGGTCGGGATCGTAGTGGGGGCTTTCGAGGATGAAGCCTTTGAGCCAGGCGGCGAAAGAGAAATGACGCTTCAGCTAGTAAGGGCGAGGAGGACTCTCAGAATCAACCTCTTGGGAAAGCTGATAGAAGAAGAACCCTTCGTGCCAGGGATATCCACATATCCAACTCTGGAAACTCCGGCTCTTCTTCCCACTGAAGAAGAGCTGAAACGCATCCTGGAATACCGGCCAAGTGAAAAAGAGAAGGGCCGCGATACACCCTTGGAAATCGGAGTCTCCCCGATATACGCACGCCAACCAGTTACCGCTTCGTTCAATGACCTCCTGGCTCGCCCTTTCGGTATTATGGGAAATACAGGTTCAGGCAAGTCGTACTCGGTGGCTTCGATAGTCCAGGAAGCACTTAGAACCAAAGCTGGGGCCGCTAACCAAGCCAAGATCATCATTCTGGACATCAATGGTGAGTATTCCTCAACTTTCCCCGAATCGAAAACGTCGCAACCACAGCCGGGTCGTGAACTCAACCGTTGCTATGTCGACGGGAAACATTTTCATCTCCCGTTGTGGGTATTCAACCTAACCGAAATAGTAAGCTTCTTTGAAGCTTCACAGGCGAGTCAAGTACCGGTCCTGGAGCGTGTAGTGGCGTCTCTACGTGAACGAACAGCCGACCCGCAGTCAGCCAAGCCGCTCCGTGGAGTAGTCCGGTTGGCGGATCAGTGCCGTGATTGTCTTGGTAGCCTTGCGGCCCATGCTGCAGAGGTCGAGGGCAAGGCAGTTTGCGACAATGCCGCGGAGATTCTTGGCTATCTCAAGCAGTATTGCCAGGCATTGCGGCAACAAGCTAAGGGAATTCTCGAGTTGCCTGAGAAATTGAGGAACATCGATGGCGTGCTTGACTCGATACGAGACAGTGGATTGAAGTCCGCTGATGATTACAAAGCAATGCGACAGAAGAAAGACTATACTGGGTTCAATCGCATGGAGCCAAGCCTCGCAAACAAGATACAGGAGGTCGTTGACCAGCTGGAGCCGTTATTCGAACAGGTTCGCAATGACGCGATATCAAAAGGTGGTCTCAGAGAAGTCACAGCGGACTCGCCAATACCGTTTTTGCCGCACGAGTTGGATCGCGATGCTCTCTTCCGGATTGCAGTTGGACGTTTTCAGGGGCAGGAGCGGATTCAAGAATACATCGCGACACTTCGCCTAAGAATTCACCGACAACTGGCAGACAGAAGGTGGTCGGTTTTCACAGATTCCTCGGACACGAGATTCCTGGGGCTCCTAAGGGCCATTTGCGGACCGGATGAGACCCGCGTGGTTGTTGTTGACTGCTCCATGCTCGCGCATGACGTGCTGCCATTCTTCTGTGCGGTTTTCGGAAGGATCGTACTTGAACTGCGTGAGCACTCCAAGGCACACGGGCGGACTGTTCAGCCATACGTACTTATTCTGGAGGAAGCTCATAACTACCTGATGCCCAGACGAGAGGAGGAATCATTCGGACTGAGGCTCGCACGAGAGACATTTGAGAGGATTGCGAAGGAAGGACGCAAATTCGGGCTTTCGCTTGTGATAGCGAGCCAGAGGCCTTCTGACGTTAGTGCTACTGTGCTCTCGCAATGTGCGAACTTCTTGGTGCACCGCATACAGAACCCTGAAGACATCGACTACTTCAAAAAGATCTTGCCTACCGGGTCGCGCGATCTACTTGATCAACTTCCAATCCTATCACCAGGCGACGCACTTCTCCTGGGTAGCGCGGTGAATGTGCCCGCGCGGGTGAAAGTTCGAAAACCTAATCCGACACCCAGTAGCGACACGCCGCGCCCGTGGGAAGCGTGGCAGCGTGGAAAGTCAAGGTTCAATATCGACGAGGCCGCAGGCCTATGGAGTTCCCAAACTGCTTCTGGGTGACTTCGTCTGATCAATACGACACGACTGAACCCCCCGCAGCAAGAGGAGATGCAGATTCAAATGAACGCCGGCGCGTGGACTTGGAGTGATGAAAATCAAGAGGGCCTGGCGCGTGGTGGACTGCCAAGCGCTCTGGATGGAGAAAACACGTCCAGTATGGCTGCTCGAACGCAAACCCCAGACCGGTCCCGGAATCCTGCCTTTTCTTGTGATTCGGGTGGAAGGATGCGGCCATGAGTAGCTGGCGTGATCAAATCCTGAAGGAGTTCACCCCGAAAGTCGCGCGACTCACCCTGGTGGCCGACCCGGACGGACTCCTGCTCGAAGAAGGGATTCTCGAAGGCGTCCGGGAGCGTGGATTCGAGCTAATCCCGTTTGAAGACCACATCGCGTTCCGCTATGCTTACGAGTCGAAGTTCCGCTCTCGCTGGGACCGAGGCGAGCACACGGACCTCGTAGTCGTATTGCGCTCCCAAGCCAGCGATCTCAGTGGGTTGCCCTACGATCTCCTCCAGGCCGGTCGCAAGCTCTCGTTCAGCCTCGGTGACATTTTCCCGAACCTAAGTTACCCGGTCGTAACCGCTCTGGACCGCGGGGACCTCGATGCCTTGTATGAGGCGCAGAAAAGACATGCACCCGGCCAGTTGGGCGACAACGCCACCAAGGAGTTCGTCCTCCGGCATGTCTTTGAAAACGCACCCGAGCTGATCAAGCAGCCATCGGACCTCTTGCGCGTGCTTCTTCGCCGTCACTACCGCGGCCAGCGCATCCCGACGGTGCTGGACGAGCGGTTCATCCAGCTCCTGCGCCAGAGCAACCTCTTCGACGACTGGCCGATTGAGACGCTGGTTACGGACCGGGAGGCCTTCTTCGCATTCCTCCAGGAACGCTGGCCGATCTTCCTCGACCATGAGGCAGCCAAAGGGGCATCCGGTGTTCGTGAAGACGAGAAGCCCTACGGTCTGGCCATTAAGGGACCTGTCGATCTGCCATTCGACCAACATGACATCCGGGTCTACATCGACAACCTGTTCGTCGAGGGTTTGATGCACTCCGTGTCACACGACCATGCAGACACCCTGTCCAAGACCTGGGTGGGCATTGGTGTTCAAACCGCCCCAATCGAGGATAGGTCTCGTCGCCTGGGCAAGCTCATCAACAGCCTGCAGACATCCATTCCGGCGGATGACGCAAAGCACACGGACTGGTTCTACTTTGCCCGTGGATGGGCGGAGCTGGTTCTGCTCATGAACGAGCAATCCGATGCCGTCCTCGGGGAAACGACCGAGTACGTAAAGAGCCTGCAGGCACAGGTGGACGCTGGTTTTGCAGCCTGGCTCTCCAAGCGGTACGCCGGGCTTGTCAACCTGCCGCCAGTGCCTCCGGTCATGTTGCATCACCTCCCGCGGTTTCTCGCCCGTCAGATGGGAGAAGACCGTAACGCGAAGATCGCACTGATCGTGGTGGACGGTCTTGCCATGGACCAGTGGCTGGTAGTCCGTAGCGGGCTCGCCGCAAGGCAGCCCGGTTTCCGATTCCTGGAGCAGGCTGTCTTCGCTTGGATTCCTTCTCTCACATCCGTTTCGCGCCAAGCTGCCTTCGCCGGCAAGGCTCCCATCTTTTTCCCGAACAGTATCCAGACCACGGACAAGGAGCATGCACTATGGGCGCAGTTCTGGGCGGATCAGGGCTTCATGCCAAACGAGGTCGTGTACATCAAGGGACTGGGCGACGGCAGTCTGGAAACCGTTTCCGAAGCGCTTTCTCATCCCAAGGCAAGGGTCGCCGGGCTGGTCGTGGACAAGGTCGACAAGATCATGCACGGCATGGAAATGGGCACCGCAGGCATGCACAACCAGGTGCGCCAGTGGGCCCAGCAACCCTACCTGAACACGCTCCTCGATCTGCTCCTGGATCGGGGATTCCGCGTCTACCTCACCTCCGACCACGGCAATATCGAAGCGGCAGGCTGCGGCCGTCCGGCAGAAGGAGCCGTGGCGGACCTGCGCGGTGAACGGGTCCGCATCTATCCCGACACGGCCCTTCGTGGCAAGGTGAAGGAACGCTTTCCGGCCGCGCTGGAATGGGGCCCCGTTGGCCTTCCGGAGGACTACCTCGCTCTCCTGGCTCCTGATCGGCAGGCGTTTGTCCAAGAAAAGCAGCGCACCGTGAGCCACGGCGGCATTTCAGTCGAGGAACTCATCGTCCCTCTGATTCAAATCGAGAGGAGGGGCGGATGAGCAGGAGCAGACTCACGCAGATTGGTCTTGATCGCCTTGTCCGCTTCGCCTGGCTGGAGAAGGTGTCATCCCTTGTTCTTGCCGGGAACGAATCAAAAGATATCAAGACCATACTTCAGGATGACTTGAAGGGATCTTTTCGTTCGACCAAAACCGATGTGCGCGGATCGATGGATAAAACTATTACTATACTGTTGAAGGTGTGGCTCAAGGTTCCGGCCGAGCTTGAGTCTCTCCGGGTCGGCGGCCTCGACCTGCTCAAGCATTTTCCCCAACGCGGCCACCTGGCTGTCCATTGGGGGATGGTCATGGCCGGCTACCCGTTCTGGTCGGGTGTGGCGGTGCAAGTGGGTCGGCTTTTGAGACTTCAGGGTTCCGCGGCCTCAGTCCACGTCCAACGTCGTATTTGTGAACAATACGGCGAAAGAGAAACCGTCTCACGTCGAACTCGTTATATCCTGCGCTCGTATCTGGACTGGGGCGTGCTCCAGGAGACCGGCACAAAGGGAATCTACACGGCCGGGACGACGCTGGCCGTTGATGATTCCCGACTGATTGCCTGGCTGGCCGAAGCATCCCTCCATGCGCGCGCCAACGGCTCGGCTCCGCTGAAAGATCTGATCGATAGCCCGAGCTTCTTCCCGTTCCGGATCAAGCCGATTCAAGCCGAAAGCCTTGTGGCTGCGTCATCCAGACTCGACGTTCTCCGTCACGGGTTGGACGACGACCTGGTCATGCTGCGGAAGCCATCCACAAAGGGAGGCGCACCATGACCCGTTTCCTCCATACAAGCGACTGGCAGTTGGGAATGACCCGCCACTTCCTTGCGGAGGGCGCACAGGAAAGGTATGGCCAAGCGCGCTTTGATGCCATTCGGGCCATGGGCCGCATCGCCAAGGATGAGAAATGCCGGTTCATGCTGGTGTGCGGCGACGCCTTCGAGTCGAATCAGGTGGACAGAAAGACCGTCGCCCGCGCGCTGGAAGCCCTCAAGGACGTGCCCGTTCCGGTATACATCCTTCCAGGGAACCATGACCCGCTGAATGCCGCGTCCGTGTATCGTTCAAGCACCTTTATTGACCGGAAGCCCGCTCATGTCCACGTCGTGGAGAATCCCATACCACTCAAGGTTGCCGACGATGTGGAACTGGTGGGCGCGCCGTGGCCGTCCAAGCGTCCGGTCGCCAATCCCGTAGAGGAAGCCCTCGGTACTCTTTCCCCAGCGAGCGGGATCACGCGTATTTGCATGGGACACGGGGCCGTTGACCAGCTTACACCCGACCGGGAATCCGCCGGAGTCATTGCGGTTTCCGCACTCGAACGCGCCATTGGCGAAGGGAAAGTTCACTTTGTGGCGCTCGGCGACCGTCATTCCCTCACCAAGGTGGGCAGCGGCGAGCGCATCTGGTATTCCGGAACTCCCGAAGCCACGGACTTCTCCGAAACACGGTCGGGGTTCATCCTTGTCGTCGAGGTCGACGATGGCCGTGTAGCCACCAAAGAGGTTCAAACCGGTAAATGGCGGTTTATCGAACGGGATCGCATTGATCTGAATACCAGCGGCGACGTAGAGGCGCTTCGAAAGACCCTGGAAGAAATCGAGCACAAAGAATGCACGGTCATCCGGCTAACTCTTGTGGGCTCGCTTTCCCTGTCGTTACAGGAGACGCTACAGAGCCACCTTCTTGTCGCCAGCGATGTATTTGGCGCGTTTGAGGTCAGAGAGGACGCGCTTCTCGTGGTCCCGGCCGATGCGGATTTTACCAACCTCGGGTTCTCGGGCTTTGCCGACGGAACGGTGCAACGGCTCCGAAGCAAGATCGCCCAGGGCGGAGATGAAAGTGTTGCGGCCCGCGACGCCTTGATGCTCCTTCTCCGGTTGGCAAGGGGCATGGCATGAGATTTCTCCATCTCAGAATCGCCAACTACCGGGGCATAACCGCCGCCGAAGTGCAGTTCGGTTCAGTCGGCATAACCCTCGTGCAGGGCCCCAATGAGGTCGGCAAGACCAGCCTTGGCGAAGCCATCGGGCTTCTCTTTGACTTCCCCGATTCCAGCAAGCACCGCGATATCGAGGCAATCCGTCCTGTTCATCGTGACGAGGGGCCTGAGATAGAATTGCAGGCTGAGAGCGGACTCTACGCATTCACCTATTTCAAGCGGTTCCACAAGAAGCCGGAAACCAAGCTCACGGTCACCAGGCCGAAGCCCGAGAATCACACGGGGCGTGAAGCGCATGAACGCGCCGAGGCCATCCTCCGTGAAACCCTGGACATTGACCTATGGAAGGCGTTGACCATTCAACAGGGCGACGCCATCCACCAGCCCATCCTGACGAAACAGACATCGCTTTCAACAGCGCTTGATAAGGCGGCGGGTGGTCGTCCCGCCGATCCGCGGGAAGAGGGGCTGTTCGAGAAGGTTCGGGAGGAATATGCCCTCTATTTCACCGAGAACGGTGCCGAACGGAAGGAACTCAAGGAAGCCCGCAAACTGCAAGAGGATACTCAAACCAAGGTTGCCGAGATCGAGCAGCAGATCCGCGACCTCGAACAAGATATAGATAGAGCGGCAATCCTTCAGCGGGAATTGGGACAACTGAAGCGGCGCGAAGACGAGTTGAAGACGGAGGTCGATGCACACACCTCCTCACTTGAGAAAATTGGCATACTCGAGAACGTCCTTGCGGCGGCTCGCCTCAAGCTGGAGTCGGAGCATAAGTCAGTGCAAGTGGCGCGGCGCGACAAGGAGGCACGCCAAGGTCTCATTGACGCGGTAGCCAGGGCCGTCAAGGCCCATGGGGACCTTCAAGAGTCCAACTCGATGTCGCTTCCAGCGTTGAACCAAGCCGACGGAGATTTCAAGAAGGTCCAGGCTGCGTTGAGTGAAGCCGACAAGAAGAGGAAGGAAGCGGATGCTCTTGCGACTCTACGGCGGGCGGATTTCGACCACTACAACAACAAACTGAATCTCGATCAGCTCCGGGAACGCAAGGAACGTATTGACCAAGCAAGGAAGAACTCTGCCCAGGCGGAAGAGGTGCTGGCGCGGAACAAAGTGAGTTCCCGAACCCTCCAGGCAATCCAAGAAGCGGAAAAGGACCTATTGACTGCCAAAGCGAAATTGGAGACGGGAGCGCCACACGTTCTTCTTCATGCTTTGGCTGAATGCCGCGTGATGATTGACGATGTGGACACAACACTTGACCCGGGCGACAACCGCTCCCTGCCCGTTGCCGACCGCTTGCGATTGACCCTTCCGCGGAAGCTGGATATTGAGATAACTGCGGGCTCCAGTTCGGAAAGACTCCAAAAGAAGGTCGATGAGACTCAACTTGCTCTTGAAAACGCATGTAAAGACGCAGGTGTTACCGGTCCAGACGAGGCAAGAAAGGCATTCGAGGAACGGGGCGAGGCATCGCGGCACGTGAAAAGCAAAGAGCAGGTCGAGAAAGACAACCTTCGAGACCTGACCTACGAGCAACTTGAGCGGAAACTGCTTGGTCTCCAGCAGAGCGTGCCCGACTATCTTGCCAAGCGTGTGCGGAAACCCACCATTTGCCCCGATCTCGATTCGGCAAAGAAGGAACGGGCATATGCTGAGGCAGAGCAACAGAAGGCGAGCGGTAACTTGGAAACGGCGCGCGAGGCCCTCGATGCCGCCCGCGACGTTCGTGATGGGTTGAGCGCAAAGCAGCAAGAGGCGCGGGTGCAACTCGATGTGCTGGCCAACGACCTCAAGCGGGCAAGCGAGAACCTTGACCGAGCGAGGCAAAGTGTTCCCGATGACACACTGGAGACGACGCTGACGAGTGCCATCCGGGCCGTGGGTTCCGAGGAAAGCGCCGTCCGATCTGCTGAAGTATCATTGAAGGCGAAGAACCCCGAGCGGGTGAAAATACTGGCCGAGACGGCAAAGGGTTCTCTGCAGACATTGCAGAGCCGCAGGAATGCCGCGCAAACAGAACTGACGGAGGTGCAAACCCGGCTGAAAATCCACGGGGAGGAAGGTCTTCACGAGAAGTTGCACTCGTCGCAGACCAACCTCGAGCGGATCGAAACGAAGAACCAATCGTTGTTCCGGCGCGCCGCGTCCGCCCAGTGCCTCTTCGATACCATGCACGAAGAGCGCGACAAGGCGCGACGGGCGTATGTGGCTCCGCTCAAGGAGAAGATCGAGGGACTAGGCCGACTGGTCTTCGATGACTCCTTCCAAGTGGATATAAGCGAGGAACTGCAGATTGCCAGCCGGACGGTCAAGGGCGTCACGGTGCCGTTTGACTCGTTGAGCGGTGGCACCAAGGAGCAACTCTCACTGATCTTCCGTCTGGCCTGCTCCATGATCGTAGCAAAGGACGGTGGAGCACCGCTCATCCTGGACGATGCGTTGGGTTATACGGACCCCGAACGGCTGCGTCTCATGGGTGCCGTTCTAGCTAAGGTAGCCAGGGAATGCCAAATCGTCATTTTCACCTGCGTTCCCGACCGGTATGGCAATGTCGGTGAGGCCACCGTTGTCGCAATAGGCTAATATGCATGTGAGGGATTTCAGGACATATCGAGGGGACGCGCCTGACCCTTGAGCATGAGCAGGCCGAGTGATTGTTGGCGGGAAACTCCGGCCGCGAGGCCAAGCAGATTGAAAAAGACATAGACCGCGAGGAGCAGTTCGTCTCAGAGCTACGCGACTTCGCGGACAAGCTGCGCCGCACGGCGAACCGGCACCTCGAGCCGGACCTCAACGATGGCGTGTTCCTCAATATCGCCCCGTTGTGGGAGCTCGCGCCTTGGAAGGAAGCCAGGACTGACCCCCAAAATTCGTACCACCCCGAGCGCTAAAAACTAAGGGTGCTATAATAGACATCATCAGCCGGGAGAAAGCCTTTGAAGGAGGCACTGGTGATGTCAGAGAAGCACGGCAAACGGTACACGCCGCGGTTCAAGTTTCAGGTGGTCATCGAAATTTTGTCCGGGACCAAAGCAATCGGCCAGATTGCCCGCTCATACGGTGTTCATCCGGTCACACTCACCCATTGGAAGAAAGAGTTCATCGAGAAAGGGCCGGAGATTTTCTCCCAGCAGACAACCATCCAGGAGTACGAGAGACGGATCGAGGAACTGGAACGGTTGATCGGTCATAAGGAAGTGGAGATTGCACTGCTAAAAAATTTTTTGGCCGGGAGCTCACCCCGGGGGAAAAAGTTGAGCTGACGTGGGCGTTCAAGGATGAATATGGGCTGAATCGAGTGCTGAAAGCGATCGGTCTTCCGAAAAGCACTTGGTTTTATGCCCTCCGGAAACGAAGTTATGAAGAAAAGCACTCCCGACTGAGGCAACCTTTGCTCGAGATCGCCAGAAAGCATCCGGAATATGGGTATCGGAGGACGGAAGCGGAGCTGCGGGATCGGGGGATCCAGGTCAACCGGAAGGTCGTGGCCAGATTGCATACAAGTTGGGATCTGGCTGTGATTAAACGGATTCGGAAGCCCAAAGCAAGCTCTCTGGTCAAGCTTCTCAAGGAAACGGGGCCGAAGATCAATCTTGTGGCGAACCTGGCTTCCATCGATGATTTTGAAGTTCTGTACACGGATTTCACGGAGATTGTCTATCGAAAAGGCCGGGCTAAAGCCCAATTGATGCCGATCGTCGATCACTCGAGCAAGCTCGTTGTCGGTTATGCCTTGGGAGAAGCCGACAATACGGAATTAGCCCTGGCTGCCTGGCGCCGGGCTAAAAAGACGTTGGAGAGATGCGGGGTAAAGACCGAGGGGATCATTGTTCACCACGATAAGGATGGCGTTTATTTAGGCCATGGATGGCTTTATGAGCTTGCGGTCCGGGATAAAGTGCGCGTCTCCTATTCAGAGAAAGGAGCCAAAGGGAATGTCCATATGGAGTCGTTCAACGGGCGTTTCAAATCAGAGAACCGCTTGCTGTTCTGGGAACAAGACGACCTCGCCTCGTTGAAGAAGGTTGTGGACCAGCGGCTTCGGTACTATAATCACGTTCGTCGACACTCGGCGCTCGGCAACACGTCGCCGATTCGATATCTCAAAGAGAAGGGCAGAATCACCGGCTGAGATGTTAGCGCAAATTAGCTCTCTAAGTGGTTCGAAAAACGGGGGTCATATCCTTCCAAGATCAATGATAACCGCATCAAAATCGGCGTGAGCTGCCGCAAATTGATCATTCGCGAAAAGTTATGTGATCTTCTTTCCCCCGATTCTTTCATTATGTCACCTTGTATCGGTTTGCGATTTCTTCATTAAGTTCAATACCCAAACCGGGTCCTTCAGGTACCGTTATATAACCCTGCACCGCCTGTAGTTCCGGTTTCGCTAACTGTGTTCTGAGAGGAGTTTCCTCCATGCAGTATTCAAATATAAATGCACTTTTTCTGGTCGCCAGCCAGTGTAAGCCGGCTGCGATGCTGAACGGTGTTGAATAGGAATGATTTACCACGCGCATACCGTGTGTTTCGGCCATGTCTGCGATTTTTCGTGCAACCGTAAAGCCGTTTCGAGCCAATTCAACTTGCGCGATATCAATTTGACCCCTTTCAATCAGATCCCGCCAGGCGTAAATGCCGGCCTCACCTTCGCCGGCTGCAATCGGGATGTAGGATTCCTGACTTAATTCGCGATAACCATCAAGATTATCCTGTGCAAGAGGCTCTTCAAGCCAGAAGATACGAAATTGCTCAAATTGACGGGCTCTGATTTTCGCCGTTTTGGTGTCCCAGCAGCACCCCGCATCAATCATCAAATCGTTATGATCACCCATGCCCTTCCGGGCGCCCTCCACGAGTTCAAGGTCAAGTTTTTCATTTTGTCCCATGGGTGCCCAACCAAATTTAACGGCAGAAAAATCCATATCCGTCCATTTTTTCGCTTTAGCTTCGGTTTCCTTTCCGTCTTGTCCGAAAAGGTCGCTTGCATAGACACGAAACTCCTTTTGAAAAGCACCTCCCAACAATTGATAAATCGGCTTTTGATAATATTTGCCCATAATATCCCACAAAGCCATATCTATCCCGCCGATGGTATGCAGTACAACAGCCCGCCGGCCATAATAAAAAGTCTTTTGATAAAGTGTTTCGTTGATAACTTCGACATCTAGGGGGTTCATCCCGATCAGGAGCCTCCGAAGTCCGGTGACGGTGCTGTGGCTTAGCGGGGCTTCGATAACCGCTCTGGCTACGTGGGGAGATGAATCTACTTCTCCGATTCCGACAATACCTGAATCCGTATGGATTTTAATGATGAGTGTATTTTGTGCACCTGACGATTTGTCTTCGAGTTCCAAGTCGGGGAGCCTTAACTCAATCGCTTCAACTTCCGTGATTTTCACTTTATCCTCCTATCCTTTGCTTAAGGGATTCGGCGCATCGCTCAGAGAGACCGTTTTCAATCATGATTGGAAATCCCCCATTGTCTTTGACAAATCAAACAGAAACTCCGCTGCACAGGCTCCGTCAATGACGGGGTGGTCAACGGTGAGCGTTAAATGGTGTGTTGGAAGGGAAAGGATTTTATCCTCCATGCACCAGGATTTTTTGATGACGGTGCCCACAGCCAAGGCCGCGACTTGAGGTGGATTTATAATGGCATTAAAAGAGTCAATGCCGGATTCTCCCAGCGAAGAAACAGTTAAGGTCTCGAGCATTTGCAGGTATGAGCGGAGGCGGCTGTTTCTGGCTGCTTTGATGAGTTCGGCGGATTGTTCAGCGATCTCATGCAGGTTCCTAGTATTCGCTCTCCGAATCACCGGCAAAAAAACACCGTCCGGCGCCGCCACGGCGAATCCGATATTGATTTCTTTGAACAACTTTATGCGTTCATTTGTGATGTGAGCATTCGTCTCCGGATGGCCCGCCAGGGCTTTGCCGGCACAGAGGATGATCATGTCATTATAGCTTGGGGCTCCTTTGCCTTTTTTATTTTTATGGGCTGTTCTTTCACGAACAATCATGGAAGCATTGACATCCATGTGAATGTCGAACTGCGGGATGTTATGAAAGGATCTGGACACGCTATCGGCCAAAGCCTTGCGCACGGTGACCTTCCCTCTCTCAATGTACCACCTCTGAAGTGAGATTTTCAAGCACGGAGCCTCACCCGAAAACTGCCCCAGCCAAAAATGCTTTTTTTTGGCTTATTAAGCTGCTCTTGTATTTATCAACGAACTGCCGTGGTGTCAAGTCTCCGAGCGAATTGTGAGACTGGGATTCATTGTAATCCTTTCGTCACTTCTCAAGAGCGGCAGAAAAACCCTCTTCACCTCGGGCGGAGATTACACGATGCTTCTCAATGACATCGTTGCCTGCGGGCCGCACGGTTTCTTCTTTGAACCGCTCACCGACATAGCCGCCTTTGCCGAAAGGTACGGCAGGACCCACGCCTTCATCGGCAACGCCGACACCCGGATTCTTCTCCACGAAACTCAAGACGCCATCCGCCGCGAAGTCAAGCGCTGCCTGGACATTGGCAAGAAATATCCGGGGTTCTGCATGGCCGTCAGGAACCAGATTCCGCCGAACACACCCGTCGAAAAGATTCTCTATCACAACGTCCGCTATGAAGAGATATCCCGCCGCTGAAATAAAGGGCCTGTCATTGTGCCCTGGGCTTCAGACCGTCGGATCGATCTCATCCTCATAAACAGGGATCCAGTCGATGACCGTGCCCCCGTGTTCGAGATAGTATGGGCTGGCCAGGACGTTCATCCCTTCCTCCCTCGTCACCATGAAGTCCTTGACCTTGAAGGTCTTCTCCGCGTGGATATCTTCCATCACGTCCTCAAGACCGGGCAAAGGCTGGAAGGGATAAAGCTTCTTGATCACGACCGGCTTCTGATCCT
Source organism: Candidatus Aminicenantales bacterium (assembly GCA_049682755.1). Classification (GTDB taxonomy): domain Bacteria; phylum Acidobacteriota; class Aminicenantia; order Aminicenantales; family UBA8522; genus UBA8522. Next base: position 2,267 of record JBAUIH010000181.1, on the reverse strand, counting down.
CCGGGATGTCATAGACGTCGACGGGACCAAGCTCTGTTTGTACGGTCCGCAGGGGATAAGGGAGCCTCTCGTCCAACCATCCTGTTCGTCCTTTCATCTTGGCACCTTCCTGTTTCGATTTCCTTTTTCTTAGACGAATAGGCCTGAGCTCATTTCTCATGGTGAGAGGCGGGCAGAGAAGAATTCAAGTCCTCAGAAGGGCCCCCAGTGGATGGCCTGGGCGACGAGGACGGCGGCGCAGCCGATCGCTATCCAGATCAGAAGAAGGGGCAGAAGCCATCTTACCCACTTCGACCAGGGGATCCCGAGGATGCCCAGCGCCGCCATGAAATAGCCCTGGGTGGGCACGAGCACATTGGTCAGTCCGTTGCCCAGTTGATAAGCTAGGACGTTGGTCTGCCGTGTGATCCCGAGAAGGTCACCGAGCGGTGCGAGGATCGGCATCGAGACCGCGGCCTGGCCCGAACCCGAGGGAACGAAAAAGTTGAGAACGTTCTGGAAGAAATAGATCCCGGCAGCGCTGACCGACGACGGCCAGTGGCGGATGGTCGCGGCGAGGGCATGCGTCAGCGTGTCCATGACCTGGGCGTCCCGCAGGATGACCAGGATGCTCCGGGCCAGCCCGACGACCAAGGCGGCATAGGTCAATTCCGCGGCCCCCTTGATGAAGTTTCTGGCCGTATCTTCGGCATTTAGCCTGCCCACGGGCCCGGCGACGACGGCCAATCCGAAGAAGAGCCCCGAAAGCTCCAGTATTCCCCAGTTCCAGCGCAGCGCTCCCACGGCCAACAGCACGAGCGCCAGAAGCGCGACCAGAAGGACGGCGCCGTGTCGCCTGTTGAATCTTTCTTCGTTCCCGGCGGCCTCCTCTTGCGCCCGCTGCCGGTCGAGCTCGTACATGAGGCTGATCTCGGGCCGGGCCCTGATCCTGGCGGCATACCGCGTCATGAACAGGATCGTCACGGTAGTCATGATTGTCCAGAGCACCAGCCGGAACTCGAGCCCGCTGAAAAGGGGCAGGCCGACGATCCCCTGGGCGACACCGACCGTGAACGGGTTCATGAACGCCGAGGCGAACCCGGCGTTGGCTCCGACCAGGGCGATCCCTCCGGCGACGAGCGAGTCGTAACCCAACGACCTGGCCAGAAGCAGCAGCGCCGGCAGGAAGACGAGCGTTTCCTCGGCGATCCCGATGCTGCCTCCTCCGATGGCGAAGACGAGGGTCAAAATAACGAGGACCAGCGTCCGCTTTCCGCCCAGCCGGCGGACCAGCGAATGGATCCCGGTTTGGATGGCTCCTGTCCTGTTCAGGACGCCGAAGGCGCCGCCGATGATGAAGATGTAGAAGACGATGTCCGCGACTTCCGCCAGCGCCTTGGGAAAAGCCATCAGCAGGCTGGGGAGCCCGGCCGGTTTAGCCTCGACAGGACGGAAGGAATCGGGTTCGATAAGCTCGCGGCCGTCCTGGATGACCCGGCTGTAGGAGCCGGCGGGAATGAACCAGGTGGCGGCCGCGGCGATGAGTATCAAGCAGAAAAGAAGGACATACGTATGGGGGATCCGGGTCTTCATCGCCCTTTGCAGAACTCCAGAGCGGCCGCCGCGTAAAGCTCGGCCGCGAGATGGACTTCATCAAGGAGGACGTTCTCTTCGGGCGAGTGGGCATGGCTGAGCTCTCCGGGTCCCCAGATGATGGTCGGGATTTTCCCTTCCCTGGAGAGAAGGGCGCCGTCCGTCCAAGCGGGGAAGACCGTGAGATCGTCACCTCGACGGCCGACGCCGGCGAGCGCTTGCTGAGCCGACTTGACGACGGGATGAGAGGGATCGATCGTCAGCGGGCCGTGGATCATCGTGGCCATCCCGCCCGGCACCCTGGAGATTTCCGTCTTCAGACCCGGCTGCCTTGTCTTGACCTTGGCGAGAAGGTCTTCGAGATCGGTGAGTACCTGTTCGATCGTCTCGGTCGTCACCCAGCGGCGGTCAAGCTTAATGGTGCAGTGAGCGGCCACCGTGCTCGGCTGATCTCCCCCCGCTATCGTCCCCAGGTTGATGACGGGAAGCCCGAGGACCGGGTCCCGCCGTCCCTCGAATCGGGGAGCCAGCTCTTCCTCGACCAGGCGGACGAAATAGGCCGCCGCCGAGATGGCGTTGATCCCGGCTTCCGGTGTGCTGCCGTGGGCCGCGCGGCCGGTGAATTCGACGGCCAGCCATTCGAGCCCTTTGTGCCCGATGGCGATCCGGTTGTCCGTCGGCTCCCCGACTATGGC
>JBAUIH010000180.1:0-6700 GCA_049682755.1 Candidatus Aminicenantales bacterium | reverse complement strand
CCTCGAAAACATCCAATTCTGCTACTGTCCATCGAGCCTGTCCAGGTTCCGGGACTGGCTCAAGGATAAGTACCAGACGCTCACCAACCTCAACAAGGCTTGGTACCGTACCTTCGAAAACTGGGAGGAGGTCGACCCGCCCCGCTTCGGGACGATCCTGACCTATACCGATTACATTGACTGGAAGAACTACATCTCCGATAAGCTCGCCGCCGATCTGGAAATGAAGGCGGAGGCGGTCGAGTCGGTCGTCCCCGAGGGAGTCGTGACCAGCCACTCGGCTATCCCCGGGCTCTTCAGCCGGCCCGTCTGGAGCGGCACGCCCGACGATCGCAAGATGGCCGCCGCGGTGGATTATTACGGTGTCTCGATCTACCCCAAGCATGCCTGGACGGTCCGGCCCTGGTCGCCGTTTTTCCGGGCCGCCGGGAACGACTTCATCCGATCGATGAGCTGGGCCAACGACGGCTTTTATATCGGCGAGCTCCAGGCCGGCTACGGCGTCTTCGGGATGAAGGTCAGCGTTCCGGTCGTCGGGTCCGACCTTCGCGACTGGATGTGGTCGGTTGTCTCCTGCGGTGCCCGGGCCGTCAACATCTATGCGTATTACCCGATGAGCTCGGGTTATGAAGCGGGGGGGTACGGGCTGGTGGAGCTCGACGGGAAAATAACCGAGCGGGCCGTCGAAGCCGGAAAGATCGCCCGGGTCATCACTGGGAACATGGAGCTTTTCCTGAACAGCCGGCCTCCCCAGGCGGAGGTTGCCATCCTCTATAACCCGCTCTCCCATATGGTCGGCGGCCAACAAGCCTTTACGGGAGAGGGGCAGTCCATCGGGATCAATAACCTGAGCGAATCTCTCCAGGGCATCCACAAAGCCTTCTTTGAGAGGCATATCCCGGTGGACTTTCTCCATGTCATGGACCTTACGCCGGAGCGCTGGCGCCGCTACAAGCTGCTGGTCGCTCCCTATCCGGTGATGATGTCCCAGGCGGACCTGAAAAAGCTCATCGCCTATGTCGACAGCGGGGGAACGCTCCTCACCGAGGCGCGCTGCGGCTGGATCGACGAGCGCGGTTTTTCCGCCAACATCATTCCCGGCGGAGGGCTGCATGAGGTCCTTGGCTGCCGGGAAGCCGAGCTCAGGCCGCTCCGGAAGCCCTCGGCGCTCCGAATCAAAGGAATCCACGAGGCGGTTCCCCTTCTCCGGGACGGAGACCGGCTCGACACGTTGTTCTTCGAGGAGAGTTTTGAGCTTCTCAGCAACAAGGCGCGGGTCCTGGCCGAATTCGAGGACGGCCGGCCGGCAATCGTCTATGCGCGACAGGGAAGGGGCAGGGCCATCATCGTCGGCTCGTTCATCGGGTCGGCCTACCACCATTTCGGAAATCCCAACAATGGGAAGTTCCTGGCAGGGCTGGCCGATTGGCTGAAGATCACGCGCCCGGTCGAAGTCTCTGTCGCCGAGGGCGATGTCCTGGTGGAAGCGAGGCTTCTCGAGGCCGAAAACAGGAGATTGCTCTTTGCCTTCAACCGCGGTGACAAGCCGGCGACGGCCGGGTTCGCCGTGGCCTTGCCGGACAGAAATGACCAGACGATAAACCTGGAGACCGGGGAAACGGTCCGGTCTCACTTCAAAGAGGGCCGGCTGCATCTGACTAAAGCCCTTGCCCCCGGCGAAGCCTGGGTCGTGCTCTTGGATTGAAATGTGGCGACATGAACCGAATTTCTGAATTCGGTATCGTGTCCCTATATTTCCTTCTTTTGAAATGAGGATGATTTGAAGTATCGCGTAAAACACGGCTACTGCGGCGGGATCGATGTCGGCGGGACAAAGGTTTCTTCCGCTCTGTTTACCCCGGACGGGCGGATGCTCGGACGGAAGAAAATTCCGATTGACCAGGCGACGGCCGAAGGGCCGGTTCGCCAGATCACCCGCCTTATCCATGGTCTTGAGGCTAAGGCTAGAGAAAAAGGGGGCGAGCTCCACGCCATCGGCATCTGCATTCCCGGAATCGTCTTCGGCCGGAGCGGCCGAGTCTGGACACTCAACGTCCCGGGGTGGAAGCATTTTCCGCTCCGCGACCGTCTGGCGGTCGAAACGAAAAAGCTGCTTGTTCTAGACAGCGACCGCAGCGCCTATGTCCTGGGCGAACAGTGGCGCGGCGTAGCCAGGGGGAAAAAGGATGTCGTTTTCCTCGCGGTGGGGACGGGGATAGGCGCCGGTATTCTCTCCGGGGGGAGGCTTGTCCGCGGCAGCGGAGGTATCGCCGGGGCCGTTGGCTGGTTCGCCCTCGACCCTCGCTTGCAGGAGGAATACGCTGCCATGGGCGGATTCGAAGCGGAAGCCTCCGGGGGTTCCATCGGCCGGAAGGCTAGGGAATTCCTCCGGACGGGCGAGCTGTCGCTCATCGGAGACCTGGCCAAAGGGAATATCGAAGGAGTGACCGCAAAGACCGTAGCCGCCGCGGCCCGGGCGGGCGATCCCCTGGCACGGCACATTCTGGACAGGGCCGTAATCTACTTGGCGATGGGCATCGCCAACATCGTCAGCATCCTAAACCCGGAAATGATCGTCCTGGGGGGCGGGCTGTTTCAGGCGGCGGACCTTTTGTTCGGGCCGGTCCGGAAGGAATTCAGGAGATGGGCCCAGCCCCTGGCCGCCCAAAAAGTCAGAATCGAGCTCTCCGCCCTTGGTGATGAGGCCGGACTTTACGGCGCCGCCAAATTGGCCTGGGACAGCAAGGTCAAATGAGCAAAGGAGAACGCAATGTCGTCACTTGAGTACTTGGACAGGATTCAGGGGATCATTGAAACCATTAAGGACAAGGAGCTGGAGAACATCCGGTCGGCCGGCCGGATCATGGCCCGGTCGGTGGAACGCGGGGGCAGGATTTATGCCTACGGGACCGGCCACTCCGTGATTCCCGTTCTCGATCTCTATCCGCGCTACGGCAGTTTCGTGGGATTTTATCCGCTTTACGACCCGCGACTGATGTGGTTCAACGTCATCGGACCCGGCGGGGCCCGGGAATTGCTCTGGCTGGAGAGACGGGAAGGTTACGCCAGGATTTTCCTGGAGAGCTATAGGCTCGAGCCCCGGGATTGCCTGATCGCCTTCTCCCACGGCGGGCTGAACGCGGCGGCGATCGAGGTCGCGCTCGAAGCCAAGAGCAAAGGCCTCAAGGTGATCACGGTCTCCTCTCACGCCAACCGCAAGATCTCGAAATCCCGGCATTCGTCCGGGAAGTACCTTTCCGACCTGGCCGACGTGGCTATCGACAACTGCACGCCGCACGAGGACGCGCTGGTCGATGTCGGGCAGAGGGAAAAGGTGGCCGCCGGCTCGACGGCAGCGGCGATCGTCATCGCCATGTCTCTCGTCGCCGAGACCGCGGCCATTCTGGCGAAGAAGAAAAAACTGCCGCCGACCTTCGTCTCGCCGAATGTCCGGGGTGTTCCCAAGGGGCATATGGACAAGGTGTACGAGGCCTTCTCGGAATTCTACTACGCCCGGCCCTGGAGGCAGGCGAAAGCGGGGAAAAAAGGCCGCCCGTGATGAAGAGCCGGGAGCCCGCCGGAGTCCGCCGTCTCGTCTTCTCGGCCTGGGCCGGGATCTTCGTCTTCGGCCTGGTCATGGCCATCCTGGGCGCCATCCTGCCGTCGCTTTTTGAGCGTATCGATTTCAACAAGAGCGAGGCCGGGAACCTCTTTTTCTTCATGAACCTGGCTATGCTCGGGATGTCAGTCGTCTTCGGACCGGTCGTCGACCGCTTCGGCTACAGGATCTTCCTGGCCGTCTGCTCGCTTCTCGTCGCCGGATCCTTTCTGCTTTTCGCCCTGGCTCCGTCCTATTCCCTTCTGATTGCGGCGGCCCTTCTCCTCGGGGTGGGAGGCGGAGGTCTCAACGGAGGCTCCAACGCCCTGACCAGCGATCTCAGTCCCGGAAGCCGGAGCGCAGCCCTCAACCTTCTCGGGATTTTCTTCGGGTTTGGGGCACTGCTGATTCCCTTGCTTATCGGGACACTTCTAGGAATCCTCGGTCTTGATACCATCTTGGTCGTCGCCACCGCGCTCTGCCTAATTCCCTTCGCCTTCTTTCTTTATCTGAGGTTCCCGCCGGCCAAGCAGGTCCAGGGGTTCCCGCTCAGCCGGGCCGCCCAGGTCATCGGCAGTCCGCTCCTCTGGTTATGCGGCCTTCTGCTTTTCTTTCAATCCGGAAACGAATTCACGGTGGGCGGTTGGATCTCCACTTACCTCAGCGAGCAGTTCCGGTTTTCACCCATGACCGCCGCCCTTGTTCTGTCCGGATACTGGGGGGCGATGATGTTCGGTCGGCTGATCGTTTCCCGGAGGCTGGTCAAGGTCATGAAGAACGAGACGCTGGTCTTGGCCAGCGCCGGCGTGGCCCTGGCCGCGACCGCCCTCGTTGCCGTGGCGCCGTCAGGCCTGCTGGCCGTGCTTGGTGTCGTGCTGGCCGGCTTCGGTTTTGCCGCCATCTTCCCGACGACCCTGGCCGTCGCCGGAGAGGCCTTTTCCGATCTCACCGGGACGGCCTTCAGCGTCATCTTCATGATCGCCTTGACCGGTGGTATGATCGCCCCGTGGCTCACCGGGAAAGTGGCCAACGCATCAGGCCTCCGCACCGGACTCGTCATCCCGGTCGTGAGCTGCGTTATGATCATCGCGCTTCAGCTCACGATCATGAGGGCCGTGCGGCGGCGCAGGGAGATTCCGAATTAAAGGCTCGGTCAGAAATCCGGCCTTTAGCTCCCGTTGGCGAGGACAATCTTGGTCGAACCCAGGCGGATCTCATCACCCAGATAGAGCTGGGCCTCGTTTATCCTTTCTCCATTGAGGAACGTCCCGTTCGTACTGGCGAGATCCCTCAGGATGAAGTGATTTCCGCTGACGACGATTTCGGCGTGATGAGAAGAAACATCCGGATCTCGGATGACCAGGGAGTTATCGCCGGCCCGGCCGATCGCCGTGCGTGCGGCGCGAATCTTATAGCGCTCCCGGCCTCCGTCCTGGTAAATGACTTCAAGCCTGGCGCTCACCTTCTGAGAGCCCGCTGCCGTCCCTCGCCGTTTCAGAACAAGGGCGATGATCAGCCCGACGCCGGCGAGGAGGATCGCCAGCAGCCCGAGCAACGGCCAGGGTATCGAGATCGACGGGCTGGCCGGGGATCCTCCTCCTCTCCTGCCGGAGGAGCCGGCGGATCCCTCCCGCGAGGGGCGGCGCTCTGACCCGGCGATGATCTTTTCGGGAAGCGACGCGGCAGGTGGGCTTTCTGCGGGGGTTCTTGAGGCGATGGCCTCTTCCATCACCCCTTCAACATCCAGATGGGCGACCATTCGGACCTCCGCCAAGAGCTCCCGGGCGCTCTTTTTTCCGCGGGCGTAGCTCAGGGCGGATTCCGTTTCAACCTCGATTTCACTGATCCGCGTTTCACCGGCCCGGGAGTCGAGGACGATCCGCCGGGACTGCGGATACCGCTCGGCGATCTTGGAAAAGAGGAGGAGCATTTCTTCTTCGGCCCGGGCGACGCTCCCTGTCGCGCCCCCTTCGTAGTTCAACCGGGCGGTCACGACATCTCCCTTGAGTTCGATCGCCTCGACAGGGATGGACTGCTCCTGGAGCGTCGCGGTGAGGTCGGCTTCCTGTTGACCGGCGGTGAAGAGCCCGATGAGAACAAACATGACCACTGTCATGAAAACGACAGGACGCGGACGCTGGGGGGCCGCCCCTTTGTTGGAGTCCAGGTACGCGTGAGAAAAGGTGATGTGTTTCATAGCGCTCACCTCTCCTTGATGCAGGCCCCGGCGAGGTCGCTGTCGAGAAGATAGGTCGTACCTCCCATCTTCCCATAGGGGACCGCTCCCCAGCCCGGGACGTTCCGGTAGGCGGCCTCGGACACCAGGCCGCATCCTGTCCGGATCGCCTCTTCGAGTGTCACAAAGGGGCCTGCGAGCTGATCTTTCTGGACATATTCCTGTGACATCCCGAAAAGCCATTCGTCGCAGCACCGCAATTTCGATGTGAACTCGGACTCCGGGCCCACGTGGATGCGTCCGCCGGGGCCGGCTCCGCAGCGGTCGGCCCAAACAAAATACTTGACCTGCGGCGGGGGCGACGAGGGGTAGGTCCGCGCGGGTTCCTCGTCGGCCTCTTCCTCCTCCTCTTCGACCGGAGGCTCCGGCTCCCTTTTGACCTTGACCGTGCCGACTTTCATCGGTCCCGGCTCGTACTTATCCCAGCCGTAGGGAGGCCGAAAGCCGGCCTTGGCCGGGCTCTCGGGGTCGGAGTCGAGTTCGTACCCGAAGTCCGGCAGCCCTGGCCGCGGCAGGTGACGGCCGAGGTCCTTGGCCGAAACTTCGATGACGAAGTCCTTCTCCTCGACCTCCTCGGGGAGGTCGGGGAAAAAGCTCCCCTGCCATTTGTGGTCGCCGGTCAACCGGCCGGGAACGATCGTCCCCCCGACCGTAACCATGATTCCGCCGGGGTCCATTTTCTTCTTCGCCGAGTCTGAGCTCGGGCCGAAGATGATGGTCATATCGAGAGGACCGTCGGTCCCGAAGTCCGCTTGCGGCCCCGGAATGCGCTCGCGCCGGGTGACAATCGTATAAGACCTCTTTTCCGACCGGACGGTGATATGTTCTTCCGGTATCTCCCGCTCGGCCGTCACGCCCTCGATTTC
>JBAUIH010000179.1:0-3004 GCA_049682755.1 Candidatus Aminicenantales bacterium | reverse complement strand
GCCGGGAGCGGAGAGAGCGTCCGCGCGTCCGCCCACTTCTGGGAGGCGGCCGCCCGCAACGCCTGGATCCTGGGGGCTCTGGGCAGCGCCCTCAATTTCACGATCGCCCTCGGAACCCCGAGCGAGGGGATCAGCAACCGGATGATCCATTCGTTCGTCGTCACGCTCTACGGCCTGGTCCTGGCCGCCGTCTGCCTCGTCCCGGCCATGAAGCTCTCCAGCCGGGCCGAAAACATCGGCCGTCTCGAAAATGTTGCGGCCAAGGGCATAACCGCCGACCGGATCGTCGGATATGTTTTATTCACGGCCGTGCTCGTCCTGACCGTCATCTTCATGATCGGGGGCCACCCCCAGGGCGGCCCGCTGCCCATCGCCAAGGTTCTGCTCCACTGGCCGGCGATCCTCGTCGTCATCGGCGGCTCGATCGCCCTGGCGCTGTTCATGGGCGCCGGGGCGGGGGCCCGGGCGTGGACTCTCGGCTTCGCCATGACCGGGCTCATCAGCCTGCTCACCGGCCTCATCCAGGCCTTGTTCGGCTTCGCCCATAAGAACATCGCCGAGATCGCGGCTGCCGGTGCCTTCATCATTTCCGCGTCCTCGTTCGCCCTCCTGGGGCTCGTGGCCGTGGCGGCTCCTCTTGAGGACCGGGAGATCATGGAGGGTCGAAGGGACCGGCCCGGGCCGCTCAGCCGCCTGTCCTGGGTTCTCTTTCCCCTCGTGACCTTTATCTTCCTCCTCCTGACGTTCATCATGGTCATAACGCCGATGAAGAGGTAAGGCCCTACGGAAAGGGCTCGGCCAACTGGAAGACGTCCTCGACCGTGACGCCGAAGACCCGGGCCATCTTGATGGCCAGGACGGACGAGGGAACGTAGATCCCGTTCTCGATGGTGTTGACGGTCTTGCGGGTGACTCCGATCCGGCGGGCCAGCTCCTCCTGGGTCCAGTCCTTCATAGCCCGATGGACTTTGATCGTGTTCTTTAAGGGAAACGGTCCGCCCATCTCATTCCCTCTCCGCCCAGAAGACCGTAAAGAAGATGAAACCGATGAGCCAGCCTCGGTAATGGGCGCGGCGTTTCCGCTCAAAAAGCTCGATACGGGTCATTGAAGCCTCCTTTTTATTCTTATGGACATGATATGTAACCTCATATTTCCATAATATATATTTAACTACTCTTTATATTACCTTCGCGTTACTTATTGTCAAGTGCTTTTTTTATTTTTTTTCTTTGGTGTTAGCCGCCCCTAAATTGGAAGGACGTCCAAATCAGGGGCGCCGGAGATTCCCCCCTCCGCTCTCAGCGGCCCTATGATGGGAACGATTTTGTCCCCTCTCAGACTCTCGCCTGGCGACGACTCCTAACAAATCGTCTTAAAGCCAAAGCGAGCCGGGAGACGCACCACCGGGCCATCGAGCCTTGACGTTGAGATTCTCTCTTCAGTCAGATCGTCTGAATCACTGTTGGAAGACGGGAGCGAAACCGATGATTGAGTGCTTGCAATGCACTACAAAATAAATATAGAATAATTATGAGGAAGATATGCTTCGAGTGGGACAAAAAAAAGGAGGCAGCCAATCGTTGGAACCATCAGGTTTCCTTCGATGAAGCCAAAACCATATTTCATGACGAAAATCATTCGTTCGAGGAAAGCCGTTTCTTGATGATCGGCTTGAGCTCAAAACTGAGGATATTGCTTGTGAGCTATACGGTCATGGAGCAAAAAGACAAAGATATAATCAGAATCATCTCGTCCCGGAAAGCCACAAAGAACGAGAAGAGAGTCTATTTCGAGAGATTGTCATGAAAAAAGAATACGATCTCAATCGGATGAAAAGCAGAAAAAATCCCTATGCGAACCGTCTCAAAAAACAGATAACGATCCGCTTGGATAATACCACTGTAGAATATTTTAAGGAGCTTTCCAGAGAAACGGGGTTCTCATATCAGACGCTCATTAATCTCTATCTGAAAGACTGCGCTGAAAACAGCAAAAAACCGAAGATCCAGTGGATCGAGCCGAATGCTTAGTGGGAGAAAGACCAAAAATTGGCTTCTTATGCTGGCTTGGGGACTATTTTCCCAGATTCGCCAAAAATTATCTGGGAAAAGACGGTAATCCAAACTGACGATGTCTACTCCCCTGCTTTTTAGTCCAGAACGATTTTATCGGCAGAAAGTCGACTAAGAAAACGAAACTTGGCTCAATGCAGAACCCCCGAATATGTCCCAGATGTCTCCGACTTTAAGCTCCTGATAATTTTGAGTATGTTGAGGGCATACTTCAATATTAAGGCTAGAGCTCAGCTCTGACGGCCTCGATCGAAAGAGCCGACAGATCGGCGGTCATCTCGAGCTTGACGGCCTTCCCCGAGCGGCCGAAGTTCTCTCACAGGGAGAGGCCCCTTTTCGTTCCGACGAAAAGGTTCGTTCCTATGACGGCGAGGCGATCCACGTCCTTTCCGCGAAGCAGCGGGGCCTTGGATGCGGTCCAGAGCCCGTCTCCCGCCGCAATGCTGGTGATTGTCGTTTCCGCGGGCAATCCGGTTGCGAGGTGTTCTCATCTGACGCCGTCGTCCTCTGATAAGTAGAGACCATTGGCGCCAGCGACGGCGTAGACCCGTTTGCCATCCACGGCGATGGCGTTGACCGGGCACTCCCGCGGACCTTCCTTCCGGGCAGCTTAAGCGCGGACGAATCCGGGAGCGGAGGCGTGGAATCCGGCGTCGAGAAGGACCGCAGCAACGCTTTTTTTCACGTATCCCTCCCTATTCGATCGGCGCCGATCATTCGATGATGTAACCCAAGGTCCGGAGGCGCTCGGCCTCTTCCGGCCGCATTCCGGTTCGCCCCGGCTGGCCGATCTTCCTGGCCATCGCGCGGTGCTCCTTCCAGATCCGATCGAGAGTCTTTGAGTACTTGGCGGCGAGGTCCGGCCTCTCTGCGTGGACGCTTCGCAGACCGTGCGGGTCGGCGCCGACGTCGAAGACGAGCAGCGGCGCGG
>JBAUIH010000178.1:0-2697 GCA_049682755.1 Candidatus Aminicenantales bacterium | reverse complement strand
GGCCATAAAGGCCTATAAGGAAAAGAAGTGACCACGATACTTATCACCATTCATATTTTGGTCTGCATCATCCTGATTATCGCCGTTCTTCTCCAGTCGGGCAAGGCGGCTGACCTGGCCGGCGCCTTCGGCGGCGCGGGCAGCCAGACAGCTTTCGGACCGCGAGGAGCGGCCACGCTTTTATCTAAAGTCACCACCTTCGGTGCCGTCATCTTCATGCTGACGTCGATGGGGCTGTGGATACTTTCGGCCAAGGGTGATAAGTCGGTCGTCAGCGGTGAGAAAGAGGTGGCGGTTGCCACCGAAACCCAACGGGAGCCGGACGCCCAGGGGACCGAGCCACAGGCGGTCACGCCGACGGCCCAGGAGCCGCAGCCCGATGTTCAGAAACAAAAGCCCGAGGCCAAAAAACAAGAGCCTCCGAAAAAAGAGACCTCCCCGGACATCAAAAAATAGAAAACCGGGAAAACCTCCCGAGTGAATGCCGAAGTGGTGGAATTGGTAGACACGCTAGCTTGAGGGGCTAGTTCCTGGCATACGGGAGTAGGGGTTCGAGTCCCCTCTTCGGCATTTCCCCATTCTCAAGATCTGTTTGATTGCTTAACCTAGATGGTTCTCTTCCATTTACTGTGGGTAGCTAAAGGTTAAACGTCCAGCAACGAGATAGATGATTGTCCGGAGATAGCCGACATGCTTGAACCCGTAGGCTCGCTTCATCGCCGTCTTGATCTTCGAGTTCAAGCCTTCCACCATCCCGTTCGTCACCCGGGCATCGAGGAAATTGACAACGCCCTTCCAGTACCTTTTAATCGTCCTCGCCGCCTGAATCACCGGCTGAAGCCGGCTGTGCGTCGTCCAAAAGTACCAGCGCTTCAGGTAGGAGATCGCTTCGGCCGGATCGGTGATCTCCCAAAATCTCGCCAAGGCCAGCTTGATCTGATAGGCCCTCGCCGTCCGCAGGTCCAGCCTCTTCAGTACCGCCAGGCGGGCTTCCTGTTGGGAGGTCAAGTTCTTCGGATTCTTCAACCAGAGAAACCGACTCTTCTTCAAGGCCTTGTTTTCCCGCAGTTGCCGCAACGAACCCGAGGCACCCGGGCATGCAGGTAGGTCTCGTACTGGAAAAAGTTGAGATGCCGCCAGGTCCGGTCCTGAGTGTCGTGGACCTCTCCCTCAACTGTTTCCCCGCAGGAACAGGGGAACTTGGCTCCCTTGACAAAGTCGAACCAGAGATCAAGCCGACCGTCCTCCTTGGAGAACATGAGGTCGACGACCTGCCAGGGCTTGGAAAAACCGAGGGCCACGGTAAACAAACCGAGTTCAGTCATCAAGGCGTATCCTTTCAATCTGGGATTCACCCTAAATTTTATCATGCCGGCCGGACTCCTTAAATCACCTGAACCCACACAAAATGGAATAGAAACGATCAAAACCCTGTTCTGCCGGTGGCGCGATCGTTGAGGGCTGCTACGGCGGCCTCCTGAGCGCCAGCTCAGGGGCGTTCCAGGAGATGCAAAGCCGCGTCCTAGTCGTGCCGAAGCGCTTCGATCGGGTCCAGCCGCGAGGCCTGGAGTGCGGGATAGATCCCGGATACGAGGCCGATGACGGTACAGACGATGAACGAGAGCAACACGGCGGTGATCGTCCAGCCGACCGGCCACCCGGTGAACGCGGAGATGGCCATAGACAGGGCGAAGCCGAAGAGGATTCCAGCCGTCCCGCCGATGGCTGAAATGGAAACCGTTTCCGCGATGAACTGACTCCGGATATCCTTTTGCCTCGCGCCTACGGCCCGGCGCAATCCGATTTCCCTCGTCCGCTCGAGCACCGTGGCCAGCATGATGTTCATGATGCCGATCCCGCCCACGAGCAGCGAGATCCCTGCGATGCAGGCCATGACGATCGTGAAAATGTTCTGGGTCTTGCGGTGCTGCTCGAGCAGGGCCTCGGGCACGATCATCTCGTAGTCGTCGATCTCCTTGTGACGCCGTTTCATCAGGTGGGCCAAGGTCGCTGCGGCCGTAGCGCTCGAGATATCCTTCTTGACCTGCACCCGGAATTCGTCGAGATCGGATTCATAGTCCCCGAACCGGAAGACCTTCAGCGCGGTTTGGATCGGAACATAGATATTGTTCTGCTCACCCTTGAGCGTGATGCCCTGGAATTCGTCCTTAAGGAGGTTTTTGTCTTTCAGCACTCCGACTACGGTCATCCAGACATGATTGATCTTGACCTGTTGGCCGAGAGGCGATTCGCCGGGGAACAAAATCTGGGCGACGCGCGACCCGATCACGCACACATGGGCATAGACGAGGTCATCGAACGGAAGGAGGAACCGGCCCGCGCCCACGCTCAGGTTGGCCATTTCCAAATGCGTCGGGGTCACGCCCCAGACCTCGGCGTCGCTCTCTCCGGCCCGGCTGAAGACGGCAAAGGCTTTGACCTGCTTGTTGGCGCTGTAGGTGCTCAAGAAGGGCAGCGTTTCACGGGCCGCGTTGAGGTCCTGCAGTGTCAGTCCCGGCGAGTTCTCCCGGATTTCCTTGAGCTTGCTCTCCTCGAAGACTTTCGCCTTGATGATGATGTTGCGTAGACCCATAGTGTCGATGAGCTGCAGCGCTTCCCGTTCGGCTCCCTTGCCGATGCTCAGCATGGCGATCACCGCCCCCACCCCGAAAATCATCCCCAGCAGCGTGAGCAGAG
>JBAUIH010000177.1:0-2619 GCA_049682755.1 Candidatus Aminicenantales bacterium | reverse complement strand
GTGGGTAGCGGAGAAATTCCAATCGAGCTCGGAGATAGCTGGTTCTCCTCGAAATAGCTTTAGGGCTAGCCTCAAATGTTTGCCTATGGAGGTAGAGCACTGAATGGACTAAGGGCCCCACCAGGTTACTGAACCCAATCAAACTCCGAATGCCATAGGCCTATAGTTTGGGAGTCAGACTGCGGGGGATAAGCTTCGTAGTCAAAAGGGAAACAGCCCAGACCAGCAGCTAAGGTCCCCAAGTGCAAGCTAAGTGTGAAAGGAAGTAGAATTACCTAGACAGCCAGGATGTTGGCTCAGAGGCAGCCATCATTTAAAAAGTGCGTAACAGCTTACTGGTCAAGTGATTCTGCACCGAAAATGTACGGGGCTAAAGTTTGCCACCGAAGCTCTGGGTATCAGAAAACAGATACCAGATGATAGAAGACAGATTTTTCTGACTTCTGAATTCTGACTTCTGAATTCTGGTACGGTAGAGGAGCGTTCCTTTATGGGATGAAGGGCAACCGTAAGGATGCCTGGACTAAAAGGAAGTGAGAATGCCGGCATTAGTAACGATAAGGAGAGTGAGAATCTCTCCCGCCGAAAACCTAAGGTTTCCTGGGGAAGGTAAATCCGCCCAGGGTTAGTCGGAACCTAAGCCGAGGCCGAAAGGCGTAGGTGATGGACCACCGGTCAACATTCCGGTACTACCAGATTATCGCTTTAAGTGATGGGGGGACGCAGGAAGGTAGGTCAGCACGATGAAAGTTACGTGTCCAAGCCTGATATGGGAAGAGACAGGAAAATCCGTCTCTTGTTAAAACCCTAAGAGGTGATGGGGAGCTGCTATGGCAGCGAACTGATCGATCCTACACTGCCGAGAAAAACCTCTAAACAAGATAATCGGGTATCCGTACTAAAACCGACACAGGTAGGTAGGTAGAGAATACCAAGGCGCTCGAGATAACCCTCGTTAAGGAACTCGGCAAAATGACTCCGTAACTTCGGGAGAAGGAGTGCCCCGGTAGGGTGACCCAATTTACTTGGTTAGCCCGAGGGGGTTGCAAAGAAACGGCCCAAGCGACTGTTTACTAAAAACACAGGTC
This sequence comes from Candidatus Aminicenantales bacterium, assembly GCA_049682755.1. Lineage (GTDB taxonomy): Bacteria > Acidobacteriota > Aminicenantia > Aminicenantales > UBA8522 > UBA8522. The sequence continues at coordinate 1,531 of JBAUIH010000177.1, read as the reverse complement.
TCTGCTAAATCGAAAGATGATGTATAGGGACTGACGCCTGCCCGGTGCTGGAAGGTTAAGGAAGGGGGTTACTCCTCAAGTGATTGAGGGGGAAGCTCTTGACCGAAGCCCCAGTAAACGGCGGCCGTAACTATAACGGTCCTAAGGTAGCGAAATTCCTTGTCGGGTAAGTTCCGACCCGCACGAATGGCGTAACGATTTGGGCACTGTCTCAACGAGGGACTCGGTGAAGTTGTAGTGTAAGTGAAGATGCTTACTACCCGCGACAGGACGGAAAGACCCCGTGAACCTTTACTGTAGCCTGATATTGAACTTTAGCATATCCTGTGTAGGATAGGTGGTAGGCTGTGAAAGAGGGGCGTTAGCCTCTCCGGAGCCACCCTTGAAATACCACCCTTGATATGTTCGGGTTCTAACCTTTCGCCGTTATCCGGCAAAGGGACAGTATTTGGTGGGCAGTTTGACTGGGGCGGTCACCTCCTAAAGAGTAACGGAGGTGTCCCAAGGTCTCCTCAGTGTGGTTGGAAATCACACCTGAGAGTGTAAGGGCATAAGGAGGCTTAACTGCGAGAGAGACATCTCGAGCAGATGCGAAAGCAGGGCCTAGTGATCCGGCGGTAACTAGTGGATGTGCCGTCGCTTAACGGATAAAAGGTACTCCGGGGATAACAGGCTTATCTCCCCCAAGAGTCCATATCGACGGGGAGGTTTGGCACCTCGATGTCGGCTCGTCGCATCCTGGGGCTGAAGCAGGTCCCAAGGGTTTGGCTGTTCGCCAATTAAAGCGGTACGCGAGCTGGGTTTAGAACGTCGTGAGACAGTTCGGTCCCTATCCGTCGTGGGCGTAGGATACTTGAAGAGGGTCTGCCTCTAGTACGAGAGGACCGAGGTGGACGAACCTCTGGTGTACCAGTTGTCCTGCTCAGGGCATTGCTGGGTAGCTATGTTCGGTCGGGATAAACGCTGAAAGCATCTAAGTGTGAAACCCACCTCAAGATGAGGTATCCCATCTGGATTTATCCAGAGAGAGACCCCGGGTAGACTACCCGGTTGATAGGTCAGAAGTGTAAGGACAGTAATGTCTTTAGCTAACTGATACTAATAGGTCGAGGACTTGACCGTTACATACCTTATACCACTCTTTAATTTTCCCGGTGGTCATGGCGGAGGGGTCACACCTGTTCCCATCCCGAACACAGTAGTTAAGCCCTCCAGCGCCGATGGTACTGCAGTTTTTCTGTGGGAGAGTAGGACGCTGCCGGGATTTTTTATTTTTATTCTCTTTTAGTGTATAATTTAAAAAAGCTAAGGTAACTTGTATTTAAAACTAACGACTATTCACTAACGACTAAATAATTGGTCAATTGGTAAATTGGTGAATTGGAGAATTAATTTATGGAAACATTAGTACAAAAATTATGTGTTTGGATCAAAGATAAAGTAATCAAAGCAAAAGCCAAAGGAGTAGTATTTGGATTAAGCGGAGGTATAGATTCTGCTGTAGTAGCAGCCTTAAGTATAAGAATATTCC
>JBAUIH010000176.1:0-25122 GCA_049682755.1 Candidatus Aminicenantales bacterium | reverse complement strand
AAAGTGTACTTAATTGTTTTCCCTAACTACCTAACTATTTATCTATCTAAATAGTCTCGAGGCGAAAACTCACAGTTCAAAATGAAAGGAGGTTTTAATGAAGGAAAGACCGTTCTGTTAATGCAATTCTTTGTCATGTTGATATGATTTGTAACCATACCAGAGCCATTTAGAAGCTGGCAAATAACGTATTTAATTAGTTGTTATACTTACCTTCTTGTACTTGATATTATGAGGTCTACTAGAGAGATCTGATAGTCCATCTATCCCTTTCTGCTTGTACCTGTTCTTCCACTTGTAGTAACTCTTTCTGGAGGTACCGTATCTCTTGCAAATAATAGATACAGTCTCACCAGTCCATTCCCTTTCATGTATTAGGTTAAACCTATTTCTGATTTCTATATGGATACACTTACAGCAGAAGTGTAACCCATCGGTGCAAGCTATAATGTCACCTATGTGTGTAAGTGTAACAATTAGTTAAATTGAATTGACGATTACCTTCGAAAAAAAGTGGTAAATATGAAACCATAATAAACCTTATTATCTTAAGATAGTAGTGTGGTCTCAAATAAATAAACATATTCCCAATTTTCAATTTTCAATTCATACGCTTATTAAGTTATGTAATAAAAAGAGAGATCCTATTTGTGTCAATCACGATGAATAAACTACGACTGGTTGTCCTCGGTGCGGGATATGCTGGAATGACACTAGCCGCTCATTTGGATAATAGAATATGCAAGAAAGATACTCAAATAATACTAGTAGATGCCAATTCATATCATGAACTAATCCAAGAAGCACATTTAGTTGCGGGAGGATTTAGAAAGCCAGAAGATACTAGAATTCCTATTCTGGATTTGATTAAAGATACTAACATACAATTCATTCAGTCTGTCGTAAAAAAGGTAAATGCGGACGAGAACAAGGTAATATTAGAGAATTCTGATTATATCGACTACGACTATCTAGTGGTTGCACTTGGAGCATCGACCAAGTTTTTCAATATCCAAGGTGCGAAGGAATATGCATTAACGCTTCGATCCATCGATGATGGATTGACAATATATAATAAAGCATCAAAATTATTGGGTAAGAGCACCCATGGCAATAATAATAGACTCGAACTAGGTAAAAGTAAGGAGACAAAGAATATTGTTATAGTCGGGGGAGGTGCTACAGGAGTTGGAGTAGCAGGAGCTCTTGCGGACCTGAATCGTGATTCAGCCCGGACATCATCAGATAAGACCAAAATTGCGATTGTGACTGCTTCTTCAACCGTGTTACCTGGATTTGACACTCGAATAATAGAGGAAGTAGTACGAATATTGCATGAAAAAGGTGTATCTATCATGACACACACAACTGTTAGAGAGGTAAGGCGGGGAAGTATAGTGTTTGATGATGGAAGCGAAGCAGGCTCAAGAGCAGAAATTCCTTCATCACTTACAATATGGACACCGGGTATCAAAGGTTATGATTTGTCTGTGGATCCACAAGTAGAAAAGATGAATAACGGAAGAATAGTCATAAATGATTACTGTCAAACTACCAGGTATTCGAATATTTTTTGTATTGGAGATATTTCTGCCATGAATGAACCTTCTGGGAAAATAGCAAATCCGCCTGTAGGGCATATTGCGATAAGTCAAGCAATTTATCTTGCTGAATCAATAGCAGATTATTTTATCCACAAAATAAAACCAGTTCATAAATTTCAATCAAATGTAAATGTACGTATACTATCCCTAGGTGTGAATGACTATATAGGGTTGCTTAACAATATCGTCGTTACCGGAGATATTGCGAGAATAGCAAAGAGGTTCAAGCAAGAGGCACACATTGGGTCTATCAGTTTTGGAGAGACCACTCTTGCGGCGAAGATTTACAAAAACGATCCAGTATCAACCTTGTTATCCACTGTATTTATTACAATATTTTCCTTTTCAAAAATACTAAAAGGCAAGGTCGAGGTACATGATACTAGTAAGATGAACGGTCACGACGATCAAAATTCGGTAACAGATAAAGTAGAGGAATTTGTAAACAAAGATTAAAGGAGAAACACGTAATGCAGAAGTGGATATTAAGGATGCACAAGAGATGCATTAGAAAGCAGATAAATGATATTCAAGATGATCCAGAATTCCGATTTTGGCAGAACCGTCTTGAAAAGAAAGTACCGCAAAGACAAGATGACAATCCTAAAGAAGATGAATAATAGTTTCACTACAATTCTCACACTTTAAATTGCAACTAAATAGTAGATCCCAATATGGATTGTATAATAATGGGAAACTTATTCTGGAAAGTTTTTTTCTATTTATTGTTTCGCGTATCCGGTGCAGGTAACATGGAAATACGGTAATTTAAGGCGTTCGTATGAGTCGGATGGTCAGAGGGCTCACAAATATATTTTAGAATAAGATTTTCGCATACACATTTTACCGACTGCAAAGTTATTCAGAATTCACTAACTTTATTATACTTTGTCAAATATTGCTTCTAGTAGCATCATATTTCATGTTTTCAAGAAGGCGAATAAGCAAAATTGGATTAATTCTGGGTCCGTTACTTTTCTTTATAACTTTAATTGTTCCTATAGACACTTCAAACAGTCTAACATTTGAAGCTAGGATAGTTCTTGCTACAACAATATGGATGGGTACATGGTGGATAACAGAAGCTATCCCTATCTATGTTACTGCTTTACTTCCATTGGTAATTTTTCCAACACTCTATGTCACCGATCTTGGTCAGACATCGGCAAATTATGCAGATAGAGTAGTATTTCTATTTCTTGGCGGATTCATACTTGCAAAAGCCGTAGAGAAATCTAATCTACATGTTAGATTTGCCTTGAATATAATAAAGGTTTTTGGGACTAATCCTAAATACATAGTTGCAGCGTTCATGGCAGTCACAGGTTTTCTAAGCGCATGGATGAGCAATACTGCAACTGCAATGTTAATGATTCCAATTGCCGCAGCAGTCATCGCGCAGTTTCATGACCCAAAAAATCAAAAGAGATTTGCTGTGTGTATTATGCTTTCTATTGCATACTCTGCAAGTATCGGAGGAATGGCTACTTTAATAGGGACTCCCCCAAATGCCATCTTTGCGTCGTTATCCGAATCTCTTCTTGATATAGAAATAAGCTTTGGTCAATGGCTGATTATGGGTCTTCCTATCAGTGGGTTATCTCTTGTCATAGCATGGTTGTATATGGTAAGGTTTGGATCCAAAGTTACCGATATTAAGGCTATCGTGGAAGAGGGCGGTTTAATTCAAGAAAGACTATCTAAACTTGGGCGTATTACAAGAGATGAGAAGATTGTTGCAGCAATCTTTATCGCTACGGCAATAGCCTGGATTACCAGAGGTCTCTTATGGAAAGATTTTCTGCCAGTAGTAGACGATTCTACAATTGTCCTGATTGCAGCTATCACTTTGTTCCTTATTCCATCTTCATCATCATTTATATCTCAAAGGCATTCACGCGACAATAATATTAACACATGTGCAAACGGCGAAGAGGTTATACATAATACTAATACGATTGACAGTTCCCCTAATCAAAGTAGAGGTACGAATAGCAGCAAGAAAATGCTCCTCGATTGGAATACTGCAGTTAAAATTCCTTGGGGTGTTCTGTTGCTTATAGGCGGAGGATTAGCCCTTGCTAATGGGTTCACTGCAACAGGCCTAGACGATTGGATAGCGTCACAATTAAACTTTCTAGAAGGCATGCCTTTTATCATAATTATTCTGGTAATCGTTTCAATCACTATTTTTTCTAGTGAGATTATTAGTAATACAGCAACAGCAGCACTTCTGATACCAATAGCTGCATCGCTTGCAGCAGTGATTGATGTAAATCCTTTACTGCTCATGATTCCAATAACCATAGCCACTAGCTATGGATTCATAATGCCCGTTGGTACGCCGCCTAATGCCATTGTCTTCGCAAGTGGTCACGTAACAGCTGGAAAAATGGCAAGAGCAGGGCTGCCCTTGGATATCATAGGAATCGTTATCGTGACAATCTTTGCTATTACAGTAGTGCCTGTATTATGGGAATGATGATCATGGTCAAAAAAAGATAATGACATATCCAATTAGCTTAAGGTATTACTTGGCAGCCAACAAGATTATTACTACGTTACTTTCAGTTCGCGAATCGTTGTCCTAGCTTCAAGTAAGTGATGACCATCAGAATGGCACCTGTTACCTTTGCCTCCTTCAATCTACAATCGCCTAGAGGGAATCTAGGTTTAATCCTGATCTAAATTGCTGAAGATAGATAGAGAAGAGGTTTAAAGATCTTTCTAGTTGACCTGTGGGTTAACAGGGATTTAGTATAGTTTTTAACTTGTGGAGTTTTATGAGAACAGGGGAACTCAAGGCGAAGAGAATGGGCAATTTGGAGGAATCAATGATGTTATTGTTGCTAATGGTAGCGTATTCGTTCCAGACTATGAAAATCACGGGATACACAAGTTTACAGCTGACGGACAGTTCATGTCAGCTTGGGGTACCAAAGGTACAAGTGATGGACAATTTAACAAACCCTCATAGTATGGGCAGTGATAGTGCAGGAAATGTGTATGTGACTGACATGAACAACCATCGGATCCAAAAGTTTACCAGTGATGGCAAATTCATTACCATGTGGGGAAGTGAAGGCAGCGCAGATTCACAATTTCTTCATCCTCACGGTGTAGATGTCGATTCTGCTGGAAACGTCTATGTCACTGATGCCGAACTACTTAATGTCCAAAAATTTTCCAATGATGGAAGATTTGTGGCAAAGTGGGGAGGAACTGAAGGAACTAACCCGACAGAATTTTCATGGCTTGAAAGTGTAGATGTCGATTCTGCTGGAAACATCTACGTTGCTGACTTGAAGAATCATCGCATACAGAAATTTGATAGCAATGGCAATTTTATCATAGCATGGGGCTCTGAGGGAGAAGGCGATGGACAGTTTAAGAATCCAGCGGGGGGTTGCTCTAGATACCTCGGATAGTGTGTATGTTACTGACCAAGACAATGGGCGAATTCAAAAGTTTACCAGGGATGGTCAGTTTATTACAAAATGGGGTTCAACCGGGAGTGGGGAGGGACAGTTTTCTGAACCAGAGGGATTAGATGTCGACGCTGAAGGACGAGTGTATGTGGCCGATATAGGAAACAATAGAATCCAAATATTTTCTCCTACCTATAACATGAAAGTCACCGCCAGTTAAAATAGTTCTATATTCGTATCACGGTCCAATTAAACAATTTTCAAAAAACTCCTATTCAATATTTTTAAAAAAGATTCAAATATTTCTCGGTATTGAAAAATAAAACGATGAAATATTTGCCTTATCGTTTTTTAGATGTTAACTGGTCTCTGACAATTTCCTTTCATATATAATACCCCGTAGAGATATATTACTCTACATCATTGCATATTGATCGTTCTGATACGTTTAGAAATGTAAAATTAGATAGAATAATACACATTAGATCGTAGCATTTAAGTGTAGACTTCGAGTATTCTAGTATCAGACTAGAAATAGTCTGCTTCATGGTAAGAGGGGGGGATCGTCTGTCTGTCCTCTCTTACCAGTTTTTAATTCTAGGCTAAGAACCAAAGACAGGAGCAGGCCGGGTCTCATATTACGCAGCGGAGTATCTAATAACCTTCAATACAATACCAATTTTTATAATCCACAGCAAACTTGCCCTCAACAACTTTTTCGGAACACTAACATCATACCAAATACAGTGAGGGCTTGAACATCTGGCGAGCTCAATCTTGTGATAATTTCAAATAGGCTAGTATCCGGTAATAAAATATCTTAGACAGAATTGCCCATCCCATCTGGAATACTAACATTGTTAAATTTGAAATTCCTATCTTAATCCGTAATATTATCTGTTACAAGAACATTTCCTTAAGATCTTTCATATATTCTCCAATGCTAATCCTCTATACTACGAACTTCAATTCTGTTGATTTATCCACAAGATGAATCTCCGATTCGTGCACATACCTAATCTTCAAATCTTCAAATCATGATCTGAGTCAGTCCATAAGTTGTTCATTCTTATTTGATCGTCACTGGTTGCAAATATGAGGATAGAAGTGATGGCATATAGGACAAACTTGATGCCACTATTGTGATCACCAAACTAAACTAACGAACAAAGCAACAGACAACAGAATGCCATTCGTAAATGGACTGAACTTAATTTATGTCTTCAACTTGAATTTGCTATCTTTATAAGAGCATATGTACCAATAGAAATTAATCAGCAATAAAAACATCTTCTAAAGTTTCCGGATGACAATGGTGCATTTGGTTATATCTGGATTTTGTATTTGGACTTTCTGTACGTAATACACATATTAGCTTATCATCAATGTCATTTGGTCACGACAAGGTCTATAATCTTTGAATAGCTCACAGTATCATATCTTGCACCAACAGTTAGCGTATAATTCCCGGGTGTTATTCCTTTGATTGGCTTGACATTCATTTCAATCGGATACGGATTATTATCATAACCCCCATTATGGGTCATATTACTATTATCCAAGTAAATTATTTCCTTATCAGAATTGACTGTAATATTCCATAACTTTCCAGAAGGAGTGATAGATGTCGCAGTTGTAATTTTTGACAGGTACATTAGGTATTTGTTGGTTATCCCTGATTTGCTCTTCAATGTAAGAACTATTCGGATATACATAAATCATTAGCTTGTCGCCTTTCCCCGAACTAGCATCTAATGCTAAACTATCCTTTGAAACTGTCAACCATAGCGGCAGATCCGTGATTTTATCAGATTGCAAAACTCCGATCTTATTTTCGCTCCATTCAGTAAACCACACTGATCCTTCGTCATAGATGGTAAATTTTAGTGGGTTAGACGTATTTCCCCACGATATCCCTTTCGTAGGAATCTGATACTCAACAAGAGTAGAGTTTACTGGATCAAAATATGCTATGGCATTTCCCTCATGTTCATTGAACCAAATCTTATCGTCCTTAGCAGTATTCCAATATGGAAGCGTGGTAGTGTCATTCCTACTAGTAGCAAGAGATGTGGAATATTTTTTTACTTGAGATGTTTTTGGATCAAATCTAAAGAATAGATTGGTTGCATGATCATTTATCCACAATATCCCATTATCGTCTCCGGTTATTCCCACTGAAACTCCGGCGCCTTCAGGTAAATCAAACAAAGTAAAATTCTTGCTGACGACATCAAAAATTACTAAATTCCCGCCTTCAGGATAAGTCACTACACTAAACCAGAGCGTATTGTTGTAGTTTTTACTTATCAAGCCTGGTCCCAAGGTTTCGTATTCGATGTCTTCGAATGGATATTCGGTTATACCGCCTGTTGTATTATCAATAACTTTGCTAGGATCCAAGACTCCAATACGCTTTCCGAATATTTCCGAGAACCAAATCATCCCCTTATTGTCAATGGAAAGCCCTTGGGGATAGCTGCCTATAGTCGGAACCCTGTACATCTCAAATTTCTTTTCATTTACGAAATACCTCCATATTGCATCATTAACTTGATCTGTAAACCAGAGATTACCTTCTTGATCGAATTCCATACTCCAAACCATCGAGCCAAAAGTTCCCTTCGTTTTCCAGTTTGGAATCTCAATAAAATCAACAAACTGTCTCAAATCAGGCTCAAAAACTACTAAATACCCCGACCAAGTTGCGACAAACCAAATCTTACCATTACTGTCTACTGTAATTCCAACCGGTTGAGAACATGTTAGAGGGATATAATATTCTTCTATATACTGTGTCGAACTGGCAAAAGGAGTACCGCACAAATATCGCTCATTCTTCACAGAAAGCTGTTTTCCTTCCGCATACGCTTGAGAGCAGCACCTCCCCTCAAGTAATAGTCCTTATCTATACCGCTATTACCTCGGTCAGGAGACAAAGAATTTTGTCTATCCTTAGCCTCATCATCTGAAATGAAAGAGCTAAAAAAATTACTGTTTGCGGTCGTAATCCAGAATAACGTTGAAGAAGCGATTATGACAGTTACAGCCATAGCAATAAATCTTTTAGACTTCATTAGTTTTGGGAGCGACAATAAACGCTTTTAACCTCTTTCAGATTTACACTATACAAATAATAGTCTAGCTATTTGGGAAACAAGTTTTTCTACCCCTAAACAGATACATTAGATCAAAGGATACTCTAAATAAGTACACTGTGTGAAGTACAATATAGCTGTAAGCTTCTAATTACGCATAAATCTATTATGTCAATGGATGGATAGAATAGTATTTTGATTATCAAATTAGACCTAACTTTTGTTCCAGACAATATCAGATCTTTATTGCTTAAATCTATTGACCTAGAATCAAATGATCGGCTTATAAACGAAGGTAGCGTGAATGGAAAAGATAACGTTGGCAGAAAATCAAATGCTGGGTCATCGGCCCTCTATTACCATGATAAACTATCATTAGCGGAGCTCAGGAATTTTCTGGAAAATATACTTGAAAAGAACAATCTGGACCAGTTTATAGTAGTGGAAGATACAGAAACTGAAAATACTCTTGCGATAGTTAGGGAAGGAGACATGGAGCAATTCGGCATGTACGTATGCGGACATTGTGGAATGATCTTCCGGACGAGAGAGGAAAGAATTGTTCATGAACGTATACACTATTTCGTATGATAGATTTTGAACATTGAGTTAATTGTGTAAGGGTCATTTCTTAAACAGATGTATCGCGTTACAGGTGCTATATTTTTTTTCTAATTTTTTGGTTATTGTTAGGTAACGTTATCTGTAGGAGAAGCTAGATATGTACTTCACATTATTTATAAAATAGTAAATTGTACTAGATTCAACCTCTTAAAGTGTAACGTAGTCAGATTATACATACCAACTTAGGAGTAAAAATAACCTTGTTCAAAAAGAGAAAATCTGGAAGCAGCGGTAAGAATAATGATTTTGCAAAAAAGGAGAGGGGTGTAGTTTGAGGCAAGCAGACGGTAACGAAAATGGTACTTGATGATAGTTGTCCCGATCGTTGCCGTAGTTATAGGGGTAATTGTTGTATCCTCGTCTATTTATTCGTCGGAGATTAACCAGTACGGCGTCCTCGGATCGGCGCATGTACATTCTGCGTTTGCAATAAAATTAAATGGTATCGCACTTGATTTTAGCAAGCCGGAGTTTCAAGTACAATCCAGACTCATTCACGTAGAGGGTGGGGATGGCAATACTTTGCATAGGCATACGGATAAGGTTCCATTTGGAGAGTTTTTGAGATCTGTTGATATGGGCATAGATCGTGAATGCTTTTTCATGAATAATGGAGCCCGAGAGGGAGAGCAGAAATTTTGCAACAGCAATGACTCTAAGTTAAGGGTATTTGCTAATGGACAAGAATTAGAAGACCCTCAGTCAATTTCAGATTATGTCTTTAAAGATAATGACAGGATCCTTGTTATATATGGAAATGAGACTTCAAGTGAGATGGAGAACGAACTCGATGTCCTAAGACGTGTGCCAATCCAAAGAATACAAAATTAAGATGAACAATATTAATCAAAAGCAACAATCTTAATCAAAAGCAACACACTTTTTTTACTATTAGACAGTAGATATCAACATCTATCCAGGTAAAAATCCATTGATTGCCTGTGCATGTAATTGGTAACGCAAATATAGATCAGACTCTGAATTTCAAATATACTTCCTTCATGCAAATACAGATGAAGGTTGATACAAGTTATAGTGAATCTTTTCTTATAATCGCTAAGGATAAGTTGAACCAGGCTCATTAAAGGAGCTCTGGTGAACATATCTTATCAACCAGAATATTTCTGACCTATGGACTGGAGGAGGCTCTATCGAATCTATTGATGGAGATATCGTTGCCATTACTAACACATTCTTGTACAGACTTAACGGTACCACTGGAGAAGTTGAGGCAGAACTATCGTTGCCCACCGGGACCAGTCTACCTAATAATAGCTACTTTAACGGGATGGGCGGCTGGTCAGATGGTACTCTTGTCATGAAGAATCTGGCTCGAGCACCTGGATGTACTCTACCAGGTTTCTTTGCCCTTGCAAACTGCCCGAACTTAGAGGACACCCCTCCTTCAGCGTTAGTTGCAGTTGATTCCAAGACGTTTGAGGTACTTGACTGGATACAGATGGAAGAGATGATAGGAGGCCGCATTACTGCCACACAGTACGAAGGCAAGGATTACGCCTATGCAACTGGCCAGACAAGCCTCTATCGCTACGAATGGAATGGTCAGAATCTCACCCTAGACGAAAGTTGGGGTCCTGTCTCGTACCTACTTCCTAATCAGACTTCTGCATCAGCATGTGGGATGATGGGTGAATGGGTTATCTGTATGACCAACGGTGGACAACCTACCAATGTGCCTCTAAGTGTCATTGCTATCTCACAAGAGAATGCAAGCAAGATCAGTAGGATAGAACCGATGCCGCTAGAACCAGGACAGGTTAGCTATATATCATCCATGGTTGCTTTAGATGAGGAAAATAATAGGATATATGCAATGGATCCTGGTCCAGGGAAGTCTGTAGGTATAGACCTAGATCCGTCAACCGGTAACATGACACTTGCCTGGAGTGAAGACCAGAGTACTTTAAGCTGGATGGTACTCATAGGTCCTGCCGATCAGAGAGTTCTGGTAGCCACCAATATTCTATCAAATGTGACGAATCCGGTAGACTGGCAATCAGGACCAGAAGGAGCTAACTACGTAGAACAGGTTGTATGGCGTGATGCTGATACTGGCAGACAACTTGCAGCCTCTGACTACTTCAGTCCCATGTCTGCTGGTTTTCAGGTTTGGGCAGGATATGGAGGAATCATATATGAAGGACTCAACGATGGTAACATCATGGCTTTGAAGGTCTTGCCAGCAACCAATACTACTTCGACTGCCAATATGACCGCTACTACCACTACTTCAACAGCGGCAGGTCAGAACTCAACGTCAGCATCAGGTTAATTGGTTGACCAAGTAAGCCAGTTGGACAATCTCTCCTTTTTTTTGTCCCGCATTGACACGTGTCGTAGGCCCTATCCTTATAGAGTAACAAAGTTTCGAGTACAAGTTAGTGGTGTAGAAGCTGCGGTAATTAGGGTTAAGAAGTAGAACCTTTTTCTTTTATTACTCTAGTTAAAGTATCAATTTAATCAAAAACGCAATTATCTTATCTGATTCACAAGTCAATAAAAAAGTGGGTTTCACGCTGCTTAGGTTGAACGAATTGGCGCAGAGCTGGTTTTCACAGTAAGGGGCTCCCTGATAACAGATTTCGGTGTAACAGGTTCCGCACCAACGAAGTCATCCTTTGCATTTGTGTATTCCCAAACGCTGCCATCGGCTGATGCCATACTTGCATTGTTAATTTCTATGACTGCACTTTGCTTGAGCAATATCTTGTGTTTTTTTTCGGTAAGCCTCTTCTGTTTTTTAGATTCTACTGATGCATGGCCACCTATTGCTCTGGATTGATCCTTCTGTACCGCTTCCTTCGGCAGAAGGTCCCGTACCGTTGCGTATGCCCACATGGGTACAAAGTCCTTGAAAATTAGGGAAGCTGCATCATATGGTGAAAGGTGCTGCTTTATTAGTTCCGCATATAGCAGCGGAACAAATTCGTATGCTACCACCCTTCGTACTTCATCATTCTTTGTTCTGGCTTGCTTTTTTAATTCATTGTAGTGTGTGAAATCAGGACCGGATTGACCGGTATTTTCTGATAATTCTGACATTAGATTGACGTAAAGTCGGATACAATTAAGTTTTATGAATGTAACTACTATAACACCGTATTAGAACACGGCGCAAGAACTTATAAATAGATGTCTATGTATAGATACGATATTCTAATACCAGTAATATAAACCATACTATATGAGCAACCGCTGTAGGCGGAAAACCATAATATAGAACCTGAAGAGAAGCTAGAAAAGGAAAAAGCCTTAGATTAGACATTTTTACCTTTTTGTTCTGAATTTTGTCACTAATCTCATTGGCAAGAGCACGGTCTATCGGGTTCATTTCTCTCGCTGCTTGCACATATTATGTCTTCACTAATACTGCGGACCTGACCGACCAACTCCATAATTAAACCGTTATTAGCAAAGTTGACTATAGACAGTAACTTCACATGTGGGTCTTGGTTGGTGCTATTCTCTAGGTAACACCGACCAACTCCATATTTATTATTAATACCTTACCTTCCATTCGAAAGGGTTGTAACTAGCAGGTTGGCCTGTCCACCCTGGACTAGTTACTCGTTTTATATCCTCTTGGATGCTACACATCTGACAACACTTTACGGTATTCTTTTCAGGATGCTCTAAATCAACAGCCCAATCCTCTCGATTTACGGTTATAATCGCAAACTCTCCGTTCTCATCAGCCATTGGATACTTCTTTAGGAATCTCTCTAAGTGCTGTTTGTGGCGTGGGTTGTCGCAAGACAATAGGTGTAACATAAAATAGGCTCCTAAAAACTTGAGCAGGTTTATTGATAAACTCCCACGCTCAACACTATTGTACTTATAGGCACTGAAATCTCGTAGAAGAAAAATGTAACCTAGTTAGGATTGAAAAGTCACCAATTCCACATAAGCATATTCTCCATGACAAGTAAATATGAAGTCAGCGTACCTTTCAATATTCGCGATTGTCTTAGTCTTACTGTTAGGTATACCTCTGATATCAAGTGGGGCAACTAATTATGCAAGCGCCAGATATGCAAACACTCAGTCACAAGCAAATGCTAATGACTGTGACAATGGTGCTATTTGTGCAGCAGATAGTTCTCTGTTTCAGGGTGAGGGCATAGCTGGTTCGCCTATATATTCACAAATATCTAATTCTGAATTACAAGGGCTACCTGGGCCACAAGGTCCAAAGGGCGATAAAGGTGATACCGGACCTGACGGCTAGATGATAATGAAGTATGCCGACTAGCTCCCCCAGAACGAGCATTGCGCGATCCGCTCGTGGAAATGATGATCAACTGCGTATGATATTAGTGGATATCTAAGCAAACCTACATGCACTCAATAATGAAGAGTACGTAGCCGGTCGTGTCAGCAGGTGACTGGCTCTCCAAAGGATATAGTGAATCCACTGCAAACAGATCAAACTTGATATATACAAATCAAGTAAATATGAATAATGGATGAAGTACAGAATAGGGACATTGCGAATAGTTCGGTCATTGTATCCTTAATCGTGTCATTAATTATAGTAATAGGGGACACATCTCCTACTTTGTACCATCTTATCTCATCTTCGGTGCTCGCCAAAGAGTCATTTCAAAACGATACCGTGACAGAGTCAATTACTGTTCTTGAAGGAGATGTAAAAGAGGATACTAAAGTTCCTGCTATTAACATATCAATAGTTGAAGGATCCATACGTGGTGATAAGGCATATGAACCGAATCCCTTACACGTCAAAGTTGGATCGAAGATCACATGGACCAATGATGATAAAACAACACATACGGCTACTTCTGGTACGATTACAAGCAGTGAATATGGAAAAATATTCGATTCAGGGTATCTTAGCAAAGGAAAGAGTTTTACATTTATTTTTGACCAGCCAGGTGAGTTTGAATATTTTTGCTTACTTCATCCCACTATGATTGGAAAAATTGTCGTATCTGAATAGGACATTGTTTGCATCAAATCTAATTCTTAGATAGTGGAACTAACTCTTAATCATGTTGCTACTATACAGTACACCTTATTAGGGACCACTTCCTATAATATACTATGGATAGTAGTAACTATAAACAGGAACAACCACCAGTAAAACCTTACGCAAACCTATCAGAAAACAAGAGTAACGGAATGCAAAAATTACATATGGACAAGCAAAAGAAATGGATTTACTATATAGAAGAACGTAGAAGAGAGGTGGCTCAAATGTTGGCACAAGGCCACACAGAAACGGATATAGCTCAACTATTACATGTACATGTAAGTACTATTTGCAGAGATGTCAAGGTGTTAAAAGAGCTCTCGAAACGATTTGTGTTTGACTTAGCGAAAGGTGATTTAGCATACTACTACAAACAGTGTATTGATGGAATGGATGAGATCAGAAGAGAGGCTTGGAGTCTATATAAGTATGGAGACTGGAGTCAAGGAGTTCATCTTACAGTTAAGGAGAAGATCGCAGCTCTAAAGTTATTAAAGGAATGTAATGAAGCAAAATTTGCTCTGCTAGAGAAGGGTCCTTCGGTGTTAAATGTGAAAGGGATGGAAGAGAAATTAGAGGACATTCAATGTAAGTAACTTAACGACCTGAAAGTATTATCAGAGCCGTGACTATCGCGTCTTTATTAAATCATGACGATAATTTTTTTCTGACTGGAGAAACTATACGTATTAATTTCCGCCATTCCCTCGGGTAATGCTAAATTGTTTACTTTTTGTTAAGCTCCTAACTTTAATAATTCCCTAGTTAAGTCGACTAACTGACCATCAAATAGTTTCCAATGCTTTATTGCAAAGAGCATATTACTTTCCAAAGATTCGCGAACTACTCGAGAAAATAGATGTGAGTTACTTTGAATGTGCAATACGATTGAAATCCATCATATTTCTATCATTGATGATTGGGTATGTAATTTACTATTATCAATCAAGTCCTTATCTAAGATATAAAGCGATTTCTAGATCTCTAAGTTAGAATTGGGAGGAATTCTTAATTCTCAATTTCCATGACTGAAACTAAATCGTATGTAAACATGATGAGATCCGAAAAGCCGATACTTATATATAGTAACTTTTAGTCTAATAGTAGAATGCCCCTTCAAATTGTATGAATGATCTAAATCGGTATTGAAATATCTATTCCAGCCAAATCCTGACCGCCCGACTGAAAATTCCAAGGCTTCGTAAATTGCAAATTTCTACATTTTACGTGATATTACGATATCTCGGTAAGAAGTGTTTACAAACATACAAATTGAATCCATTTAGTTGTACCTAAATCAAAAATTCTGTGTTGGTTTATCCAAATGTTTATACCTGGATTTTTTCTTGAATCAAGATGTTATTAGTAATGTGTTGCCTTTTTCTCGCATTATGATTAGGATAAGATACGAAAAAGACATGCACACAACGACAAGGTGCAGAATAGGATAGATAGCATTTAGTATCTAGAACTACGATCATCATTAACGGTTGTCTTCACATACAACTTCATGTGAAGTGGTGCAGAATTGAGGTCCGTCCTACAATGAACAGTACTTGTAATTTTTGGTTTGCCGTTCTGTATTATTTCCTTAAAGCGCTATAAGGAAACTATAAAAAGCAGCTGCCAAGAAATAAATCAACACTTTGTTAGCCTTTCTCAGTTGTATTTTGATAATATTATGTCTAATAGCAATAGCCTTAAACAACTATGATCAAGGATCAACTGGTATTTTGTTTGCACAGTCAGATCAAAGGAATACTACAAATGTTTTATCTGGACCCAGAAATGTTGAGGGTCGTGATAGTTTTTCCGCAACAGGCCAGATCAGCTCTTTAGTTATTACTGTTCCAGATTCAGACTTTAATATATCCAATGCATTTAAAGTGATTTTGACAGGGGAATGGAACCTTAGTGTCAGAAATGGATCCGTGACAAACTTTGATGTAAACTTTCTTGCATCTCCTATGGATGGCCTGGGAACGCATATTCATCAGATAAGCAATTTCATGCCTTATGGTAACGATATGCCAATTAGGTTGTCAGAAGATAAAAGTGTCATCATAAGTGGAACGGCAGATATATGGATAAATGGTATGATCATATGGGATAAGGCGGATATTTCAATATCTATTTCTAATGGTAACATATTCAACATCGATCCGGATGATGGAGACACAGAAAATCATTTTGGGGATCAGCAGGTTTATGGCATTGTTACTAGGTTGATCTCGTAGAGTTTTTCTGTGATTGATGTAAATTTCTACTATCTGTTCTAATTAGCACAACAGGTGCTTATTATGCCGTGCATCAAGCAGCATGAGGTCCAATTGTTCTGAACATTTTGAGTCGAGATGATCTCTTTATAATCAAACTTTCTGATATATTCGAATAAGAAGAATTTCTTGTGAGGAGTAACTCTTTTGTGCATGTATTCCGGATCAGTGGTATGAAGGTCATTAGTGCAATCACCAGTACTTCCTCTATGAGCAAAGAAGAAGTTGATACATTCCTCGAAAATACAACTCGGTTCTATTGATGACGATGGGGATCCTAATATTCAACCAGTATGGTTCAATTACTATAATGATAGAGAAAAATCTTTGATAATACACCCAAAACAAACTAAGAAAATCAAGAATTTATGAAACAAACCTAATATTTCTTTTTCAATAGATGATGAGAACTTTCCACATAAAGGAGTAAAAGGTAAAGGCATCGCGACCGTAGTTGATGATCCAGTTAGAACTGTTCCAGAGGCAAGAAAATATATATAAAATATCTTGGAACACTCGATCATCCTATTCCTAAAATGATATTGGGGGATTTCAACCATTAGTTTCAATACCCGTCAAAGGAGCTTTGATTAGGCTTAGTATTATTAGTCAAATAGCAAATGAAAGTGTTTTCATTGAGCAAGCAGTTTAGTTATCCTACTCTATTAGGGTATGGTATGTATATACATACGTATCAATTGACCATTGATTTATTATATGTATGATTTGTATCAATGTAATTAACGATATGTGGATATGTTTCCGTGCTACTTATTCGAAATCAATTATTCTCTCTATCTTCCTGATGTTCTCCATTAAAAACTATGATTGATAAAATGAAGATGCCTGATAATGCAAAGCACAGAAAGAGAATTATATTAATCGCATCAAGCATATTACTTCTCTTTATTATTTTCATTATGCTTTATACACGAATCGTTATTACTCCTCCTCTCCCTATTCCAGAAGGGGAAAGAAGAATGGATCAATTTGGTACTCTCCAGATCTATCCTACAGTGCAGAATGGAAGAGAGTGGTTCATCAACATGCAGGATCCGCTCGACGATGAAATAGTTTCTTTCAACTCAGATATTACATTGGATCAGCATTCAGATAATTCATGGAGAGTAAATGGTTCAAAGGTGAGGCTACGTGTAGATACTCTTCCAGGGCAAGAAGAATGGAAGAATGTAGAAATGACAGGATATGTTAGAATGATATCTTCTACTCTAACCGCAGGTTCTAATGAATTCTCTGATCAGGATGAGGGAAGCGAAGACGGAGACTCGTTAGATCCTCATCTGACATGGCGTGCAAGAGGAGGGCGACATAATGATATGGTTCCGTGTGAGGGGACAGCTTTAAATGGTGGTTTATACTTTGATGGCAAAGTATCTTGGAAAAAGGAAATATGGCATACTGGAGGATATACTGATGCACGTGGAGTCTCAGAAATACCTAACTCTCTCATAAATAAATGGATCGGTTGGAAAACTATAATGTATAATCTCGAAAATGATTCATCTGTAAAGATGGAATCATATTTGGATATTAACGCTAACAATAATTGGAATAAGATATCTGAAGTTGAAGATAATGGCAAATGGTATGCTGATACTTCTGACGAAGAGTTTTACAGTGTAGATTGTGGTAAAGAAAAAGACTATGTAATTACTAATTCTGGGCCTACTGCAACTTTTAGAGCAGATAATCTCATTTTCGATTTCAAAAATCTTGGCATAAGAGAAATTATCCCACCATAAAAGAAAGATAAGTAGTTTGAATATGGAAACCAAGGTGAGGATTACGCATTCTCCGCCCAGAAGTCATTTTGTTGTACCTATCGCGTTTACCAAATATGCAGTTCCCATGTTGCAGAACGCAATTAAGATACTGGGACACGAGAAGATCAAAATATATGAATCACTTATTAAATTACATTCTGCCTTACAGAGAAGTCTAGAGAGTTTAACTTCCTGATGGAAAAGTGTTCGCATAATGACAGTTTAGACAGTTTCGTACTTTCCCTACTATGAGTGAAAGGGTCTTCATAGTTCTTTTACTAAACCAAATCATAGTACTAGTAAACAAATAATGCCATGCAAGTCAGGATGCAAAACATGAAACGCGGGAAGGTCAGGATTATATTTCGAAGAAACACGTAAGAGAACATCGGAGCTGAAAAGAAACCCAAACCATGACAAGTTGGGAGATGTCTATCACAAAAGACCTGTGAGAAAATAAGAGGGACATTTAGAATATTCCAAGACACACAATCACCCACTAAAGGGTATCAATAGACCCAAAGAAATCATACAAAGACAGACTAACAACAGACTAGAATACCATAAAACACACGACGCACCCAACAAAAGGCAAACCACATACAGAAGAGACTAAGAAAAAGATAGTGCATCCTGTAAGAAGTGGTGCAATTTAAGAAAGCGTTGCAATAATGAAAAATTTTATGTGTGTTCCTCTTTACTTTTCTCTTTATTCACCTAATAATTTAATAAGTATCCCTAATGCTTCTCCTTCAGTATTACATTTAATTGGAAAGTCATCAACTATGTTCTGTTCCTTCTTGGTTTGCATTATTTTTTCTTTTCCTTCAAAAGCGTCTATTTCAAAATATTCTTTAGGACTATCTCTTATTTTTCCCTCCTCATTGTATCCCACTTCCTCAGGACTTACTGAGGGTGTGTATACTGTCAATTTACAAGACACTGAACCGTCATTACTCGTATATTTCACAGGTTGAGTTTTTAATCGTACATCACCACTGTCAACATGGAACAAGCTTTCCGCACCGGTACCCATTGGATAAGGTCCTTTCATGCCGTTCCTCATTTAAGAGGATAGACCGTAATAAGTCTTTTATTGGAGCATGAGAGCACTAGTTATCCTCCTGGGTCATTTAAGACTAGACTTTTCAGACTTTGATAATTTATTAATTGGTATCTTAGGAGGTCCAACAGACTCTTTACTTAAAATATTTATTTCTGCGACCGATTCATAAGGTATCTTACGGACGTTCAGAATTGTGTCGGTGTCATTCATTAGTGTTATCTCAACAAAATGACTAGTCTCATTTATTCTAGCCTGTGTAATATGGTTTCTATTCAACCATTCTTCTGGGTCATTATGTTCAAGCATATCAGGATAGTCTAAAATATCTGTAATTAGATGTCCTTCTATATTCGGTATTCTAAATATAATGTCAACATTTTGTATCTCTTTATCGTTATAATACACTCTCTTGCTATTCGGCATTTAAAAACTCAGGTAAAGTGTTCCATTTTTGTGTTCCTATGCTTCTTGGATTGTCCGTATGTTAACTAAGTCACGCTCCTATCTAAAGGTTAGAATCTAATCCTAATCCTTCTTAAATGTCTAGACCATTTACTTAAAACCCCTTACAAATACCGGCTCATTTGCAAAAGTAGACACGATGGAGTTACACAATGAACAACACGAGTTAATACGTACATTAGACGTAAATGAATATGACTTAAATATGAGAGATCTATCAACCGCATTGCGTCGGAATTAAGCACTGAAGATATAGAAGAGGAAGTAATTCACAGGATTCAAACGCGGAGCTTAACCAAGGACAGTTTGAAGACACTTTCACCAAGTTAATGGAAGATAGACACGTAGAAGACACTGCAACTATGCAGGGAGCAATGGATTCTAATAATAATGACAAACCCGCGGCTGCCGCCGCAAGTACTGGAGGCTCAGCAGCAGCAGCAGCAGCAGCAGCAGCAAGTATGTCCTTTCCTGGAGTCCCACAACAACCCATAGGACCCCCGCCAGTTGAAGAAGTACCAACTACATTCCCATCAACTGGAGAACTAGATAACTCAGGTAGTAATACAGGAGGTGGTGACGCAAAGGGAGAAGGCGGAGGAGAAGGAGAAGAGGAAGAAGACTAACCTATAGAAAACACATGGTTCATCTACTTATTTCTTTTACTAAACTAGAGTACTACTCTAAATTTGGAAAAACAACCAAAGAACATACCCGAAGCCAGTGAAGTCCAAGACGACATAACACGGGTTAATACTCTTAAAATTGCAATTGCAGAAAGTAGGTAAGGTTTGTTAAGTATTCAATTGCAAACCGTATGTACCTCCTGTCTTAATATTGATTTCATTTTCATACTACTCGCTAAGCTACTTTAACTAAATGTTAATTCAATCAACATAACAACTGAACTCATAGATATACTGAGAAATATCATACATGTATTCTCCCTGAACCTGCGATTCGTATACTTTTACTATCTGGATTTAACAGAATTGCAATATCTCCTGCCTTAAAGGAAAATAGCTTTTCAGATATTATCTTTAGCCTATTATTCTCTAGTTTCTCTATCTTTGCAGGCCTAATCTGTGTTCCTATGGACAAAAGATATGAATGATTTTCTGAAAGATCGTTATCATAAAACGACAGCTTATTAAAATCTATGATTAATTCCTGATCTACGGAAGTAAAATGATTGATATTAGATAAAATATCTCCTCTAGTAATCTCCCCAAAAGAAACACCAGTTAGAGCAAGACCCACCCTAGCTGGACTATTGGATTCTTCGACATTTTTATCATGCATTTGTATGCTTTTGATTATAACTTTTTTCTTTTGAGGAAATAATATTAGTTCATCATGTATTTTGATGGCACCCTGCTTAAGTATACCCAATACGACCACACCGACTCCTTTTACGTTAAAAATAGTATCTATATGGATAATCGGTAACCCGTCTCTTTTTATTGGAGATAAAGAATTGATACTTTCTTTAAGACTATCAATATTCTGCTCAACCTTGAATGAGGATGTAATGGTATTTTTTAGGAGACTGTTGAGTATTTTAATATCAACTTCGTAAGAATGAAGGAGAAATCCTCTATATTGTTGCAGCAGTTCTAAGGCTACTATTTGCTCTCCTAAATACCTATCCAGTTTGTTAACATTAATTATCGAATATTCTGCCAAATTTACCGCGGTAATTAATGGTTGGATCTTATCGGGATAGCCTGACGGAATTATGAATGTCATGATTCTGTCATCATTTTTTTTGTCATAAGTTGTTATATCACTCGATTGCCCTTTTTTGCCTAATCCTTTTACAAATTCTGTTTCACCAAGGCAAACAACATTGATACTTTCCACATGTGTTTCTATAAGATTGTCTTTAAAATTCATTCCTAATTCTAAGCTGATTGATTGGATGGTTGGTCGGTTATTGTATGATAACTAGATTAAATGCTACGTTTATTAGTTGTTCTCAGTTGGTGTTTGTCATACATGAACATTGTCACATCTTTGTATGAATCATGCAAATCATGGCTCGATGGCTTGAAGACAGAGAGTACGAAGAAGACATATTCAGTTCATGTACCATTATTCTGTAGATTCCACCACACAAACCCCGATGAGTTAGTTAGGCTAAAACCTGAGGAACTCAAAGATATGGTTATAAAATATGTCTTGGAATTGAGGAAAAAGAGTAAAAATACCGCAGGCAAGCCAAAAAGAGGAGAGATATCAGTTAATAGCATCAAATCTTATCTTGTGGGTGTTCAGTCACTGTTAGAAGAGCATGAAATAGTATTACCATGGAAGAAGATAGCTAAGCATTATTATCCGGAAGATGTATCAAATGATTATAGATCATATACTAGACAAGAGATTTCAAAACTTCTGTCTTTAGCTGATCTGAGAGATCGGTGTATTCTCTTACTAATGGCTTCGAGTGGTATTAGAGTTGGAGCAATTCCAGCTTTGACTATCAAATCACTGATAAAATTGGACGAAGGTTTAGGGCTATTAACAGTATACGGAGAGTAAAAAGTCAAGATATGTGACATTGGTTACCCCAGAATGCATGTCAATAATTGATGAATATTTAGAGCAGAGGCGAAAACAAGGTGAGAAATTAGATGAAAGGTCGCCTCTCATTCGTGATAAATACGCCATCTATTCGAAGAGAATAAACACACCCAAATGCCCCCAAGTACTGGCTATTAATAGGCAAATGCGACAGTTAATTCGAAATGCCGGTCTTCCATTCGAAGAGTTGCAGCCTGATCATGCAGCGAGAAAATTTTTTGATACGATGTTGGTAAACTCCGAAGTTGTCGGAAAGTTCAAAGAGCTGATGATGGGACATACCGTTGGGCTGGACGAGTTCTATTATGACAAAAATAACGAGGAATCCCGCAAAAAGATCAAGCTCGAATATATGAAAGCTGTAGATGCTCTAACAATAAATGATGAATTCAGACTTCGCAAACAGATTGCCGATTATAAAGATAAACTAGAGGATGTGCCGAAAGTTGAAAAACTTCAAGAACAGCTTGCCAGCAGAATAATTGAGCAGGATTCGATTAAAAAAACTGTCGAAAAATTGCAAAGAGAAAATGAGTTGCAAGATCAATATCATCGAAAAAGAGAAACAGAAATGAATCAAAGACATGAACAAGAGATACAGGAGCTTCATAGACAAATGGAACTAGTTGTAAAAATATTGAAGAGCCCACAAACTGCACTCATAAAACCTGTACCACTAGAGCTCGTCAAATCTCGAAAAAGACTATTCATACCAAAACGAGCTTCAAACATCCATTGAAATTGCCTTTTCCATCTGGCTCGAAATATATTAACCATTTCTATACATAGATATTCAATTAGTTTCTATCGAGACAGATCAATGATGATAACTATAACTGGAGAAACAAATAATGGGTCAAAAATATGAATAAGAAATACAAGAGTTGCGTGAACAAATAGATCGTAAGCTCAATGAAATTATATTAATGATACAGAAAAATCCTAAACTAGCTCGCCTCAAACGGGAGGTTTTGATGACAAGGTCAGAGGAAATAGGATTCTGTTAACTCCAGAATATAATGCAACTTCTATGTAATTTCTATCGATAGATTATTCCCATGAGTGGTAACTTTTGATCCGTATCTTTATTTTAAAGAGCTAGTCCCTATCAATAGGGACTTAGTACAATGAGATAAGCTTTTAATATAGCTACATACCTACTAACTAGTAAACATACAACGAATAAAGAAAAAATCTTTTTAAAAAGTTTATGCAAAAGATGCGGACATTCATGGCTTTAATACTGGCGTTAATCAATACGTTATTTGCTGCCCAGCATGCCGCACCTCACTATACATACACAAAACTCTTCGTCTATTGAAAGAAGAGCGAACTGAAGACAAAATCAGGAACCCATTTGATGTTAAGAGTGCGCCTTCTGAGTCAAAGGTAAAAAATAGGCGAAACCAATTATGAATGAAGATATCTACTGTAGTACACAGTTTTCTAATAAACCTATATGCTGCGATATTCCTGGTTGTACCAATCTAGCAACTGAAATGTTTGATGGGGAGGTGGATGACTTGTCTACATTTTCGGTTTATCTCTGCGGTAAATGCAAAGAGGGGTGGTGATAGAGTTATGGATGATAGTGTTAATATCGACGATATCGGCCGACATCGTTTTTTCAGATGTGTCAAATGTTACAAGATAATTGCATTAAGCCCTAACAAACTCGATGATACTGGAAATCTATTTCCATGGGATTACGATGGCAAACACCATAAATGTTTTGGTTATGACATCATAGAAAAGACAGACGATCTTACCTTAAACAGAATAACTGAGGAATTATTTCTGAATATATTAAGACATAAATATCTAGATGAAAAAACTGGGCTTGTAAAGCGTACATACGAAGCCCATGTGAAAACCTTATACTACGTACCAGATCCAGTTTTCATTCTACATCTTTCCCACATAGAAGATAATAAAATTAAACAAGAGTTGGCAGAGCTTGTCGACGATCAGAAAACATTGGATGACGTAATGCGTGATGTTATTGGAAGAGTATTTGAATGTGTAACCAGTGAGCGGCAATACAATCTTAGTATTAGAAATCGGTTACGATGGGAAATAGCTGATTAGCTTATGAGAAAACCTGAAGATCTTATCGGGCGTAAGTCTAATACCAATAACAATGGTAGTAGCAGTAACAATAGTAATAGTGATAATGATAACAGCGGATCCCTCAACTCTCATGTCATAAGATACTCATCTGTAGATTTTCTCGCAGAAGCTGTTTTAATTTCAGGACAACCAAAATTCCTTGTTGTCAAGAGAGATTGTAGTTCAATATCTGTAAAAAGTTCCATAAACATGGAAGGTAAAATTTTAAAACCATTGAAAAAAGAGACATACCTATCTAAACCATATTCATTTTCGTCGGAACAAGAGATTTTTGATTTTGGAAATGAAGCTCAAAATATGTCGTTAAGCGATCTACATACTAATGTAAAATCCCATTGCAAACTATTTATCGTTGGAGATGAGAATCATATCACACTCTTATCAGCTGATATCACATATACATATTACCAAGACCGACTAGGACTAACACACTACCTGTTTTTTATTGGAAAACCTGGCTCAGGTAAGAGTAATAATCTAACTCTAATAAAATTACTAGGCTATAGAACGTTTATGAGTACGGATATGACGCCCGCAAACATTTATCAATTTCTAGGGAGTCAAGAGGAAGCGACCGGAACTTTATGTATAGATGAAGCTAATAGTATCGACGAAAATAATAGACTAATGGAAATCTACAAAACTGGTTATATCAACGGTGGTAGGGTAGCACGCACTGATACACATAATGGAAGAGCTCAAAATGCGTATTTCACATTTTGTCATAAGGCTTTTGCTGGCGAGCGATTACCTGACTCTGTTACAGCCAATGGTTTCAATGAACGTACTGTACCAATTAATTGCTATGACGGTAATCCGAAATATGATATTGCGGAAATAGTTAGTCCTGCAGGAGAGCAGGAATATCAGCAATTATTAGATCGATTAGAGCATACACGGAACTTGTTATTTATCCATAGAATAATTCACCGATTTAAACCAATCCTCATACCCAAAATCAATCTGAAAAGGCTCTAAAAACTGGAATAATCGCTGCGATATTGCTCGTCACTGTCATTTTAACAACACAACAACAGTCTATACAGGCATCTG